>JAJDDM010000087.1 GCA_029260315.1 Phycisphaerales bacterium | reverse complement strand
CGCGGCCTGGGTCTGCGTCGTCTGATACCGCCGCTTGCCGTCGTTCGACGCCGTGCGGTCCAGCTGCACGTCCGGCTGGACGTAGTCCACGATCGCAGGGGTCTGCAGGCCGATGAACTCGTACTCCACGATGCTCACGCTCGAAAGCGACAGACGCGTCGGCCGGCTGATCGCGTCGTCGATCCCGAAGTTCCCGTCGTAGTGGTACCCCATCGACGTGCCGTCCGGGTAGACCATCGACGCGTACCGGCTGTGGTTGTCATTGGCGATGGCCGAGTTGGTGTAGGTGTACCGCACGACGCGGGTGTCGCCGGTCGGCGTCGTGCCGGTGCGTGTGATCGCGCTGTTGTGGTCCTGGAAGATCCGCTCGACCTGCCACAAGGGCGTGTATGTGAACTCCGCGGCGTTGAGCACCGTCGAAGTTCCAACAGAATCGACACGTTCGAGACGACCGAGCAGGTCGTACACCACGTCAAGCCGGTCGATCGTGCTGTCGATGTTCGTGCCGAAGGCCGCGACGTTGTCGTTGACCACTCGGCCGAGCAGATCGCGATCGATGTGGTGGATCGTGCCGTTCTGGTCCTGCTGGCCGCGGATCTCGCCCAGGCGGTTGTACGCCAGGGTGATCTCGCCGGCATCGGGCAGCGTGATCTTGGAGAGCAGATGGTTGAAGCCGACCAGCGAGTCCATGTTGTTCGTCGCGAGGCCGTTGGTCACGCCGTAGGTGTACTCGGTGATCTGGACGGTCTCGGTCGTGCCGTCGGGCACATGGGCGATCTCCTTGGTGACGTTGTTGACGCCGTCGTAGAGATAGCTCGTGGCTCGGTCCTTGTCAGGTTCCGTGTCGTTGATATTCAGCGCGACCCACCGCCCCAGCAGCCCGCTCCAGTTCAGATTGCCGTCGATCTGGTTCTCGATGACGCCGACGGTCCGCGAGAGATCGTCGTAGAACAACCTCGCTTTGCGACCGAGCGGATCCAACGTGTTGTCGATCAATCCGCGCTCGTTGTAGGCGATCGCCCGGATGATCAAGCTCTCGTTGCCGATATCGTCCCAGTCCGGCACGCTGCCGGGCGTCCATGTGGGTTCGGCGCCTCCGGAGACAAATCCGGTCGTGTTCGTGCCATAGTTCACGTCACGGATCATGCGGCGAGCATCGTCGTAGACCTTCCGCTGGTAGCTCACGACCGAGGTCGTGTCGTCCAGAGCCCCGACCTTGGTCGCGTCGGCGTCGTGGTCGCGCACCCGCTCGGTGACCAGGTCCGCCCGATCCTCGCTCGTGTACCGAAGCGCGTACTGCTCCAGCACATGATCGTCGGTCACGCTTATCGCCGCGGCGTAGTCTGTAGTAATCCCCGTCGGATCCGGCGCAGGATCGCCCGCGCGATCGGTGATCCAGATCGTCGTCGGCCGGCCGTGCCCGTCGCGCTGGGCCTTCGTGCCGGGGCTGTTGGGCCCGTACTGGGCGAGCACACGTCCGAACTCATCGAACCACGCGTGCGACTCGATGAACGTCGGGCTGGAAAGAGCTGGATCGATCGCCTGGCCGCCGGAGTAGGGCAGGCCCCGCTGGCTGTAGCGCGCGATCGTCAGCGCCCCGCGCCCCGTCGTCTGGTCCACGTCGCTCGGCGCCTGGTCGAACACGGCCGACCTGACCACGCGGCTCAGGTTGTCGTACGCCAGGGCCGCGTGCGGCGCCTCGGGGTTCTGCACGACCAGCAGCCGGTCGCGGAAGTCGTACGTCCGGAAGATCCGGCGCACATCCGTCGGCGTCACGCCCGCCTCGTTGGGCGTCGCTTGCTCGCCCATGTGGAAAGCCATCCAGCTCAGTCTGCCATTACCCGTCCCTTGCTCGGGCGTACTGTCCGTATCCGGATCGTCGAAGAAGTACTCAACGATCGTGACTGGGGTCTGCGTCGTCGTGCCCGCCGCGACCGAGGTCGGCCTGCTCAGCACGTCGTACGCCTCGACCTTGACCACCGAACTGTTCGGGAACGTCGCCTCTTCCATGCGGCCGAGTGTGTCGTAGGTGTACGTCGTGTCGTAGAACGAATCTCGAATCACGTCGTGCCACACCCGCCCGCGCTCCAGCAGACCGCTCAGCGCGTGCGCATAGGTCTTGCGTGCAATCTCCGTTTCAAGCAGGAGCTGGTAGTTGCTCGCCGCGTAGGTCTGCGTGCCGTCGATCGTGAACTCGCTGCGCGCAACGATCCTACCGCCCGGATCCGTCGCGTACACACGCCCCGGCCCGAAGAACTCCGTCGCGGAGATCTTGTGCGGGATCATGACCTCCTGGTAGTAGCACGATCCAGGCCGATCGTTCAGGCCGCCCAGGTCCATCTGGCGGAAAACCCGGTGCGTCAGCGTCTTGACGCTCCCCGGCTCGATCCACTCGATGATCCTGCCGAGCAGATCCCGCGTCCACTCATACGTCAACTCACCGCCGGGGATGAGCAGGCCGCCCTCCTTACCCCAGTCGGTCGAGATGCCGGTCAGCTCGTATTCCGAGGCGGTCAGGTTCGCCGGGTCGCCGTTGTGGATCCGCTTGATCCGCCGCCCCGTCCGATCGTCGTACTCATACGCCACGAGCGTGTTGTCCTCACGCCGGATCCAGCGAAGACGGCCCTCCTGGTCATAGGCGCCATATGACTCGTACACGATGTTGCCCGCGTGCGTCGTTCCGGTCTCGGGGCCGTTCTCCTCGGGATCCTCGGCCTCGACCATCGTCCGCCGCCACGCGAGCTGGTGGCTCGTGGTCTCGTTGCCTCGGAACTGGTACTCGAACCAGACCGTCTCGATGTCATCGTTATCCGTGGACGGAGCGGTCCCAGGAGTATACGCGCTTGTCCGGAACCGCTGGAACATCTTGGGGAAGTAGGTCCGCTCATTCACCCCATCAACAGTCGGATACTCCCGTCTGCGCAGGAGTTCGTCCGTGCCGTTCGCCCCGTTGCGCACCGACCACGTCGCCCTCCTGTTGTCGCTCGTGTAGGTATAGGCGTAGACCAAGCCGTTGTCCGTCTGTCCCGTCTTCGCCGTCACCGAGGGCGCGGAGGTTTGATGGACGGCAGGCGTGTAGTCCGAGATGGCCGAAGGCATCCACTTCTCGGTCATGTTCCGGTTGGTGCCATACTCAAAGTGCCACGCCCACTCTCGATTGCCGGGACTGGGTTCGACGACCGCTTTGGTCTCCAGATACGGCACGTCCGAGCCGCTCTGCGGAGCCATGTCGTAGTAGATCGTGCGGTACAGATCCGTGTAGCCCGTGCCGCTTTGGGTGTGCTCCTCGATCTTGATCGACCGGCCTCCAACCTCCCAGCCGTCGCTCGCCCAGTCGATGTAGGAGTAGGTCTGGCGAAGCCCCTGGGTGTTCCCGCCACCGCAGCCGCATTCGGACTGCAGGTACTCGGTTTCGACACGGCCGTTACTGTCGTAACCGATGACCTTGGACGCCAAGTCCAGTACTGTGTACTGGCGGTTCGGATCCTCGTAGTCGTGAAAGGCGTTGGCGGTATCGGCCAGGAGCATCAGCCTATACGCGGCGTCGCGGGTCGCCAGGCTCGGTGCGCCGTGGTCGCCGTGGTGGATCTTCTGGGCGAAGTAGTCGAGCTGCTCGGGGCGGAAGACCGACTTGAGCTGGTGCGGCTGTCCCGACGTGTCCGCGCGCTCATCGCCGGTGTTGGGCGTCGTCCCATCGTGATAGCGGTACTGCCAGATCGAGACCTTGTGCGGCCAGCTCGGATAATATGTGTTCTGCGTGCCGTCCCAATCATCCACGCGCACGAACTTCGTGACCTGCATCAGATCACCGGCCGTTCCGATCTGGGAGGGGAAGAGCGTATCGGGGTGCATGTAGGAATACTCGACGCGCTGCGTCTCGACCTCGACGTTCTGGCTGTTCCGCCGGATGACCTGGATGCGGGCGACCATGCCGTGCAGCGGGTGGGTCGTGTCGTCGTAGAAGATGTAATAGCCGAAGCGAAGCTCCGCCTCGGGATAGTTCGGCCCCGCCGGATCGCCGTTGATGAAGATGCGGCTCAGCCTCGCGTTCTTGTGCGTGGCGCCGTTGTAGATCCTGTACTTGTACGTCCGTTCGTTGCCGTAATAATCGCGTTCTTCGAGCATCAAGCCAAAGAGCGCCGAATCCGGATCGCTCACTTCCGGACCGTCGCCTATATCCTTATCACGGTAATAGTCGACCTCGCGCTTGCCGGGGTCCACATAGCGCCACACCGGCCACGTCGCGCCGTGCGCCGCAACCGTTGCACGCTCGACGTAGTCGTTGCCAGGACCGCCGGGGCGATACACGCCATTGGTCGCGTCCCATGTGTAGCGCCCGTGACGGCTTGCTACGGGACCAATACCGGACACGGTGTTCGCGGTCACATCGATCCACAGCCACGAATACACAGACAGCAGCCAGTTCTGCCCGACCAGGCTCGGACCGGCGTAGTTCTGGTCGCTCGTGTAGTGCCGGCTGAGCACAAAGTCTGGACCGGTTACTGGAACCGTCAGATCGGTGACGGATTCAACCTTGTCACCGGTCACCATATTGACCGGGTTCTCTGCGACCTCGTTGTCGCCGCCCTGGCCAGGATCATCGTCGCAATCCGAAGGATCGTCGCCGTCTTCCGGAGGCAGCGGATCATCTGGTCCCTCCGGATCGTCATCATCGTCCGGCGGGGGGTCATCCTTCGGCGGATTGCTCTTTGGATCATCGTCATCGTCGTCCGGCGGTTCCCATCCCGGCGGGAACCAGTGTGGCCCATAGTCTGGCTCATCCTCCTCATCGCGGGGATAGTCACCATCCCCCGGCGGGGTCGGCGGGGCTGTTGTTGGCGGATTCGGCATGTCCACGATGATCGGACCATCGGGATATGTGCCGTCTGGAGGCGGCGGGCAGTTGATGCCCGTGCATACGAAAATGTCCTCGCATGCCACTGTGTCGCAACCGCCGCCCGGAGGAAGCGGTCCAGTCGGACCGTCGAGATCGCAGTTGATCCCGGCACAATAGAATGGCCCGGGTCCACCCGGCAGGTCCACGTCGTCGGGATCGGGCGTCTGGCACGCGGGCTCGTTCGGAACTATCTCGTCCAGGTCCGTGCCATCCGGAAGCTCACCGAGTTCACTCAGGAAGAGCCCACTCGCCGCTTCCGTTGCGTCCGAGCACAACGGCTCGTCTGCGTTGGGACCGGCCGGCGCGCCGCTCCCGCCGATGACGTAGTACCGAATCCACAGGTTCATCATCTCGACGATGCCGTCGCGGATGTTCTGCCTGCCCTGCGTGGTCACCGAATCGCTCAGATCCGGGCTGTCTCCGCAGCCCTGAGACTCGTAGAACCAGCCTACAACGTCTTGAGAGTCGACGTCTCCATCGCTGTCGTAGTCGGCGTTCGACTCACAGAACTCGTACGTTGAAACCGCATCCGGATCCGAGATGCATGTGCATTGGCCGGAAGCCGCACCGGCGGCGATGGCCATTACTGAACCAAACGCGACAAGCCCCGCGCATCCAATCCTCGGGTACTCAGAGCCTCGCCCGCCACGTCCAGATCGACTTTCGTGCTTGCTCATCGCATTCTCCCTGCGAGTCGTTTCTCTCAAGAACCTGCATTCAAAGTGTTAATGGGGCGATCTCTGGATCAGGAACGCCAGCGGTCATAGACCGCGCGGACGGCGCCCAGATGAATGTCCAGGTTGGTGCGTGCTTGCTCCATGCGACTTCATTCCGTGTCTTGGATGCTGAACGTTCGGCTACACACGTTGCTATGGTGTCGATCAGCGCGCGGCGTCGTACACGGCATGGACGGAGGCCAAATGGCTGTCCAGGTTGACCCTGGCGTGAATGACGCCGGGATCGCTGCGGGCCCGATCGATGACCTCGGCGTCCTCGTCCGCCAGGTCCCTGTTCATCCGCGTCGCCCGACGCTCTGCGATGAGGGCAAGTTCGAGTCGCCCCAGCGACTCGGCATCCCAGGGAAGCACCCGACACTCCACCGGCGCCGTGGTGCCGGCGTGGCCCACGCACCGCTCGCAGAGCAGCCTCACATCGCTGCCGACCGCCGCGAGCGCGGCATCGCGAAGAGCATCAAGAGCACTGTTCAGTTGTTCTTCTACGAAGGACAGCCGCTCTTTCGCGGCTTGAACTCGGACCATGTATGTCTGATTGAGCGGTTCTGTATCGAGCTCCGCCAACGCCGCGACCAGCTCGGATCCCGCGGCGCGCACATCCTCATCCAGCGCGGCGATCTCCAGAACAGCGGCTTGATTGGACTCGATGGCCGTGATGAGCGCCTGGGCATCTCCCGCCGTGCAGCCCGACGCCGTGGCCACCTCGGCGGTCAGGCCCAGGCGCTCGGCGATCGGCGCCGCAGGGTCCACCGCGACAGCCGCCGCCAGGAACGTGGGCAACGCGGCCGGCACGGCCGCATGGGAGGATTCGGCCGAACTCATGACGCCCAGCGTGATGAGCGACCCGACGCCGGCAATACCAACGAGCGCCGGAAGCATGCGTGCAGCCCGGTGGTGACCTACCGAGGCTCTTTCCAATAGTTCAGACCGCATGATTGCACCCCTACATCATTTAGAGGGACGCACACACCCTCGGACATGAATCGCTCGCGCACACCAGCATCACGAACGCGGCGATGCCGTTCGGTGTCCGATGACCAGGTTGTGCGGACTTGCTGCTCTTTCGATCCCGTCCGCCACAGCGCGAACGACCACTTGTGTTCGCACCCTATCAGATCGGAGTTCTGCGCGCAGCGGCATTTCTGAGAATTTCGTTACACAAGCGCAAAGACATGCTCACAGACAGGACTTTGGGGCCGGCACCCTAAGGTCGCGGTCACTCTCCGGTGGGAACACCGGCACGCACTTGTGCATCGGCACGAGAGGCCGGCACACAACTGAGCCGCGGCCGTGATTGCGCGGTGGACGGCAGCCCCCCACTGCTCCACGATCGCCCTCGTTCAATCTGCGCGATCGTGCGGGCTCGCGTGACCCTCGGTGATAGCCGGACAGCTTGGTGAGATAGGCGTCGCGGGCCTCATCCCACTGATCTCACGTCCACTCCATGGTCTGCCGAGCGACGATGAACGGGTCATCGATCCATCGCTCGCAGGCGGCCCGTAAACGCGCTCTCCGTTTCCAGCGGTTCCTTACCCAAGATCCAACTGGCCGTCCTTGGATCGTCGTCACACTTGGGCTTTTTCCAATCCCTCACTCAACGACTCTCCGAGCCCGGTTATCCAGAGGAAATGTCAGCGGTTCGATCGCATAATGTATGGAATCCGTTCAGCGCGCTGCGGAAGGCGTTCGAATGAAGATCGAGCAGAGACTTCTGGACGACATCCGGCCTTGCAACGACAACCCACGGAAGAACGACTCGGCGGTGCATGCCGTGGCCCGCTCCATCCGCGAGTTCGGATTCCGCCAGCCCGTGGTTATGGACGGCGAAGGCGTGATCATTGTCGGCCATACCCGGTGGAAGGCCGCAAAGGAGCTGGGTCTGGAACGGGTCCCGGTCTACGTCGCCGACAACCAGTCGGCCTCCATCGCCGAGTGGGACCATGGCCTGCTGCCCCTTGAGTTGGAAGGGCTCCGCGAGGCCGGGTTCGACATGGACCTGCTGGGGTTCGACTGAGAGGAGCTGGACCGGCTGCTCGGCAACACCGGCACGGTCGGTCTGGTGGATGAGGGCTTGGTCCCCGAGCCGCCGGACGACCCGACGACCAAGCCCGGGCGATAGACCGCCCCGCATCCTTGGCACTGGATCGTCTCATCGTTGCGCCAGACCAGCCGGTCCGCGTCGCGCTCGCCGCAGTTGGGACAGCCGTCTTCGGGCCGGATCAGGCTCTCGGCGTTGGCGATGGGTGACCGCCAAAGTCGCCATCTACAACACCAGAGTGCTGCTCCGGCTTGGGCCTTCGTGAGAAATCGTCCATGGCACCCGCCGCTGAGTTCAAGCGGAGCAGGAGGGATTCGAACCCTCGGTACGGCTTACGCCGTACACCGGATTAGCAATCCGGCCCCTTAAGCCGCTCGGGCACCGCTCCGGGCATGCGAGGATAGCCGCGGTTGGGGCGATCGACCAACGGTTCGGCGGCGGGCTGAGAGGGCGGGCGGCGTGTGTCAGGAGCCCTCAGCTTGGTTGGGGCCCTCGAGCAGCTTGCGGAGGTACTCATTCTCGCGCCGGGTCGCCTCGAGGTCGAAGACGAGGTACTTGACGCTGAGGCGCAGGTGATCGAGCGACTGCTGGAGCCCGCCGAGGAGCTCGCACATCTTGGCGTGGCGGGTCTTGGCCTCCTCGGCGATCTTCCGCAGGCGCTGGCGGTCGGCCTGCGGGAGCTCGGTGATCTCTTCGATGAGTTCGCCGATCTTGCTGTGAAAGTCGCGGTCGGTCATGGCATCTCTCCTCTTGTCGTGTCTTTGGGATATGTGAAGAGAGAGGGGTACAAGCGGCTTGCCTCACGCCGGTCGGCGTGCCAGCGTGAAACGGGGCCGAGAATATGGGGATTCTCAGCGTCCGCGGGGCGATTTTGGCCTCGCGAGTCGAGGCATGGGGTCAACCGGCCCAGTGGGAGTGTGCCGGGATGTTGCGTGGAATCAACGGCCGGCGTGCTGTTGGATGAACGGTTGCGCGGCGGGTGGGGCGGTGTCGCGCAGGGTCGCCAGCGCCTCGGGGTCCTTGCGCCCAAGATCCCTTGCGAGGTCCGCGATCATGTGATCGAGGCTCCGGAAGAAGCCTTCGCGGGCCTCGTGGAGCTGCTCGCGAGAGAGGACGCTGAGGGGGTCGGCGATGGCGAGTTTCTGGATCGCCCAGTCAAGGGCCTGGCGGTCGCCCCGGCGGAAGCGGTACCACTCGGTTGCCGACGTGAGCCGGCGGGCGAGCGGGGCGGCGGTGTCAAGGACGCTCGCGGGCAGGGCGGTGAGGTCGGCGACGGTGACGCCGGTGGAGGCAACGGGCGGCGTTGTCAGGTCGATGATGGCGGTGGAGACGGTCTTGAGTCCCGCGCCGTCGAAGCGGATGGTGAGGCGCTGGCCTTGCTTGCCGTTGGCGACGTGGGCGCTGACGCTGGTGACGGTACCGACGCCCCAGTCGGGTCTGGCGGGGTTGAGGGCCTTGTCGCCGATGGCGAAGGTGTGGGGCATATGGGTGAGAATCCTCGTGTATCGCGGTCTAGAATAGGGGCTCAAAGCGGGCAGGTGGGCTCGCGCGAGCGGAGACCTTGATGATCGAAGCATTGAAGACCGATGAGCTCGTGGCCAAAGCCGGGGGGCGGTTCAAGCTGTGCGCGCTGATCCAGCGGAGGCTTGTGGAGCTGCTCGATGGGGCACGCCCGCTGGTGGAGCGCGACGGGCGCAGCGACCTCGAGCTGGTGATCGAGGAGATCATGCAGGACAAGATCACGCTGACGTTCGATACGAGCGGCAGCGGATCGGCGGTCGAGGAAGAGGCGCTGCTCTAGCGGTTCCGCCGGGAGCGTGAGGCTTCCGGCCGGCCCAGGGCGGGGCAGGCGGACGACCTATGGCGACGGGCGAGCTGGATGGCAGGCGGATCCTCGTGGGGGTGTGCGCCGGGATCGCTGCGTACAAGGTCTGCACGCTCGTCAGCCGGCTGACCCAGCGGGGCGGCGAGGTGACGGTCGCGATGAGCGAGTCGGCGACGCGCTTCGTGGGAGCGCTGACGTTCCAGGCGCTGTCGGGGCGGCCGGTCTACACCTCGCCCTTTGAGCACATCGAGAGCAGCGATCCGCAGCACATCGCGCTGGCGCAATCGCAGGACTGCGCGGTGGTCGCGCCGTGCACGATGGAGATGCTGGCGCGGCTGGCGCACGGGTTCGTGCCGGACGCGGTGTCGTTGATCCTGAGCGCGGTCGATCGGGAGCGGACGCCGGTGCTGCTTGCGCCCTCGATGAACGCGCAGATGTGGGAGCAGGCCAGCACGCGGCGGAACGTCGAGACGCTACGGGCGGACGGGTTCAAGATCATCGAGCCGGGGACTGGGTGGCAGGCGTGCCGGACGATCGGCGCGGGGCGGATGGCCGAGCCCGAGGAGATTCTGGCGCGGGTTCTGGCGGTGCTGGGTGAGCGTGCCGAGGCGTAGATCGGCTCTCCGGGCCGCTGAGTCGGTCGCGCACCGGCCCGGAGTGTTGGTTCACCGCATCGGCTCGGAGAGCCGATCTACGGAGACGCCATGTTCCACGGCGGGCGGGACATGAGAGGGGCGATGGAGATCGCCGACGTCGTTGTCGTGGGTGCGGGGCCGGCGGGGTCGGCGGCGGCGCAGCAGTGCGCGCTGCGCGGGCTGCGGACGGTGCTCATCGACAGGAAGGCGTTTCCGCGGGAGAAGGTCTGCGGGTGCTGTTTGAGCGGGGCGGCGTGCGCGACGCTGGAGCAGATGGGGCTTGGGTCGGTGCTTGACGCGCAGCGGGCGATCGCACAGCGCACGGTCATGCTACGCGCGGGACAGAGGTCGGTGCGTGCGCGTCTCGGGGATGGGCGGATTCTGTCGCGCGGGGCGTTGGACGCGGCGATGATGAACGCGGCACGGGACGCGGGGGCGACGTTCTGCGATCGGACGCTCGCGACGGAACTCGAAACTCGCGAGGATCGCGTCGTTCTCGCTGTTCGTGACGATGACGGCGTTTCGAGCATTTCGGTGCGGGTGCTGATCGTCGCCGACGGGCTCGGCGGGCATCTGCTCGACGGCGTGTTGGGGCGTCGGGTCCGCCGGCGGCGCGGGGCGATCGGCGTTGGAACGCTGCTCAGCGCAGAAGCGAGCGAGATCGAGCGCGGCGTCGTCGAACTGGGGCTCGGGCGCGAGGGGTACGTCGGTATCGCGCGGGTCGAGAGCGGCGCGATCGACGTTGCCGGGGCGGTGAATCCAGGGAGCGTGCGGCGTGCCGGCGGCGTGGGCGCGGTGATCGCGTCGATCGCCGAGCAGAACGGCATGAGAATCGAGGGCGTGGGCGAGGCGTCGTGGGTCGGCACGCCGACGCTGGTGAGTCGCAGGCGTCGGCTCGGCGCGCGGCGTGTGTTCGTGGTCGGCGACGCGGCGGGGTATCTGGAGCCCATCACCGGCGAGGGGATCGGATGGGCGCTGGCGTCGGGAGCGCGCGTGGCGGCGATCGCGCAGCGTGCGGCGCGGTGCTGGGACGATGGGCTCATCGGAGCGTGGGAACGCGCTCATCGGGAGATCGTGCGCGAGCGGCGGGGGCTTTGCGCCTCGGCGAGCGCGCTCCTGCGGGTTCCGGCGATCGCGCGGGCGGCGGTCGGCGTGCTCTCGTACCATCCGGACGTGGCGGATTCTCTCGCGCGCATGACGGCCCGGCGGTTCGATCTCAATCTGGTGCGATCGTGACGGCGGTGATCGCGTCGATCGGCACCGCCGTGCCCGATGTGAGCATGACCCAGGCGCAGCTTCTCGCGATGGCGCGGGAGTTGTCATTCGGCGAACTCAACGGGAGGGTCTCGCGGATCTACGACAATGCCGGGATCGCGCGGCGCGGGTCGGTGCTGTTTGTCGAGGAAGACGGTGAGCCTCGCCAGCGGTTCTATGAGCGGGCCGGGGACGCGGGTGATCGTGGGCCGACGACGGCGGCGCGTCTGGATCTGTTCCGGCGTTTCGCGGGGGACCTGGCGACGCGCTCGTGCCGGGGTGCGGTTGAATCGGCGGGGATCGAAGCCCGGGCGGTCACGCACATCGTGACCGCGAGCTGCACGGGCGGCGAGGCGCCGGGGGTCGACCAGGCGATTCTCGCAAAGCTCGGCTGCTCGGCGGATGTCGAGCGGACGCACCTGGGGTTCATGGGCTGTCACGCGGCGATCAACGCGCTGCGGGTCGCGCGAGCGATCGTCGAGAGCGACGCGCGGGCGATCGTGTTAGTCTGCTGTGTCGAGCTATGCACGCTGCATTTTCAGTACGGGGCGCGGATGGATCGACAGGTTGCCAACGCGCTGTTCGCCGATGGGGCGGCCGCCGCGGTGGTGCGCGGTGAGCGAGCAGGCGAGCGGGCGCTCTTTGCGATCGAAGGCACGGCGTCGCGCATCTTTTCGGATTCACAAGACGCGATGGCGTGGGTCGTGGGAGATCACGGGTTTGAGATGGCGCTCTCTGTGCGCACGCCGGCGCTGTTGAAGAAGGGCGTGCCGGGGTGGGTGGATGCGTGGCTGGCGCGCGAGGGGTTGAGGCGGGCGGCGATCGGGCATTGGGCGATCCATCCGGGTGGGCCGCGGGTGCTGGATGAGTTGGGCGGGGCGCTGGGTGCCGAGGAGCGCGGGCTCGCGGCGTCGCGTAAGGTGCTGCGGGCGCACGGGAACATGTCGTCGGCGACGATCCTGTTCGTGCTGGAGCGCGCTCGGCGGGAGATGGAAGCGGGCGAGCGATGCGTCGCGATGGCCTTCGGGCCTGGGCTGGCGGGCGAGGGGCTGCTCGCTCGGGCCGTGGATTTTGCTTGACCGGAGCTGCTCTCCGGGTATTCTTCATGCGGATGAAGACGTACTCGACCCATCACCACCATCACGCCCACCACCCCATCCATCATGTGGGAGGGAGTTGGCTGTGATCGTGGTCTGAGGGACGATGGTTCCCGTGAGACGATCGACGCCGGCTCCGAGCCGGCGTTTTTCGTTGGAGGGACCTGCCCCAACGTCGCGACGGCCCGGATCCGGCTCTTGGAGAAGGAGGGCGGGCGATGACGCCGACGACGACAGATGCGATCCGATTCGCGATTCCCAAAGGGCGGATGTACGACGGCGTGGCGCGTTTGCTCAGCGACGCGGGCGTGCCGGTGCGGGCGACGGCGCGGGATTATCGGCCCGCGTTGGCGCTGGATGGCTTTGAGGTCAAGATCCTCAAGCCGCGGGCGATCGTGGAGATGCTCGCGGCAGGGACGCGCGATCTGGGGTTCGCGGGGGCGGACTGGGTGGCCGAGGAGGACGCCGATCTGGTCGAGCTGCTCGACACGGGGCTGGATCGTGTGCGGCTCGTCGCGGCTGCGCCGGAGTCGATTCTCGAGCATGGGAAGCTGCCCGATCGTCGTCTGGTGATCGCGTCGGAGTATGCGAGTCTGACGGAGCGGTGGATCGCGCGGCGGGGGTTCGATGGAGCGTTGCTGCGGAGTTATGGGGCGACCGAGGTGCTCCCGCCGGAGGACGCGGACTGCATCGTCGACAACACGGCGACGGGCTCGACGCTGGCGGCGAACAACCTGCGGATCGTCGATGAGCTGATGGTCTCGTCGACGCGCCTGTATGCCTCGCGCCGGGCGATGGAGACGCCGGCACTGCGTGATCGGATCGAGGGTCTGGCGATGCTGGTGCGATCGGTGCTGGAGGCCCGTTCGCGGGTGATGCTCGAGGTGAATGTGTCGAAGGAGTTGCTGGAGAGGATCGTGGAGATCCTGCCGTGCATGCGTGAGCCGACGGTTTCGCCGATGCACGGGGCGGGCGGGTACGCGGTGAAGGTGGCGGTGCCGAGGAGCGAGCTGCCGAGCGTGATTCCCGCGATCAAGGCGTGCGGCGGGACGGACATTGTTGTCACCACGCCCGAGCAGATCGTGCCATGAGTGGGCGCGAGAAGGCATCGCGGGGCGCGTTGAAGCCGGCGGGGCGGCTGGCGGGGCTGCGTCCCTATGTGCGTGGCCCATCGGCGCGGGCGATCGACCTGCGGCTGGACGCGAACGAGGGAGCGCCCTCGTTCGATCGGCTTGCAAGCGTGCTGGGTTCGATCGATCGCGAGGTGCTGCGGCGGTATCCGGACACGGGGGCGCTGGAGGGGCGGATCGCGGCACTCTGGGGCGTCTCGGCGGAGCGGGTGGTCGTGACCAATGGGGGCGATGACGCGATCGATCGGGTCTGCCGGGCGGTTGTGGAGGAAGGGCGGACGGCGGTGGTGCATACCCCGGCGTTCGAGATGATCGAGCGCGGGGCGCTGCTGGCGGGCGGCGAGGTGTGCCAGGTCGGGTGGCTCGGCGGGGCGTTTCCCGTTTCGGCGTTCGTCGGGGCGATCGGCGAGCGGACGGGGTTGGTGGCGCTGGTGTCGCCGAACAACCCGACGGGGGGGGTGATCGGGCTCGAAGAGATGGTCGCGATTGTGCGCGCAGCGCGGGATGTCGGCGCACTGGTGCTGGTGGATCTGGCGTATGTCGAGTTCGCGGACGCCGATCCGACGGCGGCGTTGCTGGAGTTCTCGAACGTCGTCGTCGTGCGGACATTCTCGAAGGCGATGGGGCTGGCGGGACTGCGGGTGGGGTATGCGATCGCGTCGGCGGAGGTCGCGGGGTGGTTGCGGACGGTGGGGGGGCCGTATCCGGTGTCGAATCTTTCATTAGCGCTCGCCCGGGCGAGTTTGGAGGACGAAGCCGGGCGGGCGGCATTTGTCGAGGAGATTCGGCGGGAGCGGACGAGGCTGGAGGAGGTGCTTGGGGATCTGGACGCGGAGGTCTTTGCGTCGCAGGCGAACTTCGTGTTTGCGCGGTTCGCGGACGCCGAGGGTGTGCGGGAGGGGCTGGGTGAGCGGGGGATCGCGGTGCGCGGGTTCGGCGAGGGGTCGGGGATCGGGGATTGTCTGCGGATCACGCTTCCCGGGGACGCGGGCGAGTTCCTGCGGCTGGAGGCGGCGGTCGTGGCGGAGTTGGACGAGATGAGGAGCGGGCGATGAATGGATCAGCGAAGGGCGAGGGACGGAGAGGGGAGTGCTCGCGGGTGACGGGCGAGACGCGCGTGCGTGCGGCGGTCGATCTGGATGGATCGGGCGAGGCGCAGGTCACGAGCGGGCTCGGGTTTCTCGATCACATGTTGTGCGCGCTGGCGAAGCACGCGCGGATCGATCTGGAGCTGAGCTGCGAGGGCGATTTGGACGTGGACGATCATCACAGCGCCGAGGATTGTGCGCTGACGCTGGGGCGGGCGCTGGATGAGGCGCTCGGCGAGCGACGCGGGATCGCGCGGTTCGGGTCCGCGTATGCGCCGCTGGATGAGGCGCTGTGCCGATGCGTCGTGGATCTCTCGGGTCGGCCGTCCGCGGCGGTCGAGCTGGGGTTCGTGCGCGAGCGGCTGGGCGACGTGGCGACGGAGAACGTCACGCACTTTTTCGTGTCGCTGGCGATGGCGGCGCGCTTGACACTGCACGTTGATCTGATCCGCGGGGAGAATGACCACCACAAGGCAGAGGCGGGGTTCAAGGCGCTGGCGCTGGCGCTGCGCCAGGCGGTGGCGAGGGACGGGGCCGACGGCGTTCCCTCGACGAAGGGGGCGCTGTGATGAGCGTGGCGATCGTCGATACGGGCATCGCGAACACGGCGTCGGTCATCGCGGCGCTGGAGCGGTGCGGCGCGAAGGCAGAGCTCGTGCTCGATGCGCAAAGCGTGGAGCGGGCGGCGATGCTGGTGCTGCCGGGCGTGGGGGCGTTCGGGGCGGGGATGGCGCGATTGCGCGAGCACGGGCTGGAAGGGGCGATTTGCGAGCGGATCGAGCGCGGGCGGGCGACGCTGGCGATCTGCCTGGGGATGCAGCTTTTGTGCGATGCTTCCGAAGAGTCTGAGAGCGTTCGTGGGCTCGGGATCGTGGGGGGCGTGTTGCGGGTGTTTCCGGGGTCGGTTCGGCGGCCGCAGTTCGGGTGGAATCGGGTCGAGGCAGACGCTGAGTGCTCGATGCTGGAGTCGGGCGCGGCGTACTTCGCGAACTCGTACCGGTTGTGCGAGGCGCCGGTAGGTTGGGCGCCCGCGTGGAGCGAGCACGGCGGGCGCTTCGTCGCGGCGATCGAACGCGGCGGGGTGCTCGCGTGTCAGTTCCATCCGGAGCTCTCGGGGGCATGGGGCGCGGCGTTGCTCGGACGATGGCTGGCAAGAGCGAGGGAGGGTGCGCCGTGCTGATGAATCGCGTGATTCCGTGTCTGGACGTGCGCGA
>JAJDDM010000086.1 GCA_029260315.1 Phycisphaerales bacterium | reverse complement strand
TCAATAAGACGTGGAGCCACTGTTCGCTAGGGCGTCTTCAACTCTCCTGTAGCGAGCGGCCCGCGAGGGTGCCGTGGTCAGAGGAGGCTCTGCGACGAAGGCCACGCGCACGCGACCGAAGACGCCGAGCCGTCGCTCACTCCAGGATTCGAGAGCGATTGGCCACTCGGCGTGGCCATCGCTCGAAGACTCGCACAGACCACGGCACCCCTCGCCGAACGCTCCGCCCGCCGCTGAATCTGCTCTACCCCGCCGCCCGGATCGCCGCTTGCGCCGCGGCCAACCTCGCGATCGGCACGCGGAACGGTGAGCAGCTCACATAGTCGAGCCCGGCGTCGTGGCAGAACCAAACGCTCTTGGGATCGCCCCCGTGCTCGCCGCAGATCCCGATCTTGAGATCGTCCTTGGCCGCCCGTCCGCGCTCGATGCCCATCTTGACGAGTTCGCCGACGCCCGTCTGGTCCAGGCTCTGGAACGGATCGCCCGCGAGGATGTCCCGTGCGATGTACTCGGGCAGGAACGTCCCCGCGTCGTCGCGGCTGTAGCCGTAGGTGAGCTGCGTCAGGTCGTTGGTGCCGAAGCTGAAGAAGTCGGCGTGCTGAGCGACCTCGCCCGCGGTCACACACGCGCGGGGGATCTCGATCATCGTGCCGATCTTGATGTCGAGCCTGCCCTTGTGCTCCTCTTCCCTGCGGACGTCGTGGATGGTCTGCTCGACCTGTTCTCTCAAAAGGCTCAGCTCGCGGGCCTCGCCGACCAGCGGGATCATGATCTCGGGCATCGCCCGGACCTTCTCCTTCGCGAACTCGATCGTCGCCTCGACGATCGCCCGCACCTGCATCCGCAGGATCTCCGGATACGTCACCGCGAGCCGGCACCCGCGATGGCCCAGCATCGGGTTGGACTCGTGCAGCATCTGCACCCGCCTGCTTACCTGTTCGGCGGGCACGCCCAGCCCCCTGGCGATCTCCTTCTGCGTCCCCTCATCGTTGGGCAGGAACTCGTGCAGCGGCGGGTCCAGCAGGCGGATCGTCACCGGCAGGCCCTTCATCGCCCGGAAGATCCCGATGAAGTCCTCGCGCTGATAGGGCAAGAGCTTCTCGAGCGCCTTCTCGCGGTCCTCGAGCGTCTCCGAGAGGATCATCTCGCGCATCGCGGTGATCCGGTCGCCCTCGAAGAACATGTGCTCGGTCCGGCAGAGCCCGATGCCCTGGGCGCCAAAATCGCGGGCCCGCTGGGCGTCCTTGGGCGTGTCGGCGTTGGTGCGCACGCCGATCGTGCGGTACTTGTCGGCCCAGCGCATGACTTTGGCGAAGTCCCCGCCGAGGGTCGGCTCGACGCGCCCGATCTCGCCCAGCATCACCTCGCCGGTCGCGCCGTCGATCGAGATCACGTCCTCGCGACCGATGGTCTGCCCGTCGACCGTGAACGCGCCCTTCTTGGCGTCGATGGAGAGCGCGCCGGCGCCGGCGACGCAGCACTTGCCCCAACCCCGCGCGACGACCGCGGCGTGGCTGGTCATCCCGCCCGTGCTGGTCAGGATCCCCGCCGCCGAGTGCATGCCGTCGACGTCCTCGGGGCTCGTCTCTTTGCGCACGAGGATGACCTTCTCGCCCTGGAGGGCCCGCTCGACGGCCTCGTCGGCGGTGAACGCGGGCTTGCCGCTGGCCGCGCCGGGGCTCGCGGGCAAACCCTTGGCAAGCAGCTTCGCCTTCGCCTTGGCCTTGTCATCGAAGCTCGGCAGCAGGAGCTGGGTCAGGTCGCCCGCGGGGATCCGCAGTAGGGCTTCCTTCTCATCGACCAGTTTTTCCTTGACCATGTCGCAGGCGATCCGCACCGCCGCGGCTCCGGTCCGCTTGCCCGTGCGGGTCTGGAGCATGAACAGCTCGCCGGCCTCAATGGTGAACTCGATGTCCTGCATGTCGCGGTAGTGCTTCTCGAGCCTGTCCTTGATCTCGATGAGCCGGCGATAGGCGTCCTTGTTCCACCTGCGCATCTCGGCGACGGGCTTGGGCGTGCGGATGCCCGCGACGACATCCTCGCCCTGGGCGTTGATCAGAAACTCGCCGTAGAAGATGTTCTCGCCGGTGGACGGGTTGCGCGTGAACGCGACGCCGGTGCCCGACTCATTGCCCATGTTGCCGAAGACCATCGACTGCACGTTGACCGCGGTGCCGATGAGCCCGCTGATCGCGCTGAGCCTGCGATAGCTGATCGCGCGGTCGGCGTTCCAGCTCTTGAACACGGCCTGGATCGCCAGCTCGAGCTGCTTGTGGGGGTTCTGCGGGAAGTCCTGTCCGACGCGCTTCTCGAAGACCTCCTTGTACGCATCGCACAGCTCGACCAGCCCCTCCTCGGGCACGTCCGTGTCGTTCTCCACGCCGTAGCGCTTCTTCAGGTCGTCGAACGCCTCCTCGAACAGCTCGTGGTCGACGCCCATGACGACGTCGCCGAACATGTTGATGAGTCGGCGGTACGCGTCGTACGCGAAACGCCGGTTGCCCGCCGCCTCCGCGAGCGCCTCGACGCTCTCGTCGGTCAGGCCCAGGTTCAGGATCGTGTCCATCATCCCCGGCATGCTCGCCGCGGCTCCGGATCGCACGGAGACCAGCAGGATGTTGTCCGAGCCGCCGAAGCTCTTACCCGTCTCGCGTTCGAGGATGGCGATGTGCTTGCCGACCTCGTTCATGAACCCGTGGGGCAGGCGCTGCCCGGCGTCGTAGTACTTCTTGCACGCCTCGGTCGTGATCGTGAACCCCGGGGGCACGGGCAAGCCGATGCTGGTCATCTCCGCGAGGTTCGCGCCCTTGCCGCCGAGCAGCTCGCGCATCGACCCGTCGCCCTCGTTGACCTTCTTGCCGAAGGAGTACACGAGCTTGCCCGCGATGGCCTTGGAGACCTTGCGTCGGTTGGAGCGCGCGGCACCGGCCTGGTGAGATTTCTTGACGGTCGCCGATCGCTTCGGCGACGACTTCTTGGCGACTTTCTTGGTCGATTTCTTGGCGACCTTTTTGACCGAGCGCTTCTTGTCGCCGCCGGGGCCGTGGGTCTTGGAGGACTTGGAGCTGTTTCGCTTCGCCATGGGCCGGTCGCCTTCCTCTCTCGGGCAGGATTTCTAGGTATTTGTCAGGATGCAGCCCGCGGATTCGGAATCCTCCGAGGGTCTGTATGTTTCGCGTCCGAGCGTGGGGGTCAAGCCCGCGAGGCCCGGCGACCCTCGGGATATCATCCGGGCCACCCCCCACACCATGCTCCAGACCACCCGCGAAACCGCCATCTCGCCCGATTGCACCCCCGCCCAGGCGGTCGCGGCGTGGCCTGCGGATATTCCCCTGGCGGCCCTGATCTCGCCGGGCGGTGGGCTGGGCATTGAGCGGGGCGAAGGGCGGGTCCCGTTCGGGCGATTCAGCTATCTCGCGCCGATCCACGAGCGTCTCGAACCGCTTCGATGGCTGTCAACGCAACAGGGCGGGGCGATCGCGCCGAGTCCCGTGTTGGTCGTGCCGATGCTGGCGTACGAGCTGGGCGGCGCGTTCGAGCCGTCGGCGGGCATTCGCCCCGGCCCGTGGGGCACGGGCGAGATCCTGATCTGCAACGCGGCGTACCGCTTCGATCATGACACACGCGCGTGGGAGATCCTGGGCGATCCGGATCTGCTGCCGACGATCGAATGTCGCCCCTCGGCCGATCGATCGTGGTCATTGGGAACGCTGACCAGCGACATCGGGCGGCCGGCGTATGAGGCCAGGGTCTCGCGTGCGATCGACTACATCCGCGCGGGCGACATCTTTCAGGTCAATCTCGCCCACCGCCTGCTCGCCTCGTTCGATGGCTCGGCGCGCGCCCTGTTTGGCGATCTGCTGCGCTCGTCGCGTCCCGCGTACGGCGCGTGCATCGATGCCTCGCTCGGCACGGTCCTGTCGCTGAGCCCCGAGCTCTTTGTCGCGTTCGATGGCGAGTCACGGCGCTGCGTGACACGCCCGATGAAGGGTACCGCCAGCGCCCTCGCGGGACGCGCGGCATTGGAATCGAGCGCCAAGGACGCCGCGGAGCTGCGCATGATCGTCGATCTGATGCGCAACGATCTCTCGCGGGTGTGTGAGATCTGTTCGGTACGGGTCGATGATCCCCGCGCGATCGAGACGCACGCCGGTGGCAGCGTGCATCAGGGTGTCGCGACAGTCTCGGGGACGCTGCGCCCGGCGAAGTCCTTGCGCGATCTACTTGCTGCCGCGTTCCCCGCGGGGTCGATCACGGGGGCGCCCAAGGTTCGCGCGATGCAGATCATCGACGAGCTCGAACGCTCGCCCCGCGGGCCCTACTGCGGCTCGATCGGCGCGATCGACGCCCAGGGCAACGCCGTGTTCAACGTCGCGATCCGCACGGCGGCGATCATCGGCGAACGGGTCGGCGGGGAGCATCATGACGCCGATCTCTGCTATCCGGTCGGCGCGGGGATCGTCGCGGATTCCGTGCCGGAGTTGGAGTGGGCCGAGACGCTGGCGAAGGCGTCGGTGTGGGACCAGATCGTGCAGGAGCGCTGCTGACGCACGTTCGATCTGTGTTCGATGCTCGCGACGTGCTCTTCGCCGATGCTCTTCGCTGCGGAGCAGCGCGCGATCATGGCGAGGGGCGCCAGCCCCTCGAAGCGTCCTCTACTTTCTCCAGCCGCAGAGCGGCGCTCGAAGTGCTTCGAGCGCCGCTCTGCGGCTGCGCCGTTCGCCCGCTCGTCCGAGGGGCTGGCGCCCCTCGCCAGGGTCGCACCGCCACTCCGTGGCGAGGCCGAAGATGTACGACGTGGAGAGTCGCACCCGAGTTCGCTAGAGCGGATTGAGCCCGTTCGTAGCGTGCGATTGGCCGGCTGCGCATCACAGGCCCAACCGTGAGGGCGCTTTGCGTCAACTGGCGGAGAACTCGAACGAATGCGGATGACCGAGCGACGTGCCACCAGCCGTGGCTTTG
>JAJDDM010000085.1 GCA_029260315.1 Phycisphaerales bacterium | reverse complement strand
TGAGTCCACCGGCGGCGTGCGGCTGGTTCCGATCGGTCGCAGCGCTCCCCCCCTCCACCAGCCGCACTAACATGTGTCAGCGATGTCTCCGAACGGGTGTCAACCATGTCCCCGGTCGGAACACAAAGCCACGGCTGGTGGCACATCACTCGGTCATCCGCAATCGTTCGAGTTCTCCGCCAGTTGACGCAAAGCGCTCGTCAGGAAGGGCGTCTACCGATTCTTCCTCTTCTTCGTGGCCTCATTGGTCACACGCCGCCCGATCGCCTCGCCGTCGTCCTCCTACACAAAGTCGTACTCAGTTCACACGCCAAACCGCTCGAGCGTCCGCTCCACGCTCTGTGCGTACCCCCCGCCGAACAACCGCGTATGTACGAGCAGCGGGTACAGATTGTACAGATCCCGCCGGGTCTCGAAGAACCCCGGGCGGATCGGGCGGAGCTCGTGGTATCGCTCGAAGAACGCCTCGCCGAACGTCCCGAACAGCGTGATGAACGCCAGCTCGATCTCCGCGTCGCCGAAGTAGATCGCCGGGTCGATGAACGCCGCGATCCGCCCGCCGTGCGCCAAGACATTCCCGCCCCAGACATCGCCGTGGATCAGCGACGGCGGCCCCGCCTCGCCGACGATCTCCGCCAGCGGCCCGCGCGCAAGTCCTTCGACCCGCCCGAGCGTCCGCTCGCTCAGCCGCCCCGCGCCATGTGCCTCGCGCGCCATGAAGACCAGGCGATGCTCGCCGAAGAACGCGGCCCAGCTCTCCTCCCACGGGTTCACCTGACGCAGCCCGCCGATCAGCGTGTCCGATGCGTATCCGTATCGGTCGTGCTCGTTCGCGTGCAGCGCCGCCAGCAGCTCCGCGGCGTGCCGCTCTCCACCAGCCCCCAGCACCCCGTCGTGCTCGACATGCTCCATGATGAGCAGATCGTCGCTGGCCAGCAGCACCCCCGGCACGGGCAGCCTGCCGCCCAGATCCCCCAGCATCGCGCCCTCGATGTCCAGCCCGCCGCCGGGCGATCCGAGCTTGCACACGACCCGACGCCCGTCCTCGAGCTCGACCAGCCGGACATCCCCCACGCACCCGCCGCCGAGCGATCGCTCGCGCAGCACCCGCCCGCCCAACGCCATCTCGATGCGTGCTCTCACCCCACCAGCGTCTGCCGGCGGATCCGCGCGGTCAACCCTCGAGGATCGCCTTGCACGCCGTCAGAACCCGCTGCACGTCATCGATCGCCTTCTCGATGCCCTCCGACGCGATGATCTGCGCCGCGTCCTGCGCCGCCTTGGCCAGCGACTCATGCCCCGAGTACGGCGCCGCGCCGACCAGCCGGTAGCACGCCCCCTGACACCGCTCGCCGTCCTTGGCGCTCAGCCCCTCACCGAGCTCGCTCGCGACCGAGCGAAGCTCGGTGTCGAACTCCTCGCTGAACATCGCGCCCTCCTCACACTCGGGCAGTTCGGCCTTGGAGATCGACCGCAGCTGATCGCGCCGGTTGATCAGAAACTCCGCGACCGATCGCAGCAGGCGCGTCTGGTCGATGGGCTTGGTCAGAAAACCGTGCGCGCCGCCGTCCATGATCCGCCGGCGCGTCTCATCGGATGTATCACCCGAGAGCACGATGATCGGCGTGAGATCGCCGCCCGCGCGGACTCGCTTGAGCAGGGACTCGCCCGTTGCGCCGGCGAACTGAAGATCGAGCAGGATCAGGTCGCAGCCCTCGCCGATCTTCTCGATCGCCTCCTCCTCACTCGCCGCCTGACGCAGACGGATGCGCGTCCCCTTCAAGAAGTGCTGCACCAGCTTCGTGTCCAGCGCCGAGTTATCCACCTGCACGACGCACCCCTCCAGCTCGGACGCGTCGAAGCTCTCATAGCTGAAGGTGTCGTCGAGAGCGTCAACCTGCACGAAATCGCGGACGTTGATCGGCTCGCGGAACTTGATCCCCACCTCGTGGATCACGCCGTGCCAGTGACTGCAGCGCACGATCTCGCCGTACACCACCGTCTGACCGACCCGCAGATCCTTCAGCACCAGTGCGCACGGCGAGCCCGGATGCAGAAAGGCGTTGTGCAGCACGCTCACCCCGCCGCTGGAGAGATTCCGGCACGCAACCTTGATGATCCGCTCGAACCCGCCCGCCTGGCGCACCTTCATATGCACTGTGTCCCGCCGAAACCGCAACCGCGTGTGCCGACGGGCCTTGCTCGCCTCGGGGTCTGACGCCGACTCCAACTCGTCGAGCATGTCCCCGAGCACCTGCCCGTGCAGGCCCAGGGTGTTCACGCGATTCGAGCCCGAGCGCGGCATCTTGGGCATGGATCGTCCCTTCGTCAGCTGGCCCGAGCCCGCAAGCCCGCGCCCCACAACGAAAGAATCGGGCGATCAACTCTCCCTGCTGAGCCCCGAACCGATGGGAAGGGCCATCGGGATTCCGCCGGCCCGTACATCCCACACAGATCCCGCCGGGCCGACACGCCCGGCCCGCGAGCCGAGCCACGAGCAGACCCGACGACGTCCGAGAATCACACGTCCAGGTTCTTCACTTCCAGCGCATGGTCCTCGATGAACTTCCGCCGAGGCTCCACATGCTCGCCCATCAGCGTCGTGAACAGGTACTCCGCCTCCTGCCCAAGCTCGCACTGCACACGCATCAGCATCCGCGTCGTCGGGTCCATCGTGGTCTCCCACAACTGCTCGGCGTCCATCTCGCCCAGCCCCTTGAACCGCTTGATCTCCAGCCCACGCCGGCCGATCTCGTGCAACGCCGGCAGGATCTCCCGCAGATTCGCCGCCTCGACGATCCGCCCGCCCGAGCTCCCGGTCGCACCATCTGGCGACGCGCTCTCGTCTGCCCCGTCGTCCTGTTCCGAGACCTTCGCGCCGCGGGTCTTGACGGTCTCCCAGAAGAACCGTGTCGGCAGGCTCTCGCCGGTGATCGCCTCGCGCCGCTCGAGCGTGAAGTCCGCGATATCAAGCCCGATCGCCCCCAACCCCTCGAAGATCCGCTCCAGCTCGCGATTCTCGTGCAGCTCGCGGATCGTCGCGATCGCGCCTGCGCTCCCATTGGCCGTCCCGTTGCCGTTCTCGTCCAGCTCGTCATCGGACAGCCGCAGGCCCCGTTCCTCGATGATCGCGTGCGCGTCCTTCTCGTCCCACGCGTACGCCTCGCCCGCGCCCTCCTCGCCCCGCCAGCTCACCCGGTGCGTCGGCAGCGTGCCACTCTCGGACGCTTCCCGCACGCCCAGCAGGTCGCCGAAGCGCACGCCGCGGCGCTCGGCGATCTCCACCAGCTCCTTCAGCCTCCGCAGCAGCGACACGACCCGCTTGAGCTCGTTGCCCTCGATCCGCAAGATCTCCGGCGCATCCCCGCCGCGATCGCTCACCCCGCTCAGGTCGCGCACCACCAGCGTCGAGCCCTCGATCCCCATCTCGCTCAGCGTCGAGTCCAGCGAGCGATCGTCGATCACATACCGGCTCTTCTTTCCCTTGGTGAACTGATACAGCGGCGGCTGGGCGATATAGATCCGCCCCTGGCGCACCAGCTCGGACATCTGGCGATAGAAGAACGTCAGCAGCAGCGTGCGGATGTGGCTGCCGTCCACGTCCGCGTCGGTCATGATGATGACCTTGCCGTACCGCAGCTTCGACATGTCGAAGTCCGCCCCGATGCCGCAGCGCAGCGCCGCGATCAGCGTCCGGATCTCCTCGAACCCCAGGATCTTGTCGATCCGCGCCTTCTCGACGTTCAGGATCTTGCCCTTCAGCGGCAGGATCGCCTGGGTCTCGACATCGCGCCCCTGCGTCGCGCTGCCGCCGGCCGAGTCACCCTCGACGATGAACAGCTCGCTCAGCTCGACATCTTTGGTCTTGCAATCCCGCAGCTTGTGCGGCATCGACCCGCTGTCCAACGCGCTCTTGCGCCGGGTCAGCTCCCTCGCCTTCCTCGCCGCCTCGCGCGCCTGGGCCGCCAGAACGCCCTTCTGGCACAGCTTCTTGGCCTCGCCCGGGTGCTCCTCCAGCCACGTCCCCAGCGCCTCGCCCACCGCCTGCGACACGAACTGCTCGATCTCCGGATTGAGCAGCCTCTCCTTCGGCTGATTGTTGAACGTCGGGTCCGGCAGCTTCACGCTCACGATCGCGATCAGCCCCTCGCGCAGATCCTCGCCCGTCGGCGTCGGATCCTTCTCGCGCAGCAGCCCCTCCTTCTTCGCGTACCCGTTGAGCGTCCGCGTCAGCGCGACCTTGAACCCCTGCGCGTGCGTCCCGCCGTCCACGTTGTTGATGTTGTTCGCGAACGTCAGCAGCGACTCGTTATACCCGTCGTGGTACTGCAGCGCCACCTCGCACACCATCGAACGCTCGTCGTCGTCCTTGCGCACATGCACCGCGCTGCTCACCGGCGTCTTGTTCGCCATCAGGTGCTCGACGTACTCCAAGAGCCCGGTTTCGGCCTGGAACTTCTCGTGGCGGGGCTTGCCGTCGGGTCCCACCCGCTCGTCGCTCAGCCGGATCACCACGCCCGGATTCAGAAACGCCAGCTCTCGCAGGCGATTCTGCAAAATCGCGTAGTGGAACGTCACGTCCGGGAAGATCTGCGAATCCGGGCGGAACGTGATCGCCGTGCCCGTCTTGCGTGTGCTGCCCGAGGGAATCGGCCCGACGACCTCCAGCTCCTCGCTGACCGCGCCCCGCTCGAACACCATCCGGTACACCTTGCCGTCGCGATAGACCTCGACCTCCAGCCGCTCGCTCAGCGCGTTCACGCACGACACGCCCACCCCGTGCAGACCACCAGAAACCTTGTACGCGCTGCCCTCCTGCCCGAACTTACCGCCGGCGTGCAGCCTGGTCATCACGACCTCGACCGCCGGCCTGCCGTTCAGGTTCGGGTCGTCGTGCGTGACCGGGTCCACCGGCACCCCGCGACCATCGTCCACCACCCGCACCGACCCGTCGGCCTCAATGAACACGCTCACGAAGCTCGCGTGCCCGGCCATCGCCTCGTCGATCGAGTTGTCCACCACCTCGTAGACCAGATGGTGCAGGGCGTTGTTTCCCGTGCCCCCGATATACATCCCAGGACGCTTGCGGACGGCCTCCAGCCCCTCCAGAACCTTGATCTGGTCGGCGGAGTATTCACCCTTCTGAACCACCTTGGGCGTCTGCGAGGGGGCCGTGGGCTCGATGGATTCGGTTGTGTGCTCGCTCATGCGGTCCTGAGGCTCCTGGGGCCGTCGGCCCCGGGAGAAATCGTCCGCTCGCCTCCGCTCCAGAGGCATCGAACAAGGCGATCTGAGAAGCCCGCGAGCCGTCTCGGGCCGGACACCTTATTCTAGGTCCGTCAGAGCCTGCTGTCCGCTCTGAGACCGTCCGAATCAGCCCCCGGGGGACCACCCTCGCGCCCGTCCCCGCCGACCCCCACGATCGTCGATCGTGCCCGTTTTCCCCGAGACCTCACCGCCGGATCTGCACCACGCTCTCGCCCTCGCGCAGCAGGCTGAACACCAGCCGGATGTCCTCGGGCAGCAGCCGCACGCACCCCATCGACTCCTGGCTGCCGATGCTCTTGGGCTCGATCGTCCCGTGCAGCCCGTAGCTCCGATGCACCGCCGACTCGCCCATGCCCTCCAGCCCAATCCAGTACTCCCCGATCGGGTTCTCCGGGTTGTCCTTGGCGAACCGCTCGCCCGTCCGCGGGTTCGTCCACGCCGGGTTCGCCAGACGGTTCTTCACCTTGAACACCCCCGTCGGCGTCGAGTCGCTCTCGCCCAGCCCCGCCGTGAATGAACGGATGTACAGCCACTCGCCCGCCTTGTCCGCCGGGCCCCAGTACAGGTCCACGCGATACTCGCCCTTGGAGACGATCGCGTGGAACGGCCCGCGGATCAGCTTCAGGCTCTGCCCCTCGCGGATCGATTCGGGGCGCGAGATCCGGTTGATATCCAGGATCGCCCGCCAGTCCACGCCCAGGTTGTTCTTCTTGACGATCGTGCTGAGAAACTCGTTCTTGGCGACCGTGTGCGTCAGGCTGATCGGATCGCCCGCGACCGCCGTGGGGCTGAACACGAGCTGCTCATTCAGCTCGCTGAGCGCATCGCGCGCCCGCTGGCGGTCACCATCGCTCGCCCCGCGCAGGTGCAGCGCCGTATTCATGACCTTGCGCGCCGCGAGCGGATCGTCCTTGGCGATCAGGACCTGCGACTCCTCCATCAGGCGGGCGAACTCCGGACTGCCCGATCCGCGATCATTCCGCGACGCCGGGCGAGCCTCGCCGCGTTGCGCGTCGCTCCCCTGTCGGATCTCCACCGGCGCGGGCTCCTGCGGCACCAGTTCGGGCTTCTGCGCGGCCCCCGCGTTGACCACCCGATCCGCCGCCTCGCGCAACGACCGATTCTGCATCTCCTCGGCCCGCGTCAGCGACCTCGGCGGCGCAATCAACGGCGAGCGCGTCGTCGCCAGCGAACGCTCATTCCCATCCTCGCCATGGCCCCCGTCCTCGCGCCCGTCCGACGCCCCGGCGTCCGCCGGCCCGAAGAACCTGCCATCCACGATCACCCACCCGCCCGCCGCCGCCAGGGCCACCCCCAGCAGCACCACGCGCACCCTCGGCAGCCGCCGCCGACGCCGGCGATACATGTAGCTGCGACCCGCTGAAACAGACGACTGCGACGGCAGACTCATGCCCGCCTCCCTTCCCTGGGCTCCGCCCGCAAAAAGCGGGCAACATCGTCGCCGACGCTCAACCGTGCGTCGGCCGGCCTCGACGAACCCCGCTTCTCAGCCCTTGGGCCTGAGAATCACGCGGGATTCGGTCACGACCGCGTCGAGAGCGCGATCGTGTCGATCCATCGGCACGCATGGTATCACTTGGGCCTCGAACGCGACGCCGACGGTCTTCACCCGTGCAGGAACTGTCGCCAGAAACCGGTCATAGAACCCCCCGCCCCGCCCGAGGCGGTTGCACTTCTCGTCGAAGGCCACGCCGGGGACGAGGATGAGATCGAGGTCCTCCACGCCGACAGTGGGGGCGTCGTCGGGCGGCTCGAGGATGCCGTGCCGCTTCGTGACGAGGTTGTCGAGGTCGGTGACGACCGCCGGGGCCATGGTCCGGGCGTCCCAGTCAATGCGTGGAAGGCAAACCGTCTTGCCGCCAGTAATCCAAGCCCGCACGGCGAACCGGATATCAGCTTCGGGGGGAGAGGGCGCGTGCGCGAGCACGACGCTTGCACGATTCGCAATGTCATAAGCAAGCAGCCTCGCGCAGATCGCCTGACTCCGAGTCCCGACCGACTCGGCGCGCGCATCAGCCAACGCCGCGCGAACCGTGGCCCGAATCGCATCCTTCGATGAGTCGGTCATCGCCGGTGCGCGGGACACCATCCCGCTCCCTCACGGTCGCGGCTCATCAGCGACGTACTGCGCAGTTGCCGGGTGCCGTGGTCTGAGGAGGCTCTACGACGAAGGCCACGACGTGCCGAGCAATCATCGTCGATCGCGTGGCCTTCGCTCGAAGACTCGCTCAGACCACCGCACCCCATCGCCGATCGCCGAATACCAAAGACAGAGTGCCCATTGCCCATTGCCTACTGCCCCTTCCCCCGCCGCTTCCGCTCCCGCAACCCCCGAATCTCCTCCAACCGCTCCGAGAGCATCTTCTCCACCCCCGACACCCCCGGCCTGTAATACCGCTTCTCAACCCCCAAATAATCCTGCCCCGTCACACCGTCCTCGGCGTCATGGCTGTACTCATACCCCCGCCCCTTGCGCTTCTGCGCCTCGGCCCCCTCCTGCGCCCCAATCGGACTCGTATTCCCATCCTGCAAGAAGTACGGCACCGGCACCGTTCGCCCATCGCGCACATCCGCCATCGCCTCATCGATCGCCACATAGCTCGCGTTGCTCTTCGGCGCCAGCGCCAGATACGTCGCCACCTGCGCAAGCGTAATCCGAGCCTCCGGCATCCCGATCCGCTCGGCCAGATCCCACCCCGACTGCGCCACCACGATCGCCCGCGGATCCGCGTTGCCGATGTCCTCACTCGCCAGAATCGCCAGCCGCCGCGCGATGAACCGCGGGTCTTCGCCTCCTTCCAGCATCGCCGCGATCCAATACACCGCGGCGTCCGGATCGCTCCCCCGCACACTCTTGATCATCGCACTGATCATGTCATAGTGCGAGTCCCCCGTCACGCTGTAGGCCATGGCCTTGCGTTGAATGGAGTCCTCGGCGGTGGGGCGGTCGATGTGGATGGGAGCGAGCGAGCGAGAGAGCGAGCCAGCGAGAGAGGGGCTTTGCGTCGTTTCCCCTTGCTCGCTCGTTCGCTCTCTCGCTTGCTCGCTCTGAGAAAGAACCGCAACCTCCAGCGCCGTCAACGCCCGCCGCGCATCTCCCTCGCTCTTCACCGCCCACACATCCAGCGCCTCCTCGCGCACCGTCAGATCCAACCCCCCATACCCCCGCGGATCGCGCACGGCTCGGCGCACCACCTCCTTGATCTGCTCGACCGTCAAGAGCTCCAGCCGAAACAGCGTGCTCCGGCTCACCAGCGCGCTGTTGCACGCGAACAACGGGTTCTCCGTCGTCGCTCCGATCAGCGTGATCACCCCCCGCTCGGTGTCCGGCAGCAGCACGTCCTGCTGCGCCTTACTGAACCGGTGGATCTCATCCAGAAACAGGATCGTCCGCTGCTCGCTCGTCGCCAGCCGATCCTCGGCGTTCTCGATGATCTCCCGGATCCGCTTCACCCCGACGCTCGCCGCGTTCTCCCGCTCAAAGTGCCGACGCGTCGCGTTGGCAATCACCTCCGCCAAGGTCGTCTTGCCCGTCCCCGGCGGCCCATGCAGAATCAAACTCGTGATCGCGTCGGCGTTCAGCATCCGCCGCAGCAGCCGCCCCTCGCCCAGGATCTGCTCCTGCCCGACGAACTCCTCCAGTGTCCGCGGGCGCATCCGCATCGCCAGCGGCATCACCGCTGCCGCCGAGCTCGCCCGCTTGTCGCTCCACAGATCCGACATTCCGCGATTGTATGGGGAATGTCTGGGAAGATCGTCTCATCTCCATGAACCCCTCAATCCTGATCACCGATTTGACTAAGCAAGTTTAGTTTAGTAGACTAGATCCATGAAGTCAGTGAACATCCATGAGGCCAAGACTCACCTCTCCCAACTCCTCGAGCGGGTCGCCCGCGGCGAGGAAATCATCATCGCTCGCGCCGGCGAGCCGATCGCCCGCCTCGTCGCCTTCCACACCGACGAGCGCGCCCGCACGGGCGGTCACTGGAAGGGCCTCGTGCGCGTCGCCGACACCTTCGATGACCCCCTGCCCGACGCGATCGACAACGCCTTCCGAACCGCCTCGTAATGCCGGGCTACCTGCTCGACACCCACGTCTTGCTCTGGTGGCTCGCCGAGCCCGAGCAACTCGCAGAGGAAGCCCGCTCCGTCATCGCCGACGGCGCAAACACCATCTATGTCAGCGCCGCTGCGGCCTGGGAGATGGCGATCAAGAAAGCCCTCGGCCGCCTGGAGTTCCCGGCAAACCTCGCCGACGTGCTGGGTCAGGACCACATCGACGTGCTGCCGATCCAACTCGCCCACGCCTTGGCTGTCGCTGATCTCCCGCCGCACCACCAGGATCCGTTCGATCGCATGCAGATCGCCCAGGCCCGAATCGAGAGACTCACGCTGGTGACCAGAGACGCCCAACTCGCGGCATACGACGTGCCGACGCTCAGCGCGTGAATCCGGCCGCCAGAGATTTGCCATGACCTCCCGATCAGACACCGATTCGCGCAGCCCCGATCGCAACTGTCATCTTTGCAACTGCTAACATCGCCCCCCGTGCTCCCCTGGCTTGCCATCCTGCTTGCGCTCTGGCTCCTCTGGGCCATCGCCGCGCGCCGCATCCTCGACAACCCCTGGCAGACCGTCCGCCACGGCCTTATCTGGCCCCTGGGCCTCGCCTACGTCCGCCTCGTCCACAACCTGCGCGTCCGAGGCAACGCCGACCTGCTCGCCGATCCGCCCGCCGGCCCGCTGCTCATCGTCGCCAACCACACCGCCGGCATCGATCCCATCCTCATCCAGGCCCGCTGCGCCCGCCCCGTCCGCTGGATCATGGCAGAGGACATGAAAGAGCCCCGCCTGAACTGGGCCTGGAACCTCTTCGACATCATCTTCGTCGATCGCTCCGAACGCAAAGCCCAGGCCCTGCGCGATGCCATCCGCCACCTCCAATCCGGCGGGGCCGTCGGCATCTTCCCAGAGGGCAGCCTCGAACGCCCGCCCCGCCGCCTGCTCCCCTTCCAGGCCGGCGTCGGCTGGCTTATCAAGCGCACCGGCGCCAAGGTCCTCCCCGTCGTCGTTCGCGGCACCCCCCACGCCAACCCTGCCTGGGCCAGCCTCTGGCGCACCAGCAACAGCTCCATCGAGATCGGCGAACTCCTCGACTTCACCAACCCCGGACGCGAGCCGAGCGAGATCGTCGATGCCCTCCAATCCACCTTCGTCGCCATGACCGGCTGGGACATCGCCGAGCCCCCATCAGAGCCGCGTGCGTGAGCACGCGGATGTTGGGCGTGCGCGTCTCGAACTCCGTCCATGTTGTGGTTCGCGGTCGGTCGAGCGACCCTGCCCTCTGCGGTCGTGCCACCAACCGCTGCTTTGAGCGGTTGGTGCTTCATGGCGACCACCCACTAGGTTCTGCCTGACGGCTCCAGGAGCCTCAGGCATCGCTGGATCATGGCGAGCTTGACGAAGGCGAGGTAGTGGGTCGCGAGCTTTTCGTAGCGGGTTGCCACGCGGCGGCATTCCTTCAGCCAGCCGATGCATCGCTCCACGGCGTTGCGTCGGCGGTACACGCGCCGGTTCAGCCGCCGGCGAGGTTGATCCGACCTGGCGGGGATCACCGCTTCGATGCCGCGCCGACGCAGCCAGTCCCGGATGCGCGGGTAGCTGTATCCCTTGTCGCCCGCCACCGCCTCCGGGCGCCGACGCCGACGGATCCGCACCGTGTCCATGAGACGCTCGAAGCTCTTCGATTCGTGCGACTGGCCGGCCGTCACCGTTGCGCCCAGCGGCGTCCCACGGCCGTCGGTCACAAGATGAAGCTTCGTGCCAAAGCCGCCGCGGGATCGTCCCAGGGCGGAGTCGGCGGGCTCGTCCGCTCTGTTTTTTGAAGCTTTCGACGCGCCCGCGGCGGATCGATGCGCGCGGATGTTCGAGCCGTCGACATCGAAGACGCTCCAGTCGATGCGTCCATCCTTATCGAGCTGCACATGCAACCGCTGGAGAATCTGATCGAACATTCCCTCACGCGTCCAACGCCGGTACCGGTCGTAGACGCTCTTGCACTTGCCGTATCGCTCGGGCATGTCGCGCCACTGCGCCCCGGAGTTGAGGATCCAGAAGATCCCGTTGAGCGTCGTGCGGTGATCGTTCCACTGACCACCGGGGCCCTGCCGGGGCATCAGCGGCTCGATGCGGGCCCATCCTTCATCGGTCAACTCGTACCGCTTCCCAGCTCGTCCGCCTACGCCACGTCCTGTGCGCTGCTTGCTTGCCATTGGTCGGCCTCCTTGCCGACCACGGCATCACCGATCACCCCGAAAGGCGCAACCGTACGAGCGCCGAACAAACGGAGCCGTCAGACAGAACCTAGCACCAGCCGTGCAAAGCCACGGCTGGTGGCACGTCACTCGGTCATCCGCAGTGATTCAAGTTCTCCGCCTGTTGACGCGAAGCGCTCTCACGCCCGCGGCTCTGATCGCGCCTGGTTGCTCATCCCCCGCCAGCAAGCTTCCGCAACGCCTCGATCCGCTTGCCATGAATCTCCCGATCCGGCTCGATCATCGCCAGCGCCTCCAGATGGCGCAGCGCGTTCGCATCATCCTTTACCAGGATCGAAACCCGCGCCGCCGCCTCCCGCCCCGCCGCATCGAACGGCGCGATCCGCGTCACGCGCTCGGCCTTTTTCCGCGCCGCCTCCAGATCCCCCAGCGCCTCATACCGCCTCGCAAGCTCCGCCGCGTACGCGGCGCTGTGTTCCTCGCGCGCATCCAGCCATTCCAGATGCACGATCGCGCGAGCCGGCTCCTCCGACCGCATGAAATGTCGCGTCAGGATCCGCCTCGGCGTGGGATCCACCGGCCGCGCCGCCGCGAGCCGCTCCAGCAGCTCCACCTCGCGCTCGCCCAACGCGATCTCGCGATCGCCCTCACCCCGCCTGTCAGCCAGCACCTCCTGCAACGCCAGCATCAGGACGTCCGGGTGCTCGGGATACTGCGCAAGCCACGCATCAATCGCCTCCTCCGTCACACTCCCCGGCGCATCCGGCCCATCAAAGTACTCCTTGCGAAGCTCGTGGATGCTCGCCATCCCCTCGGGCGTCAGCATCCCCCAACGCCGCAGGTCCGCCTGCGCATACAGCAGAAACTCCGCCATGAACGCCTCGGGCTCGATCCCCAGAACGCTGCGCATCGCGTCCGCCTCGGTCCGCCCCTGCGCATACTCATCCATCAGCCGCAGCGGCGCATCGGTGCCCCAGCGATCGATCAGAAACGCGTACATCCAATGCCCCTGCGCGTACGCCTGCGTCCGATCCGTCGGCTCGATCGGACGCGTGAACCGCACGTTGATCTCCTCGAGATCGAAAAGCTCATCGGCCTTGAACTTCGCCGAAAGCAACTGGCACCAGTCCCAACTCCTTGGCGAATCCTCCAGGTACACCGCCGCGGCCTCGGTAAACCAGTGCGGGATCCGGTTGTTCGTCCTGCTCAAGGTCACCGTGTGCGTGTATTCGTGCTGGATCACCCGCGCCCAGTCGTACTCGCCCACCAGGTGATTCGGCCCCTCGCGCGGGCTCTCCAGCGCGATCACCGGCCCCGTCGCCGCGGCCATCGTGTGAATCCCCGCCATCCCCGTGATCCGCACGCTGAACCACCGATGGTCGGGCATCAGCTCGATGACCGTCTTCACCGCCGGCTCGTGGTCGATCCCGCCCGCCTCGCTCCCGGTCACCCGCGCATGAATCCGCTCCAGGATCGCCGGCATTTCTCGCGCCAGCAGCTCATCGATCCCCGGCTTATACCGGATCTCGAAGTGCTCACTCTCGATCCTCGCATAGGTCAGCAGCTCCTCGATCAGCCGCAGACTGTTGTCCGCCCTGGCATGGAACGGATCCAGCCGCATCGCCCGCGTCAGCGCCTCGCGCGCCCGGATATCCCGCCCCGACTGCATCTCCAGCAAGCCCAACTCGATCAGCGGCTCGGGCCAGGTCTCCAGCCGCGCGTGCGCCGCCTCCAGATACTCCGCGGCCTCCGCATACTGACGATCCTCGCTGAGCTGCTTGCCGACCTCAAACAGCGCCTCGGGCGCGCCGGGGCTCAGCGCGTCGAATCGCGCGAGCCACTCTTTCGTCTGCTCGTCATCGAACATCGCCGCCGCCGTCGCCGCCCGCAGCGCCAGCGCCCGCCGGGATTTCGGATACCGCTCCAGCACGCCATCGAGAATCTCCGCCGCCCGCGCCGCGTCGTTCTGGCGCAGCCGCTCGCGCGCCCGAACCAGATCGCCCAGCAGCGAGCGCGTCTCGTCCTCGCCGACGACGCTCCAGCGCAGCTCGTCCAGCTTGCGGGCCACATGCGCCGCGCGTGAAAAGTCGAACGTGTCCACGAAGTGGTTGCCCAACAGGAACCACGCCTCGCTCAGCCCCTGGTTCAGGCCCAGCGCCTCGATCGACGCCTCGATCCCCTGCGCCCGATTGTCCTTCTCAAAGAGCAGCGCCGCCTCGACCAGCCTCGCCTTCCAGCTCATCCGATCCAGCTCATCGCGCGCCCGCGCCAGCAGCGTGCTCATCGTCTGGAAGTCCGCCTGCACCGCCGCGCGTGCCTGCGCATCGCCCTCGATCGCGCGCCTCGTCCCGCCCAGCCGCTCGCGCAGCATCAACCCCCGCACGCCCTCGCTCAAAGCGTCGGCGTCCTCAACCCGCGCCCGCGCCAGAATCGAAACCAGCGCATCCAGCGCCCGATCGGCCTGCGCATGCCGCCCCAGCCCCGCCAGCGCCTCGGCCCGCAGACGGATCGCCTCGATCGACTCTTCCCTCTCCAGCAACGCCGCGGCGTCCTCAAGCTCGCCCCGCGCGACCATCCCCGCCGCCCGCAGCTCCGCCGCCACGCTCTCATCCAGCAGCGACACATCATTGAACGCCCCGCGCTGCAGTGCCGCCCGCGCCCGATCCGCCGCCGACACAAGATCCGACTCCTGCCACACCCCGTGGCGCAGCCGCGCCGCCCGCCGCTCTTCCTCGCTCAGATGCCGCGCTTCGATCAGGCGCGTCACCCCAGCCGACAGCTCGATCTCCGGCAGCCCGCCCGCCTCATCCTGCGCCGGCGCGGCGCTGATGAGCACGCAGCCCAGCGCGAGCCCAATCCGCCGCGCGGCGCCACTGGTGGCTCGCCCACCAGTGGCGAACCACTCCGTGCCGCGCAACGCCGTGAACTTCCAAAACCGTGCCACCGAGATGGCCGGCTCTGCGGCCTTCTCGGTGCTCCTCCACGCTCGGTGCCACTGGTGGCTCGCCCACCAGTGCCGAACCACCCTGCACGCACATCCGTCGTCGGCATACCCGCCAGCGCCCAACCGCCTCACCGCCCGCCCCCATCCACCGACCCCCGCCAATCCGTGATCTCCACATCCCACCCCACGCTCGGCACCTCCGTCGACAACACCGCCCCCGGCACATCCTCATTCGCCCTCTGCTGCCACAGCTGGATCGTCGACTCGTTCCCGTTCACCGCCCGCGTCCACGCCGCCCGCGGCAGCAGCCCATCCTTGCGATACCAGATCCGGATCTCCGCCAGATCCAGCTCCGGGGCGAACTCCTCCCTCGGCGTCAACCGAAGCTGATACGTCGGATAATGCGCATCGGTCAGCCACTCCTTGACGTCGTCATCGAAATCCTCGATCCCCGCATCCGTCGCCAACAACTCGGCCTCGAACCGCTCCAGGATCTCCTCGCGCTTCTGCCCGATCGGAATCGGAAACGGCCCCTCGCCCAGCCGCAGCGGGTCGAACCGCTCGCCCGGCGGCACCACCCGGCGCTTGAACAACTGCCGCTCCTTGTGTAGCTTCTCCACCAGCCACTGCCCATCGAACACATAGCTGCGGTCCTCGCCCCGCTCGATCCGCCCGTCGAAGTGCAGCACATCGAAGTGTACCGCGAACTTCCGGCGAACCTCGATCTCCTCGCCCACGATGCCGGTCTCTCGTGCCGGCTCCACGACGTAATACAGCGTGCCCACCCGCGTCTGCTCATCGCCCTCGAACGGGAACAGCTTCGTGTAGATGATCTTCGCCTGAAACGTGCGCAGATCCTCGCCGCTGCGCTCCAGCGCCAGCAGCAGGTCGTCGGTCGTCTCGATCGGCCCGCCGTCCTGCTCCGCCAGCGCATGCGCCTGCTCCGCCGTCAGAATCAACGCGGATCTGACAACCCCGTTGTCCTGCACCTTCTCCGTCTGCGCCGGCGGCTCCAACGAGAACACCGCCAGCACGATCCCGACCACGAACTGCATCAGCGCCACCGCCATCGCCGCCCCCTCCCCTGGAGCCCTCTGTCCAACGAGCCGTCTCTGACGAGCAAACGCCGCACACCCCTGTATTGTTCGCGGCCGTCCCGGTTCCACCCGCCGGTCCGATTATCCCTCGCCCTCTTCCCCTTCGTTGCTCCGTCGCTCCGTCGCTCCGTCGCTTCTCCCCAGAAACTCCTCCAGAATCCGCGCCGCCGCGATCTGGTCCCGGCGCTTCTTCTTCTGCCCATGCGTCAAACCCGACCCATCCAACGCCCACTGAGCGTCCACGCTCGTCAACCGCTCATCCTGGAAATGCACGATCCTGCCCGTGCGTTCACCCAGCCTCGCCCCGAACGCCTCCACCAGCCTCGCCCGCGCCCCCTTCGTCCCGTCCATATGCAGCGGCAACCCCACCACGATCGCATCGCCCGCCGACAGCAACCGGTCGACCTCCCGCGCCAGCGCCTCCAAAAGCGCCTCCCCACCCCGCACCTTGATCGACACCTCCACCAGCCCCGCCGGCGACGCCAGCTTTGTCACGTCATCCCCCAGGGCCAACCCCGTCCGCGCATCCCCAAGATCGATCGCCAGATACCTCATGGCCGAAAGCCTGAACCACGGAGACACGGAGACACGGAGGAGGGATTGAACCACGGAGTTGCACGGAGTTCCACGGAGTAAATGCCCTGAGCAGAGACCGTCGTGGGATCTGGATCGTGCAACTCGCAATCCGCGGCCCCAGCTCTGCCACCATTCCACTCCCACTCCGTGCAACTCCGTGCAACTCCGTGGTGAACTTTTTCTTCCAGAACGAGTTCTCCCTCCATGCCTCCGCGTCTCCGTGGTGATTCCCCAAACATCACGTCAACGACCCCGGCAACTCCCCGTGCAAGTCCTTCAACGCCTCCGCCTTCTCTTTGCTCATCACCAGCGTCGCGACCG
>JAJDDM010000084.1 GCA_029260315.1 Phycisphaerales bacterium | reverse complement strand
CTGCTCCTTGATCGCCTCAAGCAGCTCCGTCGGATCGCAGGCGTCGCTCACTGCCCGCACCGGCAGACAACGACCACCGTCTTGGCGTCCTTGTCGGCGGGCTCACAACACGTCCCACTCGCATCTCGGTCGGTCTGGCAGCACGGGCCGGCGATTGCCTGGCGGATGCCGTCGGCGATCGCGCTGGCGAGGTCGTTGGTGTCGATCGTGCATGTGCATTTGTCCATGTCGGACCCTTTTTTGATTACATATTACACATTACGCAAAAACGTCAAGTTCCAACCCAAAATTCTCATCAGGCCTTTGACATATTAGCAATTACTGATATATTGAAGCCATGGCAGCCCTCACCAGCGATGCCGGCGTATATCACGCGATCGCGGATCCGACCCGCCGGGCGATTCTCGAAATCCTGATCGAGGGCGAGCGGTCGGTCAGCGCCATTCTGGAACAGGTGCGGGGCAGCCAGTCCGCGATCAGCCAGCACCTGGGGGTGCTCCGCAAGGCGGGGCTGGTCGCCAGCCGCCCCCTGGGGCGCCGGCGGATGTACTCGATCCGGGCCGAGCCGCTGATGGAGGTCAGCGAGTGGGTCGCGCACTTTGATAAGTTCTGGACCGAACGGCTCGACCGCTTGGGGGACTACCTGCGCAGGACGGAGGGCCCGCCGAGCGGCAAGGACTCGCGCCCCGAACGGATCGGCCCAGACTCTCAGGAGCCCGCACCGTGAAAGAGCTGACCCTCCGCAAGAGCTACTTCTATCCGTATCCGCCCGAGCGGGTGTGGGTCGCGATCACCGATCCGCGGGCGATCGCCGAGTGGCTAATGCCCAACGATTTCAGGGCGGAGGTCGGGCACAAGTTCTGGTTTCAGACCGATCCGATGGCGTGCTGCGAGGACCACACCGAGTGTGAGGTGCTGGAGGTCGACCCGCCGAGGCGGCTGAGTTATACCTGGGTGACGGTGCCCAAGAACCCCGTCAAGCCGAGTTGCGAGCCGATGGTCGTGACGTGGACGCTCACCGCCGAGGGCGAGGGCACGCGCCTGGAGTTCGTGCAGGAGCACCTCCAGAACATCCCGTGGGTGGGGCGTCAGATGATGAACTTCGGCTGGGGGCACATGCACAAGCGGCTGCTTCGGCGGGTGCTGGAGAACGTGCGGGAAGACGCGGGTGGACTCTCATTCGAGCCTGGCGCAATCCCGCTGGAAAAACGCTGTTACAAGGCGCGGACGATTCCCGACCATCTCGTGCGATGAGCGGGCGTGCGCAGTTCGAGGTACCGCGGGCAGGCGCCCGGCGAGGAGGCATTCGATGAACAAGCGATTGGTGGGCGGGCTGTGCGTGATCGGCTCGGGGATCGTCCTAGCGTCTGCGAGCGTGGAGAACTCCAGCGCCCAGCCGGGCCCGGGCGAGTGGATGATCGAGTTCGACCAGGCCAAGGGCATGGAGGCGTGGACGAAATCCATGCAGCCCAGCAAGTTCCACGAGTTTCTCGGCCGGTTCGTCGGCGAGTGGGACGTCGAGTTTCAGATGTACATGCAGCCGGGCGCAGACCCGATGGTCAGCGAGGGCTCGGCGAGGATCTACTGGCAGTTTCCCGGCAAGTGGCTCGCCGAGGAGAACAAGGCGAGCTTCATGGGCCGGCCGATGGACAGCTTCCTGCTGACCGGCTACGACAACGTGAAGCGCCAGTTCGTGGGCACGCTCGTGGACTCGATGAGCACGGAGATGAAGTCGTTCAAGGGCGCGCTGAGCCCCGACGGCAAGGTGCTGACGATGTTCGGCGAGATGGATGAGCCCATCACGGGCGAGCACGGGAAGATGGTCAAGTACCAGACCTTCATCGAGGACGACGACCACTTCGCGCTGGAGGTCTCGGAGATCCTCTATGGCGAGCCGTGGGTGGTGGTGCGGGTGGAGTACACGCGCAAGAATTGACGGCGACTTGCGTCTTCAGTTTGTCGAAGCGCGAGCGGTTGCCCTCACCCTCGCGCTCTTTTTCTTTCCGTTCGCGCTCGGCTTGGTCTTGACGTTGTCAAACCGGAACTTGCTCGCCTCGATATAGCTGGGATCCATCTCGAGTGCGAGCCACCGGCGTTCCAAGAGTTCGGCGACTATGCCGGTGTACCAGACGGAACAATCCCGCTGGTAGCCCACGCCCTGATCAGGCTTCCTGACGCCAAACCCATCAATCTCCGAACAGCGAGGCTAATGTATGTCGATCATTCCGCCTTGGAACTCAGACGCCAGACCGGCGAGGCGTACTCTATTACCTCAGCGCTCTTGAGTTGCTGTTGTGCCGTCCTAACGGCGTGTTTCCACTTCTTCCCGTAATGCTTTCCGTCGATCACGCGATCTATAGTGTCGTCGCAAAGGTCTGGGTGGAGTTCCTGAATGAGCGTGTGCAGTTGCGTAGTGGGCATCGCCCCATACTTCGTCAACAGGTAGTGGATTGTCTTGGCGAAGACCGTGTGGACTGCTCCGCCAGCGAGGCGCAAACGAATCAACTGATCCTCAGCCTGATTGAGCGCGGCTTGGAGCGCTTGTCGAAGCCGAGAATCGACAGCCCTCTGTTGTTTTTCGGTTGAATCCCTGACCTCAGTCGCGACCTTGGCATAGCCCAGGAGATCATCCAGCTCGATCGCAGTTCCTGCGGCACGACCATAGGAATCTCTGATCTAACTCACCACCAGCCGATTGCTGTTTGAGGGTTTGGTTCTCTCGGGTCTCTGGTTGCGTTTGCGTGCCCCGCGGTCGGGCGGTGATCGGACACTTCCGGTCATTGCCGGTCACGGCAGGCTGAGGCT
>JAJDDM010000083.1 GCA_029260315.1 Phycisphaerales bacterium | reverse complement strand
CCCCACCAATAGCGATCGAACCTGAACACCCCGCCGATCCATCTCCTCCAGCGCCCGCCCGATCTTCAGCATCACCGCCCCCACCGCCGCCGCCTGGAACCCCGCCGCCAGATCCGCCTTCTCTTCCTCGCTCAGCGCATCGTGATCGCGCTCGAACACGCCCCCCGCCCCCGGCTTGCCCCGCACCCGATACAACACACTTGTCTTGAGCCCCGAAAACGAAAAATCCAGCGACTCCCGCGACAGCCGGCTGATCGGAAACGACTGCTTCTGGGCATCGCCCCGCCGCGCCAACGCATCGAGCGCCGCCCCGCCCGGATACCCCAGCCCCAGGATCATCGCCGCCTTGTCGTACGCCTCCCCCACCGCGTCGTCGATCGTCGCCCCCAGCCGCTCGAGCTCCACCAGCGTCCTCACCAGGTACAGCGACGTGTGCCCACCCGAGACCACCAGCCCCAGCGCCGGCAGCGACGGCGCTTCACGCTCCAGACACCCCGCGTACAGGTGCGCATGCACATGGTCCACGCCGACCAGCGGCCTTGAAAGACTCCAAGCCAGCCCCTTGCCCGCGCTCACCCCCACCAGCAGCGACCCGATCAGCCCCGGCCGATGCCCCACCGCCACCGCGTCCACATCCCCCAGCGAAGCCCCCGCCCCGCGCAACGCCTCACGCAGCGTCGGGATCAGCCGCTCCACATGCGCCCGGCTCGCGATCTCCGGCACCACCCCGCCATACTCCGCGTGCAGCGACACCTGGCTCGCGATCACGCTCGACCAAACCGACCGCCCGTCCTCCACCAGCGCGAACGCCGTCTCGTCGCAGCTCGTCTCGATCCCCAGTATCAACATCAGCGGTTCAGCATGTTCTGTTCAGCATCACCCACTGCCATCAGCCCGAGGGCACCCGCTCCACGTCCGCGTCCAGCAGCCACCGCTCCAACCGATTGCCCGTGATCCGCAGACGCGTGACCTCCTCGCCCTGAGCGTCCCGCACGATCAGCTCACCCCCGACCAGATCGATCGAATCATCCCAGAAGTCCGTCTCGTCCTCCTCCGCCAGCTCGCCCGCCGCCATCACCAACGCATCCTCGCGCCGCGAGATCCGCTGCAGGTCCCGGATCAGCCGCTCGCGCGTCCGGCGCAACTGCTGCAACTCCTCGCCCGCCAGCTCGTTCCCGACGATCCCCTCCTTGCCCGTGGGGATCCACTCCCCCCGATCCAGCCGCAACTGCAACGCCTCCAGCGCCCGCCCGAGTTGCTTGTCCTTCACCGTCTGCTCGATCCACGCCGGATCCTCCCAACGCGTCTCCACGGTTTCGCGATCCTCCCGAATGATCTCCTGCTCCCGCCGCGCCTGGAACAGCTCGAACTCCTCGCGATTATCGATCGGCACATAGAACCCCTCCGTCGGATCCACGCCCCACACCGCCGAGTCGTTCATCCGGTGGATCGACCGCCCGCTCGGCAGGTAATAGAACTGCTCGGTGATCTTCAGCTCTGCCCCATCCACCGACGACGGCAGCGTATACACGCTCTGCACGCTCCCCTTGCCGAAGCTCCGCGTCCCCAGCACGATCGCCCGATCGTTTTCCGAGAGCGCCCCCGCCAGAACCTCGCTCGCGCTCGCGCTGGTATCATTCACGAGCATCACGATCGGAAACTCCGGCAGTGTCCCCGCCGCCGACGCCCGCGTGATCCGCTCCTCGTACGCCTTCCCGTTCGTCGAGACGATCACGCCGTCGTCCAGGAAAAAGTCCGCCATCCGGATCGCGTCGTCCAGCACGCCGCCGGGATTCCAGCGCACGTCGAACACCAGCCCCTCGATCTTCCCCCGATCCGCCCCCATCTCAACGAGCGCCTGGCGCACCTCCTCGGCACTGCCCGGCGTAAACTGCGTCAAACGCAGATACGCGATCCCCCGATCCTCATCCAAAAGATACCGCCACCCCTCGGCGTCCTCCCCGTCGCGCATCACGCCCTTCACGCTCCGCGTCTTGATCTCCCCGCGCTCGATCTCCAGCGCCAGCCGCACGCCGTCGCGCTCGACCGTCACATGCACCACCGTCCCCGGCTCGCCGGTCAGCTTCTCCACCGCCCCGTCCGCCGTGATCCCGCTCGTATCCTCCCCCTCGATCTCCACGATCCGATCATCGGCCATCATCCCCGCCCGAAACGCGGGCGAGTCGTCCAGGGGCGTCACCACCGTCAGCCACCCGTCCCGGATCGTGATCTGCGCCCCGATCCCCACATACTCACCCGTGAGCTGCTTCTCGAACGCCTCGCGGTCCCGCCCCGGCACATACATCGTGTACGGATCCTCCAGCACCTCAAGCATCCCCCGGATCGCCCCCTGCTGGAGCTCCTTTTCCTTGGCCTCATCAAGCTCCTTGACGTACCGCGCATCCAGCAGCGCCTTGACATCAATCAGCGGATCCAGAAACGCGATGTCGTCCCGCGCGCGCAGCGCCAGGGTCGACCCCAGCACCGCCACGCCCAGCACCGCGATCAACGAGCCTTCGAAGATGACTCTCGGACGTCTCATGCCAACTCCTCTCAGACGCGAATCCAGACTCTCATCGTATGAACCCGCCCCAAACGAACAGATGCGGGCCGCAATCGTGCGCTCGAGCCCCCGATCGCAGGAATACCAGGCCTCCCATCAGAGTCTGGACGCCGGAACTGAGGCTCTGCTGAAGGCCCGGGTTCACCACCGCCCGACGCTCCCGCCGCAGTCTGATCAAACCCGCCCGATCCTATATGGTAGGAACTATTGCTACTCAGTCATACCCATGCTACAATCAAACCATGGACATCGAGAAACTCTCCATCTCCCTCCCCGCTCAGCAGGTGGCCTGGATCGAGCAGCGCATCCGCGCAGGCGGATACGCCAACCGCAGCGAGTACATCCGCGAACTCATCCGTGCCGATCAGAAACGCCTCGAGCTCGAAGCCCTGCGCGACAAGCTGCTCGCCTCTCAGCTCGCGCTCGACCATGGTCAGGGCATTGAGGCCACCGACGAGTGGTTCGACGGGCTTCTGAAGAAACTCGAAACGATGCTCCATGCCCGGACACCACGAGAGAGCGGAGGTCGCGGAGCCGCATGAGCAACGTCCATGTCGCACCGCAAGCCGAAGACGAGTTGCTACAGATCGCACTCCGCATCGCGCAAGAGCAACCCGGTGCCGCCCAACGCCTCGTCCATGAGTTCCGAACGCTCTGCGGAAACTTGGCGCACTCACCCCACATGGGCAGGCGCTGCGAGATCAAGTCAACAGTTCCCGGCCAACTCAGGATGATCACCATCCCTCACTTCGAGACCTTCTTGGTCTTCTATCGCACGCGCGAGCCCCAGACCGCCGTCGAAATCCTGCACATCGCCGACGGACGACGCGACCTCCCCGTGCTCTTCACGGACTGGTTCTCCGAACCGCAATCCAAGGATCCCGGCCCAAGGGATTAGCCCGGCTATCCTGCCTGATACGACTCACAGACCTCTTGAGACCCTTCATGCCCCCCTCCAAAGAACGTACCACCATCAACGTCCAGGCAGAGCGCGCCGTCGTCGCCGCCGTCCGACTCCAGGACTCCATCTACGACCACAACGACCCCTTCGCAGAACTCGTCGCCCTCGCAGAGCAGGCCGGCGCGACCGTCGTCGGCGAGATCGAACAGGCCCGACACCGCCCCGAGGCCGCCACCTTCATGGGCTCCGGCAAGCTCGAAGAACTCCGCGACCTCTGCGAGCGCCTCGAAGCCACCGTCGTCATCTTCGACCACGACCTCGCCCCCGCACAGATCGGCAACATCGAGAAGGTCGTCAACGTCAAGGTCATCGACCGCTCCGAACTCATCCTCGACATCTTCGCCGGCCGTGCCACCACCCGCCAGGCCCGCCTGCAAGTGGAACTCGCCCAGCTCGAGTACACCTACCCCCGCCTGCGCGCCATGTGGACCCACCTCGAACGCATCGTCGGCTCCGGCGGCATCGGCGGCGTCGGCACACGAGGCCCGGGCGAACAGCAGCTCGAGATCGACCGCCGACTCGTCCAGCGCCGACGCCTCCGGCTCCAACGTGAGATCAAAGACATCCAGGCGCGCAAGACGCGCGAGGTCTCTAAGCGCAAGCAGGACCACTTCACCGTCGGCCTCGTCGGATACACCAACGCCGGCAAGAGCACACTCTTCAACACTCTCACCGAGCCCCACGGCGGCGGCGGCGCCTACGCCGACGATCGCGTCTTCGCCACCCTCCACACCCGCACCCGCGCCTGGCGCGTCGCCCCCGCCGTCGAGGTCATGCTCTCCGACACCGTCGGCTTCGTCCGAGACCTCCCCCACCACCTCATCGCCAGCTTCCGCGCAACCCTCGAAGAGGCCACCCACGCAGACCTCTTGCTCATGGTCCTCGACATCGCGGACCCCGCCGCCGAGATGCACTTCGACACCATCCAGAAGACCCTCGACGATGTCTTCAAGGACGCCGGACGCACCGACCCCGACGACCAGCCCCACCGCCTCCTCCTGCTCAACAAGGTCGACCGCCTCCCCGACGCCTCCGAAATCCTCATCTGGCAAAACCGCCAGAGGGGCAGCATCCCCATCTGCGCCCTCGACCCCGCCAAAGGCGGCACCGCAAGAGGCCTCGAACAACTCTCAGACACCGTCCGCCACGCCGCCATCGGCCCCGAGCACACCTACGACCTCGTCCTCCCCCTCGCCGACTCGCGCGCCATCCACGACATCGAGACCCTGGGCGAGCTCATCGACCGCGACTACGACGCCCACAACGCCATCCTCAAGGTCCGCCTGGGCGAACGCCAGATCGAACGCCTCAAGGCCCGCGGCGCATCCTTCACAATCCAGTCCCAATCCTGACCAGCCCCGCGCTCCCCAGGACGCCCGACCTGAGGCTCTGCGAAGGTCCGGGTTCACCTGCGCTCCCACCATACCGACCGCCCCCGATCCCTCTGTCCAGCCCCCGCCCCCGCTCTGCCCACAGCGCTCTAGAATCGCCTCCGCCCCGACCCGAGAGGCCCCGGCGCCCCTCGCCCAAACGGGAAAAATCCGCTCACCAGGAGGACCACCCCTATGGCCGCTCAAAGCACCGCATCCATCCGCAACATCGCGCTCACCGGCGACGCCGCCACCGGCAAGACAACCCTCACCGAGCGACTCCTCCACGCCTCCGGCGCAATCAACCGCATGGGCAGCGTCGAAGAGAAGAACACCGTCAGCGACTGGACCGATCTCGAAAAAGAACACCACCACTCCCTCCAGCCCACCGTCGTGCACTTCCAGACCGCCGGCGCAAACGTCAACCTCATCGACACCCCCGGCATGGCCGACTTCCTCGGACACGCCATCGCATGCTTCCCCGCCGTCGAGACCGTCGCGGTCATGATCGACGCCGGTCGCGGCGTCGCCAACTCCACCCGCCGCCTCATGACCATCGCCGAGCAGCGCAACCTCCCCCGCCTCATCATCGTCAACAAGATCGAAGAACAGCAGGCCGACGTCGAGGCCCTCACCGCCAAGATCCGCGAGGTCTTCGGCCCGGCCTGCCTGCCCATGAACCTCCCCACCGCCGACCGCACCGCCGTCATCGACGTCTTCGGCGAGGACTCCGGCGACCCCCTCTTCTCCTCCGTCGAAGAGGCCCACACCAACATCATCGAGCAGGTCGTCGAGGTCGACGAGGACCTCATGAGCGAGTACTTCGAGCTCGGCGCAGAAGGCCTCGACAAGAAAAAGATCCACAACGCCTTCGAGAAAGCCATGCGCGAGGGACACCTCGTCCCCATCTGCTACGTCAGCGCAAAGACCGGCGCGGGCATCGAAGCCCTCCTCGAAGTCATCGCCCACCAACTCCCAAGCCCCCTCGAGGGCAACCCCAGAACCTTCACCCGCACCAACGACCACGACGAATCCACCGAGTTCCAGCCAGAACCAGACGCCAATAAACCCCTCATCGCACACATCTTCAAGGTCGCATCAGACCCCTTCGTCGGAAAACTCGGCATCTTCCGCGTCCACCAGGGCACCGTCAAAGCCAAGACCGAGGTCAAGATCGGCGACGGCCGCAAGGGCGTCCGCATCGGCGCACTCCTCCGACTCCAGGGCAAGGACCACGAGGACATCACAGAGGCCGGTCCCGGCGAGATCATCGCCGTCGCCAAGGTCGACGAAGTAGCTCACGACCTGGTCATCCACGACGACAAATCAGGCGACTCCATCCACCTCAAGCCCCTCCAACTCCCCAAGCCCCTCTACGGCCTGGCCATCACCCTCACCAACCGCGCCGACGAAACCAAGTTCAGCACCGCCATCCAGAAGATCATCGCTGAAGACCCCTGCTTCGTCATGGAACGCATCGCCGCCACCAAGCAAACCGTCCTCCGAGGCCTGGGAGAGCTCCACCTGCGCGTCTGCCTCGAAAAGCTCAAGGCCCAGTACGGCATCGAGCTCGACACCTCCCCCCCCAAGGTCGCCTACAAGGAGACCGTCACCGCCAGGGCAGAAGGCCACCACCGCCACAAAAAGCAATCCGGCGGCTCCGGCGAGTTCGGCGAGGTCTACCTCCGCGTCGAACCACTCCCCGCAGACTCAGAGCTCGACTTCGAGTTCGTCAACGCCACCGTCGGCGGCTCCATCCCCAAGCAGTTCATGCCCGCTATCGAAAAGGGCGTCCGCCAGGCGCTGACAGAAGGCGCCATCGCGGGATACCCCATGCAGGGCATCAAAGTCGAGGTCTACGACGGCAAGTACCACGCCGTGGACTCCAAGGAGGTCGCCTTCATCAAGGCCGGCCGCTGGGCCTTCGTCGACGCCGTCAAGAAGGCAAAGCCCGTATTGCTGGAACCCTTCGTCGAGCTCGACATCTCGGCCCCCGCCGGCAAGATGGGCGACATCGCCGGCGACATGTCCACCAAACGCGGCAGAGTCCAGGACTCCAACGTCGAAGGCGACACCTGCATGGTCAAGGCCATCGCCCCCCTCGCCGAGCTCCAGAACTACTCCAACGAGCTCAAGAGCATGACCGCCGGCGCAGGTTCCTACGCCATGGACTACTCCCACGACGAGATCACCCCCCCCAACATCCAGGCCGAGGTCGTCGCGGCGTATAAGCCGCATGAGGAAGACTGATTGTCCATGTGTGCCATGGCCACGGCTCTGCGTGCCACTATGTAGCAGGCCTCCAATCGTGCTCTTGTGCGAGATCGGCCCGAGGGCGTAACTCGGGTCGTCTCAAGATCAGCGAGAGGAGGCCCACAGGTGGTCCGTCGGCATCGATGCCCATCACAGGTTGTACGTCGCG
>JAJDDM010000082.1 GCA_029260315.1 Phycisphaerales bacterium | reverse complement strand
CGAGAGCCTGCTGGAGTTCGTGCAGCCGGACGTCTACATCAAGGGCGCCGAGTACGAGTTCAACCACGACCCGCGGTTCGAGCGCGAGCGGGCGACCGTCGAGCGGCTCGGCGGGCGGGTCGTGTTCAGCTCGGGCGATGTCGTCTTCAGCTCCACGGCGTTGATCGCCGCGATGGAGCACGCGATCGATCCCTATCACAAGCGATTGCGAGAGCTGACCGAGGACAAACGCCTCGGGCTCTCGACGCTGAGTGACGTGCTCGGGCGGATGCGTGACCAACGCGTGCTGGTGGTCGGCGAGACGATCCGCGATACCTATGTCCTGTGCGATCAGCCGGATGTCGCGGGCGAGGGGCCGATGCTCACGCTGCGCCCGATCGAGCGCCGGACGTACGAGGGCGGGGCCGCGATCGTGGCGCGCCACGCCGCGGCGATGGGGGCGCGGGTCACGCTGGTGACGGCGATGCCCCGCGATGAGTCGGGCGAGCGCGTGCTCGCCCGCCTGCGTGGCGAGGGCGTGGAGTTGAGCGAGCTGCCGGTCACGACCGCGCTGCCCGAAAAGACCCGGTATCTCGTGGGGCCGCAGAAGCTCTTCAAGATCGACGAGGTCGCACCGATGGGGCTGGATTCGGCGCAGCGCGAGCGCCTGATCGCGCTGGCGGTCGAGGCGGCGGGCGATGGTATCGATGCCGCGATCGTCGCGGACTTCGGGCTTGGGCTGCTGACCGCGCCCCTGACCCAACGCCTGTGCGCGGCGCTGCGACCCCTGACACGAGTGCTTGCGGGCGATATCTCCGGGCGGCGGGCATCGCTGCGCACGATGCGCGACATGGACCTGCTGTGCCCCTCGGAGCGCGAGCTGCGCGAGACGATCGGCGACTTCGACATCGGCCTGCCCGCGGCGACGTGGCGTCTGATGCACCAGACCAGGGCCCGCAACGTCGTCGTGACGCTCGCCAGCGAGGGGCTGGTCGCGTTCGAGCCCTCCGACGACGCCGAGGCGACCGGCTGGGCGCGCAGGCTCCGCAGCAGCCACATCCCATCGCTCGCGCCGATCGCGGTCGACCCCTTGGGCTGCGGCGACGCGCTGCTTGCCGCCAGCGCCTTGGCGCTCGCCAGCGGCGCGGACCTGCTCCAGGCGTCGTTCCTGGGCGCTGTCAGCGCCAGCCAGGAGGCCCAGCAGCTCGGCAACATCCCGATCAGCGCCGCGTCGATCCGCCAGGCGATCGCGCGCGTCCACGCGGCCCACCTGACGTACGCGACGACGGAGATCACGCCGAGGTCGCTGGAGCGGGCCTCATGACGAGCATCGCGTATGTGATTCCCACGCACAACCGGGCGGCAGAGCTTGGAAGCACAATTGAGGCGCTGGGTGCGCTACCGGCGCACGACGCCGAGCTGATCGTCGTGGACAACGCGTCGGCATCGCCGCCGAGATTGCCGGCGCGGCTGGCCAACGGCATCGACGTGCGGCTGATCCTCCGCCGGTTCAACGAGGGGGCCGCGGCCCGCAACGATGGTGCTCGGGCGAGCGATGCCGATTGGATCGTGATGCTCGACGACGACTCGAGCCCGACGAGTATCGCGTATCTCGACGCGCTCAACGAAGCGCCGAGCGATGTGCTGGCGATCAGTGCGGACATCCACCTGCCGCTGCTTGGCAAACGCGAGTCGGGCGGATTGCCCGAGGTCTTCATCGGCTGCGGCGTGGCGCTGCGCCGTGAGGCGTTCCAGGCCGCCGGCGGCTACGACCCGAGCTTCCATTACTACGCCGAGGAGTACGACCTCGCGGCGAAGCTCCTGATGATGGGCGGTCGCGTCGCGTTCGAGCCGCGATTCGGAGTGAATCATTTCAAGGCGAGCGCCGGACGGGACATGGACACGATTCTGGCGAGACTCGTCCGCAACAACTGCTGGGTCGAGCAGCGGTACGCGCCGGATGCCGACCGATTCGACGCGATCGTGCGGACGAGGCGGAGGTACCGGGCGATCGCGATCAAGGAGCGCGCCGAGCGCGGGTTCCGCGAGGGGCTGAGCGAGTTTCGTCAGACGATCCGCCGGCAGATACGCACGCCGATGAGCCGCGAGTTGTACGACCGTTTCACAGGGCCGGATCACGCGCGCCGAGCGTTGCAGCGGGCGCACGCCGAACGCCGATTCGCGAGCGCGGCGATCGTGGCGCGGGGCAAGAACGATTGGGTGATCGAGCGGGCGCTCGCCGAGTTAGGCGTGCCTCTCGTTCGGCGCGAGAGCGCGGACGCTCTTGTCGTGGGCACGATGTCGCCGGGACCGATGCTGGATCACATCGAGTGCGCATCCGATTCGCGCCTCATCGCCGGGTGGGATACTTCCTGCTCAGATTACCGACCGAGGCTTGCGGCGGCGTGACCCGCCAGACCCCTACTTTGCCGGTCGAATCGCAGATCGCGTGCAGCTTGTAGCCGCGATCGCCGTGTGCGCCAAACGTCGCGAAGCGGTCGCCGGAGTGGCGTGCGACGCGCAGGACCATGCCGTCG
>JAJDDM010000081.1 GCA_029260315.1 Phycisphaerales bacterium | reverse complement strand
AACTCCAGCAGGCTCTCGGCGGTCGGGTGCTCGTCGATGAACACCCAGTCCACGCAGTCCAGCTCCGCGAGATTTTCCGCCCGCAGTTCTTGGGGGATCAGCGGGCGCCCGTCGCCCTTGGCGATCTGCCCGTCGGCGGTGATCGTCACCAGCAGGATCTCGCCCTGGGCCCTCGCCGAGCGCAGGTGGCGGATGTGTCCGGGATGGACAATGTCGAAGCAGCCGTGGCAGTGGACCACCCGCCGACCCTCCGCCCGGGCCGCGGCTCGCAGCGCCGAGAGCTGGGCGCGGGACAGGATCTTGGCGTCGGCGGTCACGTTCTGGCTCCTCGCGGCGATCACAGCGCGCTCCGCAAGCGCACCGGCCCTTTCTGTCGGCTATCGGTTGGGGGAGTCGATACAAAGCCGCGGATGGCCACGATGACGAGAGAGCAGATCATCGCCCTCGGGCGCATCGGCGACGCATGGGGCTATCTCCCCGTCGCCGCGCAGGCCCTGCGCATCGCGCCCGCCGACGACGCCATCCGATTCCTGCTGTGCGCCAGCCTCGCGAGACTCGGCCTGCGGACGCTCGCCGGCGAGCAGATCCAGCGGCTCGGGCCGCAAGTCCGTGAGTTGGCGGAGGTGCGAGCGCTCGGGGCATCGCTCGACGGGCTCCCGCCGGATCGCGTGCCGGAAAGCGAGCTGATCGAACAGGCAAGAGTCAACCTGGCCTCGCTGGGCAAGCGGGGCGAGGCATTGACCGGCGCGTTCGGCACCTGGCGGGAGAGCCTGGCGAGCGTGCCGGTGTTCCGCACGAGCGATGGCAATCACGCCCGCCGAGTCGGGCCCGAGCCGCATGAGTGGCGTTCCTTGACCGACCATGCGTCGCAGATCGAGCAGTTCTGCGCCCGCCACCTCGCATCGATCCGCAGCGCCCGCGCCCCGATCACGCTCGAGGGGCTGGATCCACCCATGCTCCTCCAGCGGCTCTATGACGCGACGCCGATCGACGCCGGCTACGCCCCGCCGATCACGGTGCTCCAGGCCGACCCGATGGAGGCCCTCAATGGCCTGAGCCTGGCGGATCTCTCGGTGATCTTTGCCGACGAGCGTGTCCGCCTGCTGATCGGCCCCAACGCCTCCCGACGCCTCGAAGAGCAGGGCCGAGAGCGTCTTGGCGAGATCCTTGTAGGCCCGGCGCTGACCGTCGTCGGCACGCGCACACGCTGCGAGCCGCCGATCGAGTCCGTCGTCGCGCGCCTCGGCGAGTGTCAGTCGCGCGAGCTGGCGCGCCTCCGCGAGGCGCTGCGAGCACGCTCTGCGTCGCGAGACGGCGAGTTCTGGGCCAGGCGATGGGCGGATGGGCCGCGGCGGGTGCTCATACCGACCTGCCGATTCTCGACGTACGTCCAGCACGCCAGCCGCGACCTTGCAGAGTCCTTGCGCGCCCGCGGCTGCGAGGCCGAGATTCTCATCGAGCCCAATGACACCGCCCGTCTCAGCCTCGTCGCGTATCTCGACGCGATCGAGCGACTCGATCCGGACCTGATCGTCCTGATCAACTACCCGAGATCCACCGCCGCGGGTGGCGAGATTCCGAGAGATATCCCCTATGTCACCTGGATCCAGGACGCGATGCCGCACCTCTACGGCAGAGCCGTCGGCGAGGCGATGGGCGAGCGGGACTTTGTCGTCGGTCCGATCGACGCGGCGTTGCTCAACGACTACGCCTATCCGCCCGAGCGCTGCCTCGCCCAGCCGGTCGTGGTCAGCGAACAGAAGTTCCACGACGGGCCGATTGCAGAGCCGGACCGCTTCGACTGCGAGATCGCCTGTATCACCCATCACAGCGAGACGCCCGAGGCGATGCACCAGCGCCTCAAGGCCGAGAGCGGCGCGGCGGGCTCGGCGAGCGCGGCTCTCGATGACCTGCACACGCGGATCCGGGAGCTGGTCAGCCGCGCTCATCGCATCAATCTCCGCTACGAGATCCGCGAGCTCGTCCACGCGATGTGGTCCTCCTCGCGCGAAGATTCCCGCCGGATCATCCGCGGCTACGCCATCCCCCTCGCCGATCGCATCTACCGCCACGAGGCCCTGGAATGGGCGGCCCAGATCGCTCGCGACAAAGACTGGCGATTCCATCTCCACGGCAACGGCTGGGATCGCCACCCAACGCTCGGCGAGTTCGCCCGCGGCCCGCTCGCCCACGGCGAGGATCTGCGAGCCGCGTATCAACGTGCGCGGGTCAACCTGCACATCTGCCTGACCGAGATCCTGCACCAGCGAGTGAGCGAATGCTTCCTCTCCGGCGGGCTGCCTGTCTGCCGGGTCATGCCCGATCACCTCTCCAGCGCGTGGACTCGCGCCCAGCATGCGATGGCGCGAGATCGCTGTCCGTTCGAGGAGGTCGGCGTGGAGACGATGCGCGAGGGCGAGGCAGTCGTCGCGCCGTGCCGCCGGCTCGAGATCGCGGGCAGCCCCGAGGCGATGCGCATGACCGCGCTGTGCCAGGCCCTGGGCGTGTGGCACCGATCGCACGTCCTGATGGATGAGAGTCGCCTTCGTCCGAACGCCGAGCGCCTGATGCCCGCGTGGCGCGACGCCTCGCGGATGCTCCCGGTGCTCGCCGAGCACGCGTTCGTCGATCGCGAAGGGCTGGAGCGTGTGATCGTGCGGGCGGTCGAGCGGTCCGTCTGGCGCGACGTTGTCATCAAGACAAGCGCACGAGCCATCCGAGAGCACCTGACGCTCGACGCGATGATCGACAAGACGTTCGCGATGATCCGCGAGTCCCTGGGCGCATCGTCGCACGGCGCGCCGGCAAAGGGCGCGCGCGAGCCCGAAGCGAGGGCGGCGTGAGCGCGAGGCTCACATTCGTCGTCCCCGCCTACAACGCCAGCGCCACCCTCGCCGAGACCATCCACAGCGTTCTTGACCAGACCGATCCCATCGAGATCATCGTTGTCGACGACGGGTCGAGCGACGACACGAGCCGGATCGCGCGATCGCTGGGCGATGCCCGCCTGCGCCTGGTCCGCCAGCGCAACGCCGGCCTGAGCGCCGCCCGCAACGCCGGGCTGCGCGAGGTCTCGACCGAGTTCGTGTGCTTTCTCGACGCCGACGACACCGTTGCGCCCGAGTACGCCCGGCAGATGACCGGCGCGATCGGCTCGCACGATCTGGTCGCGTGCGCGTGGTCGTTCGTCGGGCCTCGTCTGGAGGACCTGGCCTGGACGTGCGAGGTGCTCGCGCAGGACGGCGAGCCGGCCCGCCTGCTCGAGGTCAACCCCTTCACCGTCGGTTGTGTGGTTCACAGGACCGTGTCCCTGCGCGAACATGGCGAGTCGGGAGAGGTCTTCGATCCATCGCTCCCCGCGCTCGAGGACTGGAACCTGCTGCTGCGCCGGACACTCGCCGGGGCCGCCTGGGCCCCGCCGATCTCCGAGCCGTTGTTTCGTTACCGCCTGCGCCCGGCGTCTATGAGCAGCGACCTGCGCACGATGCACGAGACGGCGATCCGCGTGCGCGATCGGCACGCAGAGCATGTGCGGGGCGCGCAGCCCGGACAAATCGGGTGGCGTGACCTCACACTCCGATCCCTCGCGCGCGCCGTCGCGATGGCCGACGCCAACCTCATCGGCGTCTGGTCGTGCGATCTCGGGGCGTTCGACGAGCGAGATATCTGGGTTCTCGCAGGGGCGCTGCGCGTGGCGATCGGCCGCGCCGACGGCGTGAACCCCAAGTCTCTCTCTGCCGAGCTGGTCAGCGCGAGACTCGCGCCGCTCGCACTCGACCCGGCGTCGGCAGGTCGCCTGACCGAGATGATCTGCGTGGACGCGGCCATCGCCCTCGCCGCGCCCCGCCTGATCGAGATGGCCCGGACCAATCGCGTCGTGCTTGCCGGCATGGGCCGCAACGGGTGTGCGCTCGCGCAAGCGTTGTCGGCGCAGCGTTCCTCGCATCGCTTTGCGTGGATCGACGACGCGCCGACCGCCACTTGCCCCGCGGCGTGGCGGCGCATCGAGTATCAGAATCTTGGACGGGCCGACATCGTTGTCCTGACGCCCGACGATCCCACCCGACTCGCCGAGCGTGTCGCCCGTTGTCCGGTGGCCATGGTCGTCCCGCTCAGCGGTCTCGCTCAGCAGGCACCAGCGGGGGTCGTTGCGGATGCCGCAACGCCCTGGCCGTAGAGCCGCACGACCTCGACCCCGCGCTGGCGCAGCGTCCTCGAGCGCTCCCAGATCTCGCGCTCGAACGTGTCCGAGGCGATGAGCACCGTCTCGCCGGCGATCAGCCGGCTCGGCGAGCAGACTCGCAATCCGCGCCACTCGCCGCTCGAAACAGCGTCATCGACCACGCCCAGGATCGCCAGCCCCAGGTCTTCGCGATGTTCGAGGACCCACGCGCCGTGGTTGCCCGCGCCCCAGAGCCAGATCCCTGCCACGCCCCGATCGCGCAGCGCCGCTCCGATTTCCCGCAAGCGGGCTCGCTGGCAGACCTCGATCGCCTCGCGGTCCATCGGCGGGTGCAGCCAGTCCATCCACAAGCGCGAGAGCAATGCACCGCGCGTCGGCTCGCGCTCGATCATCGCGGTGAGCCGATCGCGGGCCTCGATCGCCGGAGCCTCCGATCGCAGCGCCAGCGCGATGACCTCCGCCAGCGCGTCCTCGTCGCCGCTCGGCAGTTCGCCCCAAGCCCGCAGCATCGCGCGCCCCGCCATCAGCGCCTGGGTAGATCGGCTCTCCGAGCCG
>JAJDDM010000009.1 GCA_029260315.1 Phycisphaerales bacterium | reverse complement strand
ACCACTTGCTCCCGCCTGCGTATCAGCCCATCACTACCGGCCATCCGTGCAACCTCCCCGGGCGACTCGCGACCTCCGCGATCGAGCCCCGGCCCGCCACGGTTTCAGAGCAGGACGCCTCCCGCGAGCCGTCGGGCCCATTCCGCCCGCGACGATACCTTGCTCCCATCGTATCTGGCCCGCCGTCGCGCGGGCGCGATCGCCCCTGCCGATCGGCCCACGACAGCCATGCGCGCGGCGCTGCCCCTCAAATCACACAACCCGACGAATAGGGGGATCACCCAGCGAGGCCGAGGAAGATTCTACCGGATTCGACGCAACGGAGGGGCTGAGCCTCACTCGCCTCCACCGGCGATATCAGCACTCAAATCCGCGAACTAAATTTTGGTGCCAAAGACTGGCTCGCGGATTCGCCGGAAAATAGTTGTGCGAGGTCCGGAATTCCGGTACGCTGCGAGTGGCGCCGGACGAGTCCGGTAACCAGTGTGTGGTTTCGCGCCCGGCGCATAGTTGAGAAGAAGGGGCCCCTGATGAATCGCGGAAACGTTTTGAGCAGCGCATTGGCCGTTCTGGCGATAGCCGGAACCGCATCGGCGCAATGGAGCGACAACTTCGACAGCTACGACAAGGGCACGAACCTGCACGGCGTCGGAGGCTGGGATGGTTGGGACGACGACCCAGGCGTCGCCGGGGATGTGACAAGTGACCAGGCACGCTCGGGGCCCCACTCGATCATGATCTCCGACGGCACCGGCAACGACGCCGTGCATCCATTCACCGGCTTTGACTCAGGCCAGTGGACCGTGACGGCCTACCAGTACATCCCGGGGAACATCGACGCTCAGACATTCTTCATTATCAACAACGAGTACAACCACTTCGGGCCGTACGACTGGACCATCGAGATGCACATGGATCCGGACACGGGCCTGGTCAACGAAGCCATCCACGATCCGAATGGAGACAACGCCACCCCCGTCATCTTCGACCAGTGGGTGGAGCTGCGCGTCGACTTCGATCTCGACAATAACTTCCTGGAGGCGTACTACAACGGCGAACTGATCGCGAGCGGCGACGTCAACGCAAGGATCAACGGGCTGGTTGAGATCCAGTCCATCGATCTGTTCGGGCCGCACGCAGTCCCGCAGTACTTCGACGACCTCTCGATACAGCCAACGTCCGGCGGCTGCGCGGCGGATCTCGACGGGGACGACGACGCGGACGCGGACGACTTCTTCGCGTACCTCGACGCATTCGCCGCCGGCGATTTCGATGTCTGCGACCTCGACGACGACGTCGACTGCGACGCCGATGACTTCTTCGGATACCTCGACCTGTTCGCGCAGGGCTGCTGAGTTCTCGAGCGGTGTCGGCGTCCAAGCCGATTTCCGGGCGAGTTGCTCTCCGTGCAGAACGCGTGAGAGTCAAGCAGGGTTCCGGAGCGTGAAACGCCGTCGGGCCCGGAGAGCGACGAGCTCTCCGGGCCCGTCTTTCGCTAGCTCTGTGGGGTGGCTTCGGTCCAGGTGGCAGGAGAGCGCCCGAGCCGCACGTTGCCGCCGACGGTTCTCGTGCATGAGTCCTGAAGCACCGCTCGAACGACTTGCGTCCGTTCCGCACCGAAGACAGGTCGTTCGCGCATCTGGACGCCGGTCCTGAGGCTTTGCGAAGATCCGGGTCAGCGCCTAAAACTGGTTCGCACCCGCTAGGAATGCGCTGGTTGGGTTCTCGCTGCACTCGTGTAGAAGACCCCGCATCGCAAGCGCGATCGCACGCGAGGCCAAAGCAAAAACGCCCCTGGCGCTACGCCAAGAGCCGTTTTCAAGCGAGGCGGAGGGGACTCGAACCCCCAACCACCGGATCGACAGTCCGGTACTCTAACCAATTGAGCTACCGCCCCGAGATGTCGCGCCCGAACCCGCCGGACGACGGGCTAAAGGTACGCCGAACCGTGCCTAAGTCAAGCTCCTGAGTCTTTGCGGACGCTTTTTCATCCTGATCAAACGCGCCTGATCGCCCCGCTTCGCGCGGGGCCGACCTGCCGAGACCAACAACTCTCAACTCGTCGGGAGTTGGAGCGGCGCATCCTTTTCATGGATCTCGTACGCCGTGCCGTTGGGTCCGATCTTCGACCCTTGCAGGTACACGAAGACCGTCGCCAGCACGAGCACCACGAACGCGAGGAACAGAAGCCCCGTGAACATATCCAACACCGGCGCGTGCCCCTGGCGGCCGCCGGGCATCTGCATGCCGAACTGCTGACTCATCGCTGATCCTCCATCGGTGGTCCGCCGCGAGTCGTCTTACTGAATCTCGACCCGATCGCCGCGCTGGACGCGCTCGCCGAGGATGACTTCCGCGGTCGACACGTTCAGATCACTGGTCATCGTCCGCAGGCGAGCGACGAAGTTGCCGTTGCGTGTGGCCCGCAGAATCGTGCCCTGGCTCACGCCGTCATTGGTGCCCAGGTTGACCTCGACCAGCGTCTTGTCGCTGCCGGAATCAAGCGCCACATCGCGGACCTCACCCTGAACCGGACCAGTGCGGTTCGGCGTGCCGCGGAGTCCCATTCCCAAGGCGCCCGAAGCCTGCAACGCTTGGAGCTGCTGCTCGAGCTGGCGCACCGTCGCGTCAAGCACCGCCCGCTGGCTCTCGGTGTCGTTCAGGCGATCCGCGAGCTCGATCAGTTCCTCGTTCTGTCGGATGAACCGGTCACGCAGATCGTCGTTCTCGTTTGTGAGCGTGCTGGTGAGCTGCACGAACGTCTGCACGCTTGTCGCCAGGTTGCCGAGCTCGCCCTGGATCGCCGCCCGCGCCCGCTCAGCCTCGGCCTTGTCGCCCTCGACCTTGGCCAACTGCACCTGCAGACCGCGCACCCGATCGAGCGCGTCGGTCAGCTTCGCATTGAGATCCTGGATGACGTCGTTGCGAGCCTCGAGCTGCGTGCTCCACTCGACGTTCTGGAGGTCAAGATCGGCCTTCGCCGCGGCCGACCGAGCCTTCTCGGTCCGGAGTTCCTGGACAATCCGGTCGGCGTTAACCGCGTAGGCCATCGTGAGCGTCGCCAGAGCAACACTGGCCAACGCTGTGAGCGCCACAAGCACCTTTGTCAGCACATGCACCGATTGGCTCCTCGTCTAGAACTGGCCGCCCCAACTGGGAGCGACGGGTGTCTCAATGGAAAGATCCGGTCTCCGCACGTCCCGGGATTCGCCGGCCGGGCCGACATGATAGCCCAAGAGCGCCCCGCATTCACACAATCTGTCGTCCCCGCCGGAGCCAAAGCTCCATTTCTTGGGCCTCGCCCCGACAATACCCCAACGAAAGGCCTCGTCCGCGACCGCCCGATCTCGGAAGCGACCGCGCCGGACGAACCATCCATGTGCCCTTACGACGCCGCGTTACGGGCGGATCCCCGCAAAGTCGCCCGAGAGCGAAGCCCGGAGGATTCCCGAGCCCGCCGCGACCTGCACCAGCGGATTTGCGTCGTCCAGCATCTCGCGAAGCTGGGCCACCTCCGCCGACCGCCCGATCGAGCCTCGCAGGATCGCCGCCTGCGACCGCAACAGCGGGTCCGGATTTCGGGCGAACTCATCGGCGAGCGCCGACAGACGCTCGTCGATCCCGGGCTCCAGCCCGCCCATGCGGGCCAGCGCGATCCCGGCGTTCAGGCGGATCTCCGCCGGCATCGCCCGCCCCTGCTCATCCCGGAACGCGATCAGATTCCGCAACTCGGGCGCCGACCGCCGGCTGCGGATCTCGCCCAGGATCTGTGTCGCCAGCGCCGTCGCCTCAAGATCCTCCGGCCGCGACACGAACAGCGCCGCCACCAGGATGTCCCGCTGGGTCTCATCGCCCAGCTTCGCCAGAGCCTCGGCGATCTGAAGTTGAAGCAATCGGAACTCCGCGTCGCTGGCACGTCCGGCACCCTGAGCCGCCGCGTGCCGCAGCAGCGCTGCCCCAGACGGATTGCCCAGCTCTCCCAGGATGAACGCCGCCTGGGCCCGCACCCGGATCGAATCGTGACGGAGCAGGAACTCGGCAAGCTGGGCCGTGTGACGGTCATCGTCGCACGAACTCTGGGCATAGATCGCTCCGAGCTGGGCAAACGGCGACGGATCGAACAGCAGCGGCTCGCAAAGCGGGGCGATCTCGCACGCCCCGATCGTCCCGATCGTCATCGCTGCGATCGCGCGAACCCCCGCGTTCTCGTCGCCGAGCGCCCGTGGCAGGATCGCGTCGAGCCGGCTCGGCGTGATGCTCAGGGCCTCGATCGCGTTGGCCCGCACCTGTGGGTTCTCGTGATCGGTCAGCTCGCTCAGCAGGATGATCGTGTCCTCGCGCAGCACCGATCGCGAGATCTCCCGGCTGGGTTGGGTCGATGGCTTTACCTGCGCCGAGGCATCCTCGCGCGATCCCGATGAGCAGCCGAGGAGCATCAGGGCCCCCGCGATCCCCAGCCCAGGCCCGATAGTCCGAATCTTCACGAGCGGTCTCCTTCAATCAGTCTCTGCCGGGCCTGCATCGGCGTTTTCCGGGCATCGGTCCCCAAAGTACGTCGTTCCCACCAGCAGGATGGCCCCGATCAGGGCCGCCCAGGGCAGGGCGTGCCCGATCCGCGCGAACAGCGGCACGCCCACGCCCACGGGCGTCTGCACCACCAGATACCCCCGTTCGCGCACCGGCAGGCGGCTCAGGACCGTCCCCGAGGTGTCGATCAGGCACGATATCCCGGTGTTCGCGCTCCGCGCCATCGGCGTCGCAAGCTCCACGCATCGCCAGCGAGCCGAGAGCAGGTGCAGGCGGCGTCCCGCGTCCGAGCTCCCGAACCACCCGTCGTTGGTCATGTTGATCAGGATCTCGACTCGGCGATCGCCATCCGCGAACGCGAGCTTCCGACAGACTCCCGGCATCGTTGCCTCAAAGCAGATCGGCGTCGCCACCCGCACGCCATCGCCAAGATCAAACCGCACCGGGCGATTCCCGGCGGTCAGGTCGAACTGCATCCCCCTGGCCCCGAATCGCAGCAGTGTCCGCTCCAGCCAAGGCCACACCGAGATGTACGGCATCACCTCGCCGAAAGGGGTCAGAAAGACCTTGTCATAGCGGGCACGCTGAACGCCATCATCCAGCAGCAGCGAGCTGTTGTATCGCGCGACGCTGTCCCAGGTGATCCGCCCATCGCCGGCCTCAAATCGCAGTCCCTCGTACGCCGAGACACCGACCAGCAGTGGGGGACCTACGCGCTCCTCCAACTGCACGGTGGCTTGCGCGAACGCCAGTGCCCCGTCGCGGAATCCCGCCGCCCGATCGTCCAGCGACCGAACCGCATTCAACGACTCCTCATCGAGAAAATAACCCGGGAACATCGTCTCCGGCCAGACGATTACGCTCGGCGAGCGATCGCCGATCTGCTCCGCCGCGGCTCGGGTCATCCGATCCAGCTCGACCATCTCCTCGACCCGCGCCTGCTCGGGCCAGGATCCCCGCACGCTCTGGGATACGTTGGTCTGGATCAGTCCGATCGTCAGCGTCCGATCCGAGACCGTTGATCCCATCGCCAGAACCGCTGAGCCACCCCAGATCGCCGTGAGCCCCACCAGAACGCCGCCCGCCGACATCCATCGCCCCCGGATCGCGTCAAAGACCGCAGCGCTCACGGTCACGCCCAGCATGCTCACCGCGTATGTGCCGAACAGCCGGGCCGGCATCGCCAGAGTTGAAAACTCGATCAGCGGATGGGCGACCAGCAGCCACGGATATCCGTCAAAGATCAGCGAACCTCGAAAAAACTCGATCGCCATCCACAGCGGCCCCGCGACCACCCAGGCCGGCAGCCGCGACCACCGCCGACGGATGCGAATCAGAAACCAGACGAACAGCCCCGGATACACCGAGAGCACCAGCCCCAGCGGCACCAGCCCCAACGCGCTCATCTGCGCGACCCACTGATGCTCGAACAGCCACATCGGCAGCGTGCCGAGCCCCGCAAGGACGCCTGTACGGAAGGGCGATCGCCCGAGTGCCGCGGCACGCTCCGCGAGCCAGATCAGTGGCAGCGGCGCGAGCACTACCACCGGCCACGCGCCCACGCCGGGAAACGCCAGCACCATGATCAGCCCGAACAGCAGCCCCGCGCCGAGCGCCTCGCCACCCCGCCATCTCTTCGCCTTGCTCGGAGTGTCCGGCCTCGCCCGCGCGTGCATCAGCGAGCGTAGTCGATGATCCGGGCAATCTCGCTGCGCAACTGATCCCGCGGCGCGACCCGATCGATCAGCCCCGCGCCGAGCAGGAACTCGCTCCGCTGAAACCCCTCGGGCAGCTCCTGGCGGATCGTCTGCTGGATCACTCGTGGCCCGGCGAACCCGATCAGCGCGTTCGGCTCTGCGATGATCACATCGCCCAGCATCGCGAACGACGCCGTCACCCCGCCGGTCGTCGGGTCGGTCAGCACGCTGATGAAGACCCCGCCGGCGTCGTCGTAGCGGGCCAGGGCCGCAGAAGTCTTGGCCATCTGCATCAGGCTGAGCCCCGATTCCTGCATCCGCGCCCCGCCGGAGCCGCTGACGATGATCAATGGCAGCTTCCGCTCGGTCGCGTGCTCGATCGTTCTCGTGATGACCTCGCCCACGACGCTGCCCATCGAGCCCATCATGAAGTGCAGGTCCAGGCAGCACAGAGCCGCCGGGCGGCCCTTGATGAATAGCTCACCCGCCAGCGCCGCGTCCGGCCGCCCGGATCGCATCTGCTCGGTCGCAAGCCGATCGGTGTACAACCGCAGATCCTCGAACTTCAGCGGATCGCTCGAGACCAGATCCTCGAACATCGACACGAACGTCCCGGCGTCGGCGAGCTGTTGCACCCGCTCGGTCGCGCTGACTCGGAAATGGTGCCCGCACTCGGGGCACACCTGGAGATTCTGCTCTACCTGCCGGCGGTAGATCATCTGCCCGCAGCCCACCCCGGGGCAGCGCATCCACAGCCCCTCGGGGATGGCGTTGCGCCTCGCCGGCTTGACATCCGCCCACGTCCTGCTCGCGGCTTTGGTCATGGTTTTCCTCTGCGTTGGATCAGGCGGCGCCGGCTCGGCACGTCGCGCGCAGCTCCCGCACGCGCTCGCACCACACGGTCTTCCACTCGAACACGCCGTCCTGCCCGTCGCCCTCCTGGTCGGCGCTGGCCTCCAGCAGGGCCTCGTGGGCGATCGCCGCCGCCATGGGGCGGACGACAAACGCGATCTTCTGGCCACCCGCGCGGGCCTTCTCGATGAGTCGGCACATCTCGCCCACGATCCGCTCGCGGGCCTCGCCGGTCGTCTCACCCTCCGGCGGCACCACGCTCGCGGGGTTCTCACACCATTGCTTGTACGTCTTCGGGCTGCGAGACGACAGATCGTCGCGCCGCTGGCCCTCCCAGAGGCCCAGCCCGACCTCGCGCAACGCCGGCACGACCCGCTTGCGGGCCCCGAATCGCTTGGCGACCAGTTCGCCGGCATCGACGCTGCCCTCGTCCGGCCCGCAGTAGACCACGTCCAGACCGTCACCGGACACGCTGGCCAGCGCCTCGACGAACCGGTCTTGTCCTACTTCGCTCATCGCCAAGTCGGTCGCGCCGCACAGGCGGCCCTCGTCCTCCCAGGCTGTGCTCCCGGTCGTGACCAAGAGCACGGTGATGGCACTCGCGTCGGCCATGCGACCTCCTTGAGCCCTGATGAAGTCCGAGGCTCTCGAGCCCCGATCCCCCATCAGCCCCACGGTCAAGCGGGGAGTGTAGCACCCTCGTCCATCGGGAATCGAGGGCCGATCTCTCGTCGAAACCCCTGATATCGTCCTGTTTGATTGGGTCATGTTTGGCAATTCGAGGCTATCAGACCAAGGCTCGGGCCGAGGAATCAGCCGCCGCGGATCTGGGAGATCCGGTCCGCCCAGGTCTCGATCGGCTTGCGGAAGATCGCCGAGCCCGCTACGAGCATGTCGGCCCCCGCGTCGGTCGCCTCGCGGACGGTGCTGGGGTCGATCCCGCCGTCGATTTCGATCCGGGTGGTCTCGGGCAGGGCGTCGCGCAGCCGTCGGCACTTGCCGAGCACCTCTGCGATGAAGCTCTGCCCGCCGAAGCCCGGGTTGACCGACATGACTAGCGCCAGATCAGCCAGTTGAAACAGTTCGAGATGGTCGTCGAGCAGGTTGGTGGGGGGGTTGATGACCAGGCCCGGCGCACAGCCCAAGTCTCTGACCCGCTCGCCCCACTCGCGCATCGTGCCCAGCGGATCAGCTTCCGCCAGCACCTCGACATGGAACGAGATCGCGTTGGCGCCCGCCTCGGCGAACGGCTCGAAGTACATCTCCGGCCGCTCGACCATCAGATGGACGTCCAGCCGCGCATCGGGCAGATGGCGACGGATCGCCCGGCACATATCCGGGCCCATCGTCAGGTTCGGCACGAAGTGCCCGTCCATGACGTCCAGGTGCAGGAAGTCGCCGCCGGCCTCGAGCGCCCGCCGGCACTGCTCGCCCATCTCCGCAAAGTCCGCGGCGAGGATCGACGGGCCCACCATCGGCAGGCGCTGCGGATGCGTGAGCCATTCGTGCATGGGGCCATCGTATCGGCGCGGTTCGCCTCTACGATGCCGCGCAGAGCAACCGAGTTCAGCATCACGCGGAGCGAAGCGCCATGAGCACGAGCGAGAGCACGCCGCCCATATCGACAGCAATCGACAGCCTGCGCGGGCGGCTGCGGGCGATCGATCAGGAGCATCTCCTGTCGTTCTGGGAAGAACTCCCGCCGCACGACCGCCGAACGCTCGTCGATCAGGTCGAGGCGCTGGATCTGGAAGCGATACCGGATCTCGTGACGACGTACGTTCGAGGCCAGCCGCACGCCCCGACGCCCGACACCCTCGAGCCCGCGCCGTTCTATCCGCAAGACCCGTCGTCCAAGAGCCGTCCCTGGGACGCGAGCGCGGCACGCGCCGCCGGCGAGTCGCTCATCCGTGCCGGCAAGGTCGCGTGCTTCACGGTCGCCGGCGGGCAGGGCTCGCGGCTTGGCTACGACGGACCCAAGGGCTGCTATCCCGCGGGCGCGGTCTCGCGCAAGCCACTGTTTCAGATCTTTGCCGAGGGGATCCTCGCGAGCCAACGCGAGTACGAAACGACGATCCCCTGGTACATCATGACCAGCCCGCTGAACGACGCGCAGACTCGCTCGTTCTTTGATTCGCAGCATTACTTCGGGCTCGACCGGTCGCAGGTCGTGTTCTTTCCCCAGGGGGTCATGCCGAGCTTTGACGCTGGCAGCGGGCGGATCCTGCTGGCGTCCAAGTCCACCCTCGCGACGAACCCCGACGGGCACGGCGGGTCGTTCCGGGCGCTGGTCGAGAGCGGCGCGACCGCCGACATGCGGGCCCGCGGCGTCGAGCACGTCAGCTACTTCCAAGTCGACAATCCGCTGGTCCGGGCGGTCAACCCATTGTTCCTGGGCCTGCACATCGGCGCGCCGGATTCCTCAGGCGAGATGTCCAGCAAGATGGTGGCGAAGCGCGACCCCCACGAACCGGTCGGGCTATTCTGCCTGGCCGACGGCACGCTGGACATGATCGAGTACTCCGACCTGCCCAAGGACCTCGCAGAGGCCCGTAATCCGGACGGATCGCTGCGGTTTGCCGCGGGCAACCCCGCCATCCACGCGATGAGCGTGGCGTTCATCGAGCGGATCCATGGCGATCCTCGCTTCGCTCTGCCGTTCCATCGCGCGGTCAAGAAGGTGTCGCACGTCGATCCCGACACGGGCGACGCGGTCGATCCGAGCGAACCCAACGCCGTCAAGCTTGAGAGATTCGTGTTCGACGCGATGGGCAGGGCCGGGAGTTCGATCATTCTGGAGACCGATCGGATCGAGGAGTTCGGCCCGATCAAGAACGCCGAGGGCAACGACAGCCCGCAAACGAGTGCTCAGTTGCAGACCGAGCGGGCCGCACGCTGGCTCGCCACCGTCGGCGTCGACATTCCCCGACGACCGGATGGCACGCCGGACTGCCTGCTGGAGATCAGCGCGGCGACCGCGCTGGAGCCTGCCGACCTTGCCGGTGCCAAGCTGCCCACATCAATCGAGCCCGGCTCATCTCACCTGATCTGAGGGGACCCCCGCTTGGCGCATCGCCCGGCGCGCGGTAGCATCGCAGCAAGCCACAACCGCGGCATCGGACGCTGCGGAACCCGCGGGAAGGATCGGACGTGCGACACGGATTGGGCCTGCTTCTCGGATGCTGGCTGTGCGCCGCGGCTCACGCAACGCAGCCGATCGATGCCTTCGAGGTCACAGGCAGGGACTTTGCCGGGACGCGGTTGCCGCTGGAAGTCGCCGACGGCGTCATCATCATCAGCGCGACCTCGGCGAGGGTCTGGAGCGAATCCGGCCCTCTGACCCGCCGAGCGGGGGCTCAACCGGTGCAGCGATTGCTGCTGGAGGGCGATGTCCGCCTGACGCTGGGCTATCAACAGTTCCGGGCTCGGCGTGCGGTGGTCTGGCTCCAGCGTCTGCCGCGGTTGGAGACTGCGGGTCAGCCGGTCTATCAGGTGCATGCCTACCTCGACCAGACGTTCTCGGCTCAGGACGAGTCGCTGGTCTCGATCAGTGCCGGGCGGCTGCCGCTGGAGGGCGTCGTGCGCGTCGCCGACCCGGTCCGTATCGGCGCCGACCTGATCCTCGAGGGTCGCGAGGAGAGCGAGTTCCTCCGCCAGGCGGAGCTCGATTTCGCCCAGCGCCTCCGCCGCCAGCTCGGGATGCCGCTCTACACGACGCCCGAGGGCGAGGTCATCGACGAGCGCATCGCCGAGACGCCCGCGGAGTTGCAGCGTCTGCTGGATTCGCTCCAGACCGCCGAGCATCGCGAGCCGATCTTCGCCAGCAGCGGCACGATCTCGTTCAGCTACGGCGAGCTGACGGTCGTCTCCGGCGAGGACGAGAACAGCGTGCTTATCTCCGGCGGCGTCACGCTGCTCTATGAAGACCTGCGCAAGGGGCGTTCGATCGAGATGCGAGCCCAGCGGGCCGTGCTGTTTCTCGATCCCGGCCCCGTCACCGGCCTGCTCCAGACGATGAGCCCCGACAACATTCGCGGGCTCTATCTGGAGGGCGAGGTGCTGGTCACCGACGGCGACTACACCCTGCGCGGCCCGCGGATCTTCTACGACATCGCCAATGACAGGGCGGTCGTCCTCGACGCGGTGCTCTGGGCGTATGACGACGAGCGTCAGATCCCGCTCTACGTTCGTGCCGACGCGATCCGCCAGGAGTCGGCCGACCAGTTCAGCGCCGAGAGAGCGACGGTCGCGATCTCGAGCTTCGCCAAGCCGCACCTCTCGATCGGAGCGCGCGAGCTGACGCTCACCCGCCGCCCCCAGGCCCAGGGCGAGGATCGCTACTTCGTTCGCGCCCACGACATGGTCCTGCGCGGCGCGGGCCTGCCGTTCTTCTACCTGCCCATGATCCAGGGCGATCCCGAGCGGATCCCCATCACCCGCCTGGGCTTCGACTCGGCGACCGGCTCGGGCTTCGCCCTGCGCACCGGCTGGGACTTCGAGAGCCTCTTCGGCGTCGAGCTGCCCGGCGGCACCGACGCCGAGCTGCTCATCGACGGCTACTTCACCCGCGGGCCCGGCCTCGGCCTTGATGTCGTCTTCAACGAGCCCAACATGACCGGCCGCCTGCAAACCTACTGGCTCATCGAGGACCGCGGCGAGGACCGACTCCATACCGGCCGCAAGCTCGGACACGACGAGGACACCCGCGGCATGATCCTCTTCGACCAGCGATGGGTCCTCGACGAACGCTGGACCATGTGGCTGGAAGCCTCGTACTTCTCCGACGAGACCTTCGTCGACGGGTTGTTCGAGTCGTTCGGCAACACCCGTCGCCCGTTCATGACCGGCGGCTATCTCCAACGGCGCGAGGGAAACACCGCGCTCGCCCTCGACGCCCGCGGCCAGCTCAACGACTTCAGCGTCAACGAGTTCGCCCTCCAGACCCCCGGCTACGTCACCGAACATCTGCCCGAGGCCTCGTTCCATCAGCAGGCGATCGACCTGTTCGCCGATTCGAGCCCGGGCCTGCTGACGCTCAGCTCCGAGTACCGCGCCGGCAACCTCCGTCTGAACTTCACCGAGCCCAACGCCGACGAACTCGGCTATACGACCAGTTTTCTCGGCCAGCGGGCGTTCGGGATCGAGCCGAACGAGTCCATCGGCGACCGCCTGCGCGCAGAGGGCTTTACCGAGAGCAGCGTCCTGCGCTTCGACACGCGCCACGAACTGGCGATGGCCGCCGACGTCGGGCCGATCCGGCTCAACCCCTTCGGCGTCGTGCGAGGCACGCTCTACGACGATCAGTTCAACGAGTTCAGCCCCGAAGAAGACGATCAGGCACGCCTCTGGGGCGCAGCGGGCCTGAGAGCCTCGACGACGCTCACCAGCACCGCCGACGGCGTCGAGTCCGACCTGCTGGATATCCACCGCCTGCGCCACGTCGTCGAGCCGAGCGTCACCATCTTCCACGCCGGCACCACGATCGACCGAGAAGACCTGCCGATCTACGACTACGGCGTCGAGGGCCTGCTCGATGGCTCCATGCTGCGCGTCGGCCTCGATCAGACCTTCCAGACCAAACGCGGCGGCCCGGGGCGCTGGCAGAGCGTCGACGTGCTCACGATCGACGGCGAGCTCGTCTTCCAGAGCGATACCGGCGAGCCGCTCGCCATCGGCCGCTACTACGACCCCCGCCCGGAGCTCAGCAATCCGGGCGAGTTCGGCGCGCTGCGCAGCGTGTGGCGGGCCACCGACGCCGTCGCGTTTTCCGGCGAGGTCATCCAGAGCTTCGAGACCTCTCAGCCCGCCCGCATGAGCGTCGGCGTGCTCGTCGACCACGGCTCGCTCAACTCCACCAGCCTCGAACTGCGCTCCATCAACGCCCTCGACGCCACCTTCCTCGACCTGGTCAACACCCAGCAACTCGGCGACAAGTACGAGCTCTACTCCAGCATCTCTTACGACACCGACCGGGGCGACTTCCGGCGGGCCACGCTTGAACTCGCCCGCGAGCTTCCGGGCGTCGTCGTCGGCTTCGCCCTCTTCTACGACAACATCGAGGGTGTCGCCAGCTTCGGGATCACCTTCGAGCCCTTCGGCTTCCGCGAGGGTAGCCTGCGCGTCCAGGGCATCGGCGGCCCACGCAGCAGCAGCGGGCTAGGCGGGTGATGCGCCGTCAACCCGCTCACAACATGAACCCAAACTTCATGTCACTTCATGAAGTGACATGATGACGCCGGACCTGAGGCTCTGCGAGGGTCAGGGTTTTCGCGCGGACACGCCCGCCCACCCTTCGACCCCACCCGGTCTGGTCCGGATCCAGCTTCAGACCTATCCGAACCTCGCTCATTTCGACCTAGTATCGCCACCGGATGTGTGCCACTCTCAGGAGCCGACCATGGCCAATGTCTATCCATTCCGCGCGATCACCTACGTCGCCAAGAGCGACGTCTCCGAGCTCATCGCCCCGCCGTATGACGTGCTCGACGCCGCGCAGAAGCATGAGCTGATTGGCGCAAACGAGCACAACATCGTCTCGATCGATCTGCCCTACGTCCCGGCCAAGGACGAGGGATCCGCCGAGGGCTACGAACGCAGCGCAGAACTCCTGAAAGAATGGCTCGAAGACGGCACGCTGAACCGCCTCGACCAGCCCGCCATGTTCGCGTATCGCCAGAGCTTCGAGTTCGCCGGCAACGACTACCAGCGCTGCGGCATGGCCTGCTGCGTCCAGACCGTCCCCTTCGGCCCGCGCGAGGGCGGCGGCATCCTCCCCCACGAGCACACCTTCGGCGGGCCCAAGGCCGACCGCCTCGCCCTGATGAAGGCGACCAAGACCCAGATCTCGCCGATCTTCGGCCTCCACCCCGACGAGGATGGCGAGGCGACCAAGCTCCTCCACGAGATCATGGACTCCCGCCATCCGGACCAGACGGGCACCACGCCCGACGGCGTCCAGCACGAGGTCTGGTTCGTCCAAGACGCTGCCACGATCGAGCGGTACACCACCTCGCTCGCCGGCGAGGATATCTTCGTCGCAGACGGCCACCATCGCTACAACACCGCGCTGAACTATCTCAACGAGCTGGGCGACGTGCCCCATGACCGCCCCGCCCGCCGGACGATGTTCGTGCTGGTCGGCATGAACGATCCGGGCCTCGCGATCGGCGAGACCCACCGCGTGCTCGGCGGCATGGCGACCTATTCCTGGGGCGCCTTCGAGGCCGCCGCCGAGCCGTATCTGTCGATCACGCCCGCCGGCGGCGACCCCGAGGCGCTCATGGACGACATGGACGCGCTCGCCGAGGAGATGGGCGACGACGCCAACGTGCTGGGGCTGATCGACCTGGAGTCCAAGGACTGCTTCATGGCGACGCCGGTCCATCCCGACCCGCTTGAAGACGACTTCCCCGATAAGCCCCTTGCCTGGCGGCAGCTCGACGTCGCGCTCATCCAGCACCTGATCGTCGACAAAATCTGCAAGCCCAACTTCAACGCCGGCAACGACGTCAAGTGGGCATTCCCCCACACGATCGAGGAGGTCATCCGCATCGCCGACGGCGACGAGACCGGTGCCGGCGGCGGCGCGGGCTTCGCCCAGCTCGCGGTCATCGTCCGCCCGACGCCGCTGGAGGCGGTCAAGGAGATCTCGCGCGCGGGCGAGCTGATGCCGCAGAAGTCGACGTTCTTCTATCCCAAGCTCGCGACGGGGCTGTTCCTGAACCCGCTGCAATAGAGGCCCTGGCGCGAGCCTGCGCTCCCCTCGACGCCCGCCATCTCGCGACCAGCCCAGCGCACAACAAGCCCAGGCTCGCGCATGGGCCTCTACTCGGACGAAGACTCGGAATCGTCTTCGACATCCGGCGTCGGCTCGACGACATCAGATCTCTTGCGCTTCGGATAGAGCGCGACCAAGGCGATCAGGCACGCGATCGAGATCCACATCGGCACGCCGAAGAGCGCTGTGTAATCGGTCGAGCCGTCGGCCCGCGTCGCCCAGGCGCCGACGATGCTCGTCGCGAACCAGCTCCCGACGATGATGCCGATGCCGATGATGACCAGATTGAACAGGTTCTGGGCGCTGGCCCGCACATCGGGCGTCGTTTCCTCATCGACGACCATGAAGGCCACAAAGATGAAACAACCGAAGCAGAACCCGTGCAGCGCGACCCCCGCGATGGCGATGACAAGCTCAGAGATGCCCGTGGATGCGTGGATCGCCGGCAAGTACGCGAACAATGCCATGCGCAGCGCGTACGCGACGATGCCCAGTCCGAGCAACGTCTTGCGGCTCACTTTCTTCGCAAACAACGGTATGAGCGCGAGCACCGCGATCTCGGTCATCTGACCGATCGTCATCAGCCCGCCGCCCCCGACGCCGAAGACCGCGTTGATCGCCTCGGCGAGATCCTCGCCCCCGGCACGATTCTGGATCTCTGTCAGAAACTGTGAGGTATGCACGAAGTAGAACTGATGGATGATCGAGATCGGCACCGCAAGAAAAAAGAGCGTCACGAGCGGCTGGCGCCGGATCTCGCGGATCGCCGCCTTGGTCGCATTCGCCTCCTTCGCGTTCTTCGCGGGCGGCGTGTGAGGCAGGCTGAAACAATACAGACCCATGAGCACGCCCATGATCGCGCTTAGCCGAAACGCGTCGGCCCGCCCCGCGTTCTGAGACGCCGCGAGCCCGTCGGAGGCCTGTTGGAGCGTGGACTCGGCCGTCGTGATCTCCGCTTCGCCGGCGCCGTTCGAACTCAGAGCCTCCAGCGATGCCCGCGCCGCCTCCACCGCGTCGAGCTGCTCGGCAGGTGAGTGCTTCGCCAGCAGCCACTGCCCGATCGCGATGCCCGCAACGATCCAGCCGACGGTGCCCCAGACCCTCACCTTGCCGAAGTCCTTGTCCCGATCCGGCAGATGGTGGAACGAGATCGAGTTGGTGAGCGCGAGCGTTGGTGCGTAGATCAAGCCGTAGAGCACCGAGATCGCGAGAAACGCCGCGAACGCGTCGATGCCTGCCAAGAACCACACGAGCACGGCCCCCAGCAGATGGCTGATCCCCAGGAACTTTTCCGTTGAGAAGTAGCGATCGGCGACCTGTCCGGCGATGAACGGCCCGATGATCGCACCGACCGCGCCACCCGCCAGGATCATGCCCACCTCGTCCAGGCTCATCTGGCGATGGCCGAGAAGGAACGGATACAGGATCGGCAGCCACGCCCCCCAGATCGCGTACTGCAGGAACATCATCACGCTCAGTCGCGTGCGAACGGCTGCGGGTTCCACAGGCAACTCCGACATCGGTCCCCCTTCGGCATCTGGCCGTCTGCGAGGGGCGAGTGTACCGCCATCATTCCATCCAAGCCCGTCCCTCGCCCACCCCGCTATTCTGTGGACGCACCAGAGATCGCCGGAGCACGCCATGCCACGACCCGTCACCCTTTTCACCGGCCAATGGGCGGATCTGCCCGTCGAAGTCATGGCCGAGAAGGCCGCCAGCTTCGGCTACGACGGACTTGAACTCGCCTGCTGGGGCGACCACTTCGAGGTCGACAAGGCCTTGGAATCCGACGCCTATTGCCGATCCCGCCGAAACCTCCTCGAGAGCCACTCGCTCGACTGCTTCGCCATCAGCAGCCACCTCGTCGGCCAGTGCGTCTGCGACCCGATCGACGAGCGCCACAAATCGATCCTCCCCGAGCGCCTCTGGGGCGACGGCGACCCCGAGGGCGTCCGCCAACGCTGTGCCGAGGAGATGGAGGCCACCGCCCACGCCGCGGCACGCATGGGCGTCAAGGTCGTCAACGGCTTTACGGGCTCTTCGGTCTGGCACAAGCTGTATTTCTTCCCGCCGACGAGCCAGGAGGAGATCGACGAGGGGTTCCGCGACTTCGCCGACCGCTGGAACCCGATCCTCGACGCCTTCGACGAGGCCGGCGTGCGCTTCGCGCTGGAGGTCCATCCGACCGAGATCGCGTATGACGTCCACACGCTCCGCCGGGCGATCGAGGCGGTGGGGGGGCGCGAGACCTTCGGCGTCAACTACGACCCCTCGCACCTCGTCTGGCAGGGCCTCGATTGCGCCCGCTTCATCGACCACTTCACGGCACGCATCTACCACGTCCATATAAAGGATGCCACGCGCACGCTCAGCGGCGACAGCTCCATCCTCGCCAGCCATCTTTCCTTTGGCGACCATCGGCGAGGCTGGGACTTTCGCAGCCCGGGCCGCGGCGAGGTCGATTTCGAGGAGATCATCCGCGCCCTCAACCGCTGCGGCTACGCCGGCCCGCTCAGCGTCGAGTGGGAGGACACCCAGATGGATAGAGAGCACGGGGCCGAGGAGGCGTGCGACTTCGTCCGCTCCATCGACTTCGCACCGAGCAACGTCGCGTTCGACGCGGCGTTTGAGAAGGAATGAAAAGACGGATTGAACCACGGAGTTTCACGGAGTGACACGGAGTCAGAAACAGGAGCGGTCAGAATCCGAAGTGAAGACTTGCCGCCGACGATGCATCTCGCCGTTGGAGCATGCTCATTCTCCTGATCCTCACTCCGTGAAACTCCGTGGTTCAACTCTTTGGAGAGCCTCGATGGTCTCAGGATCGCAGCAACATTCGAGTTCTCGTCTCCGTTTCGGCATGGTCGGCGGCGGGCAGGGCGCATTCATCGGCGCGGTCCATCGCATGGCCGCGTCGCTCGATCACCAGGCCGAGTTGATCGCCGGGGCGCTCAGTTCGACGCCGGAGAAGTCAATCGCATCGGGTCGAGAGCTGGGTCTTGACGATGGCCGCAACTATGAGTCGTGGGAGCAGATGCTCGAACGCGAGTTGGCACGCGATGAATCCGAACGCATCGACTTCGTCTCGATCGTCACCCCCAACCACGTCCACTACCCCGTCGCCAAGGCGTTCGCCGAGGCCGGCATCCACGTCGTCTGCGACAAGCCGCTGGTGCTCAACAGCGAGCAAGCCGACGATCTCGTGCGGACCGTCGAGAAGTCCGGCGTCGTCTTCGCCGTCACCTACAACTACACCGGCTACCCCCTTGTCAAACGCGCACGCGATCTGGTCCGCTCCGGCCAACTCGGCGAGATCCGCAAGATCTTCGTCGAGTATCACCAGGGCTGGCTCGCCACCAAGCTCGAAGAATCCGGCCAGAAGCAGGCCGAGTGGCGGACCGACCCCAAGCGAGCGGGTGCCGGCGCCGTCGGCGACATTGGCTCCCACGCCGAGAACCTCGTCAGCACCATCACGGGCCTGGAGATCGAGTCCCTCTGCGCCGACGTCTCGACCTTCGTCGGCGGGCGTTCGATCGACGACGACGCCGCGGTTCTGCTGCGGTTCAAGACCGGCGCCAAGGGCGTGCTGACGTGCTCCCAGGTCTGCGTGGGCGAGGAAAACGGCTTGGCCATCCGCGTCGTCGGCGAGAAGGGTGGGCTGACCTGGCGCCAGGAGAACCCCAACGAGATGACCGTCAAATGGCTCGACGGCCGCTTGGAGACCATGACCCGCGGCACCGGCTCGCCGGGCGAATCCGAACAAGCCGCGACCCGCATCCCTCCGGGCCACCCCGAGGGCTTCATCGAGGCCTTCGCGAACGTCTATCGCGGCGTCTTCGAGGCGATCCGAGCCAAGCGAGAACAACGAGCGGTCTCGGGCCTCGCCATCGAGTTTCCAACCGTCAAGGACGGCGCCCGGGGCGTTCGCTTCATCGAGGCCGTGCTGCGCAGCACGGGCGAGTGGACGAATCTCTGAAGCGGTGCCGTGGTCTGAGCGAGTCTTCGAGCGAAGGCCACGCGGTTGCATATCTGGCGTGGCCTTCGTCGCAGAGCCTCCTCAGACCACGGCACCCTCATCACGCATATACCGGCGATTTCCAGATCGGCACGCCCCGCTTCATCTCGTCGATGAACGCGTCCATGGCGTCCAGGGCCTCGCGCCGGTGGCGGCTCACGATCGCCAGGCGGAACGAGACTTCCCCGACGCCGACGCGCCCGGTGCTGTGCCAGCACCACAGCGAGAGCAGCCCGTGCTCGTGGACCAATCGCTCGCTCAGCGCCCGAAGCTGCTTCGAGGCCATCGGCTCATACGCCTCGTAGTCGAGCGCGACGATCTCCCGATCGCCCTCGATCCCTCGCACGACCCCATCGAACACCAGCGTCGCCCCGCGACCGTCCTCAGTCAGCGGCTCCGCCATCGCCCCCAGCGGCCCCTCGACGATCTCCACATGCACGCTCATCCGCCCGACACCAGCCCGATCAGCGCGACCTCATCGCCAGCTCGAATCACACGATCGTCCTCCGCGAACTCGCTGTTCACCGCAAACCGCGCGTGCTCTAGCGATGCCACCAGGCCCGGATACCGCTCGCGCAGGTGACTCCGAAGCTCGGCGCAGCTCGTGCTGTCGCCCACGTCGATTACCAGATCATTCGCGCCCACGGCACGCGCCTCCGGTCCAAATAATCGCACACGGATGGTCAAGATGCCATCGTAGAACCCCTGACGCAACCGCTCGCGCCCCCGCCGGCCCGAATACCGTTGCATGATGCCGCCGATCGACACACCCCACGCCGCCATCGCCGCGATGATCGAGCGGCTCGCTCCTGTGCCTACCGAATCGATCCCCTTGGCGACCGCCGCTGGTCGAGTGGTGGCTCAGGACATCGAGACCGACCGTCCCAGCCCGCCGTCCAGCGTCTCGGCGATGGACGGCTACGCGATCCGCGCCATCGACGCGAACCTCGGCACCCTTCCGGTCACGGGCGAGGCGAAGATCGGCAAGCGCCCGCCGACGCACGCCGAGCGGACCGCAACCCGCATCTACACCGGCTCACCCGTCCCTCCCGGCGCAGACACCGTCGTCAAGCGTGAGGACGTGCGCGAGCAATCCGACGACTCCGCCGACCGCATAGAGATCAATCCAGGCGTGTCCGTCACCCCGGGCCAGCACATCCGGATCCGGGGCGAGAACGCCCCGCCCGGCACGACCGTCCTGCACGTCGGCGACCTCATCACCCCGCCCGCCATCGGCGCGCTCGCGACCTTCGGCGTCGCCCGCGTCGAGACGTTTCGCACAGTCCGCGTCCACGTCCTGGTCACCGGCGACGAGCTCGCCGACGCCGACGAGCCCATCGACGAGTTCACCATCCGCGACTCCAACGGCCCGGCGACCTGTGCGACCATCAACGCCCTCCCGTGGGCGACGGTCAGCGGACACGATCGCGTCGCCGACGTGGAGGGCGAGCTCGAGTCGCAGGTGCGAGCCTCGCTCGATTCGTCCGACGCGATCATCCTCACCGGCGGCGTCTCCATGGGCCGCTACGACTTCGTCCCAGCCGTCCTCGAGAAACTCAACTGCCAGACCGTGTTCCACAAGCTCCCGCAGCGCCCCGGCCGCCCCATGCTCGGCGCGATCGGCCCCGCAGGCCAGACCATCCTCGCGCTCCCAGGCAACCCCGTCTCGGTCCTCTGCACGCTCCATCGCCTCGCCGTCCCGATCCTTCGCCACCTTGCCGGGTTTGCCGGGCCCGCCCATCACGCCGAGGTCGCCCTCGACGCCGAGCCCGACAAGTCCATCCCGCTGTGGTGGTATCGCCCGGTCCGTCTGACCGCCGACGGTGGCGCGAGTCTGGTCGCGAACATGGGCTCGGGCGATATCGCGTCGATCGCCGCGAGCGACGGGTTCATCGAAATGCCGCCGAACGCCCAATCGCCCGGCCTGTGGCCCTTCTGGCGCTGGCGCGCCTGAGGTACGATGCTCCCATGTCTGATGCGCCGGAGAACAAGCTCAGCCACATCGACGCCGCCGGTCGCGCTCGCATGGTCGACGTCGCGGATAAGGATGTCACAGACCGCATCGCCCGAGCCAAGGGCTCTGTTCGCGTTTCGTCCGAACTCGCGACCGCGATCCGCGGCAACACACTCGCAAAGGGGGATTTGCTGGCGGTCGCCCGCCTCGCGGGCATCATGGCCGCCAAGCGGACCGGTGAGCTGATCCCCCTCTGCCATCCCCTGCCGATCGACCACGTCGATGTCGAGGCGACCCTCGACGGCGACCGCGTCCATATCACGTCTCTGATTCGCACGCGGGCCCGCACCGGCGTCGAGATGGAGGCCCTGACTGCCGTCACCGTCTGCGCCCTCACCGTCATCGACATGGGCAAGGCCATCGACAAGACCATGATCATCGAGGGCGTGCGCGTCATCGAGAAACGCGGCGGACGCAGCGGGCACTACCTCGCTCCTGGCGCCGAGCCCACGGATAGCGTGGAGCCATCCGGGTGAGTCAACAGCGCCCATATCGGATCGCCGTGCTCACGATCAGCGATCGCGCAAGCACCGGCGAGGCCGAGGATCGCTCCGGCCCGGCCCTCGAACAGCTCATCGCCCGCGAGGCTCTTGGAACGGTCGTCGAGAGCGCAATCATTCCCGACGAGATCGACGCCATCCGCACCTTCATCGAACGCTGCACCGCCGGCGACCGGCCCGTTGATCTCATCCTCACGACCGGCGGCACCGGCCTCGCCCCGCGCGATGTCACGCCAGAGGCCGTCGCGCCACTGTTCGACAAGCCCGCCCCGAACCTCATGGAACTCGCCCGCCAGCGCTGCCTGGAGAAGACGCCGCTGACCTACCTCTCCCGCGGCGTCGCGGGCGTCGTCGGGCGAACCCTCGTCCTCACTCTCCCCGGCTCGCCCAAGGGCGCCGTCGAGCACGCCGAGGCCATCCTCGACATCCTGCCCCACGCGATCGACACCGCCATCGGCGTCGGCGAACGCCACCACCGGCCGCGAGCCTGACCATGCAAGACGACGCAACCATTCCGCCGGCACCAGAGCGGCTCGATCCCGCATGGCTGGCCACAATCACCCCCGTCGTCCTCGTCGGCGGCAGCAGCAAACGCTTCGGCAACGACAAGCTCCGCCGACGGCTCGACGAAGACACCATCCTCGTCGAGAGGCCCGTCCGAGCGCTGCGCGAGGTCTTCGGCCCGCGCGTCGCGGCGGTGGGGGCCTGCCACCCCAAGGTCCGCGCGTGCTTCGATGCCGACATCCTCGATCCCTACCCGGGCCTGGGGCCCATGGGCGGCATCCTCGCGGCGCTGGAGCACGCGCCGGGCCCGATCTTCGTCCTCGCCGGGGACCTCGACGCCATCGACGCGGCATGTGTCCGCAAGATCGCCGCGGCTGCCCAAGTGAGCGAGCTGGCCGAGGCCGTCATCGCTTCCAGCGGGCGCGACCACCCGACGATCGGGCTCTACCGCCCCGTTCTGTGCGAGCCGATGCGCCTGGCCGCCGCCGGCGGCGGGCTCACCATGCACGCCTTCCTTCGCGCACACACCATCGAGCGCGTCGAGATCGACGAGCGTTTGGCGCACAACGTCAACAGACCGGCCGACCTGCCCATTCGGTAGCACCGGCTTCCAGCCGGTCGCCATTCGGTAACACCCGCTTCCAGCCGGTCGCCGAGCCGGGGAGGTTTCAGGTGCCCTGCCCAAGCCTGGGCTCTGTCCCATGCCCCCAACCCATGAGCGAGCTTGAACGGTGAACAAGCCCTCGCGCATGGGCCTCCGATTGTGACGCATGTGGACTCTTTGTCGTCGCCTCGGGCAACGACGCGCACTGAGCGTCAGCGGACCGAGAGCATCTGACGATACGTCGGGATCGGCCACAGATCCGCCGCGGTGCAGTCTTCGAGCCGGTCGCCGATCGCCCGCAACGCGTCCATTGCCGGCAGCACGTTATCGCGCATCGCCCGGGCGAACGCCGACGGGTCCTCCTCGTCGGCCTCAACGGCGCTCTCCAGCGCGCTCGCCGCCGTGCGGAACTCGCTCACGAGCCTCGCGTAGTCCTCGAGTGCCTTCTTCGTGTCCTCGCTCGCGACCCCGGCGTTGCTCGTTGCGGTCGTGGCTTCTCCAAGCTCACGCTGCTGGCGCACCGCCGAAGGCAGGATCATCGTGCGGGCGATCTGGATCATCTGGTCGGCCTCGATCCGGATCTGCACCGCGTACTTCTCCAGGAAGATGTAATGGCGGCTCTCCAACTCGGGCTTGCTCAGCACCTTGTACTTGCCGAACACCGCGACGCACCCATCGCTCATCAGCCGCTCGATCGCGCTGACCGAATCTGTCAGGTTGGGCAGGCCCCGCTTCTCGGCCTCGCTGATCCAACTCTCCGCATAGTTGTCCCCGTCGAAGAGCACGCCCTTGTGCTCCTGGATCACGCTCTGGAGCACCGACGCGACGCCGACCGCGAACTCGTCGCTGTCCGGCGAACCGCTCACCTCGCTCTCCAGGCGGGTCGCGATCTGATCGAGACTCTCGGCGACGATCGTGTTCAGGATCGTGAGTGGCCACGCCACCGCCGCGGATGAGCCGACGGCACGCAGTTCCAGCTTCGAGCCGGTGAACGCGAACGGGCTGGTGCGGTTGCGATCGCCCGAGTGCCTGGGGATCTGCGGCAAGGTCCGAGCGCCGAGGTCGATCGCCCCGCCGGCGAGCGTCCTCGTCGGCGTGCCCTTCTCGAGCTGGCTGATGATGTCGCTGAGCATGTCGCCCAGGAAGATGCTGATGATCGCCGGCGGGGCCTCGTTGGCGCCCAGGCGATGGTCGTTGCCTGCGCTGGCGATCGCGCAGCGGAGCAGATCGCCGTGCAGGCTCGTCGCCTGGATCACGGCGCACAGGAAGGTCAGGAACTGGAGATTGGTGTGCGTCTCCTCGCGCGGGTCCAGCAGATTCACGCCGGTGTCGGTCGTCAGCGACCAGTTCATGTGCTTGCCCGAGCCGTTGATCCCCGCAAACGGCTTCTCATGCAGCAACGCCTTGAGCCCGAACCGCGGCGCGACCTGCCCCAGCGTCTCCATCACCAACATCTGGTGATCGCACGCGATATTGCCGTCCTCGAACACCGGCGCGAGCTCGTACTGCCCGGGCGCAACCTCGTTGTGCCGCGTCGTGATCGGCACGCCGATCCGGTACAGCTCGCGCTCCACCTGCGCCATGAACGCCAGCACCCGCGGCGGGATCGCGCCGAAATAGTGATCGTCCAACTGCTGATGCTTCGGCGCCGCGGCTCCGAAGACCGTCCTGCCGCATGTCATCAGGTCAGGGCGGGCGAAATAGAACTGGCGATCGATCAGGAAATACTCCTGCTCGCAGCCGATCGTCGGATACACCCGCGTGGCGTCCTCGTGGGCGTCGAAGACCCTGAGGATCCGCATCGCCTGCGTCGAGAGCGCCTCGACCGACCGGAGCAGGGGCGTCTTCTTGTCCAGCGCCTCGCCGGTCCACGACACGAACGCCGTCGGGATCACCAGCGTCGCCGAGTTCTCGCCCCGCATGATGAACGCCGGGCTCGTGGGGTCCCACGCCGTGTACCCGCGCGCCTCGAATGTCGAACGCAGCCCGCCGGAGGGAAAGCTCGAGGCGTCCGGTTCGCCCTGACGCAGATCGCGCCCGCTGAACGAGGTGAGCACCCCACCCTGCCCGTCGGGGATGTGCAGCGAGTCGTGCTTCTCGGCGGTCCTGCCCGTCAGCGGCTGGAACCAGTGGCAGTAGTGCGTCGCCCCGCGGCTGATCGCCCAGTCCTTCATCGCCGACGCGAGCGTCTCGGCGACGTGCTCCTCGATGGGCTCACCCTGCTCGACGGTCCGCATGAACGCCTTGAAGACCGCCTTGGGGAGCTTGCGGCGCATCGCGGTCTCGCCGAAGACGTCCGTGCCGTAGATCGAATCGACCTTGACGTTATCGAACCTGTCCTGGTCGTCGTCCGGGCGCCAGTCGATCGAAGAGTTCACTGCTTCGGCGTGTACGGTGTCCGTTTCCATCTGAGAATCACCCCTCAACGATCCGTGCGGGCACGGCGCTCGCTGCGCCAAACCAAGACACATAGAGACCAAGACATTAGAGGGAGCTGATTCGCGAAATCAACTTGTCGGCGGCGTTGGGTCCGGATTCGACCCGGCCGGGGCCGTCCCCAACCCCTGCGCCAGTTCCTCGACGAACCGACGGGCCTCGCTCGCGGCGTCCTGGGATTGCTCCAGTCGGCGGACAAGGGCGCTGCCGACGATCGCGGCGTCCGCCTCCCGGACCACCGCCGCGACGTGCTCGGCGGTCGAGATCCCGAACCCGCATGCGATCGGCAGGTCACTCGCCTCGCGAATCGTCCGCACCATCGGCGAGATATCCGGCATGTCCCGCCGCTCGCCCGTAATCCCGACCCGCGCCATGAGGTAGACAAAGCCGGCGGAGGCTCGCGCCAAGCTCGCCGCTCGCTTGGCGGGCGTCGTCGGCGAGATCAGAAAACTCAGCGACAGACCCTGGTGAGAGGTCGCCTCACGGACTCCATCCGCCTCCTCCAGCGGCAGGTCGGGCACGATCAATCCGTCAAAGCCCGCCGCGCTCGCCCGGCTGACAAACTCCTCTGGTCCGCCCCAACGCTGCACGATCGAGACCGAGACCATGGCGACCAGCCCCATGCTCAACTGCTCGCGCACGCCCTGGACCTGCTCGAAGACCTGTTCGACTGTCACTCCTGACTGCAACGTCCGATGCATCGCGCTGGCGATCACCGGGCCGTCGGCGATCGGATCCGAAAACGGGATCCCCACCTCCGCGATGCTCGCCCCGCCCTGCTGCAGCGCCTCCAAAACCGGACCCATCGCGTCCGGTGTCGGGTGCCCGCCGCAGACGAACGGCATGATCGCCCGCCGATCCTCGGCCCGCAGCCGCGCGAAGATATCGTCGATGCGTCCCATGGCCACTCTCACCACGACCTACCGGATCACGTCCTCGATCTGTTCCAACCCCTCAGTCAGCACCCGCGGGCCGTCCTCGGTCACCAGAATATCGTGCTCGTAGTGGACGCTCAGCGAATGATCGGCGGTGAACACGGGCCAAGCGCCGCGGTCCTGCTCGGTCTCGCGCGTGCCGATCGCGATCATTGGCTCTACCGCGATCAGCGTCCCCGCCTCGATCCGCCGCGTCGAATCGGGCCACTCCCCGAAGAACGCCGGAAGCACGTTGGAGACGAAGGGTGGCTCGTGCAGCTTCCTGCCGTACCCGTGCCCACCCAGGCCCCGGATCAGATGAAACCCGCATTCGCCCTCGACGTGCCCCTGTACGGCCTCGGCCCAGTCTAGAAACGTGTTGCCCGGGCGGAGCTGGGCGATCCCTCGCCTCAGCGACTCCTTGCCCGCCTCGCACAGCCTGCGGGTCTGATCGTCCGGGTCGCCGAAGACATACGTCCACGCCGCGTCGCCGATCCAGCCCTTGTGCGTCACGCCGATATCGATCTTCAGCACGTCGCCGACGCCCATCGGCGGCTCGTAGTAGCCCGCGATGCCGTGGACGATGCAGTCGTTGAGGCTCAGACACGCGTGGCTGGGAAAGGGCGGCCCGCGGAACCCCCGCGGCTTGTACCCCAGAAAGCACGACTTGCACTTGAGCTCCGCCAGCGTCAGCGCGACGAACCGGTCGATCTGCGCCAGCGTTTGCCCGGGCTCCAGCCACGCCGACAACCGCCGATGCACCTCGACCACCTTCTGGGCCGAGACATACGCGGCCTCCGCGTCCGCGCCAGTGACCTTGGGAACTCGTGGCATGAGCGTCGATGGTAGGGACGCCCGCGCAGGGGATCAGGCCCCCAATCAGCCCCACCCGCCTCGATGGTCCGCAACGATCTCGCCCGCGCACACCACGAGTTCCACGGGGTTGCCCCCAAAGCTGTGCCCGAGTTGTCGCTCATCGAGCCACCGCAGCATCACCAGATCCGCCCGCATGCCCGGCGCGATCGACCCGCGATCGGGCAGGCCCAGCAGGTGCGCCGCGTTGATCGTGCACGCCCCGATTGCCTCGGCCGTGCTGATCCCAAGGCGCCGCACGCCGAGCGCGATCGCCATCGGCACGCTGGACGTCGGCGCGCTGCCCGGATTGCAGTTGGTCGCGATCGCGAGCAGCCCGCCCGCGTCCAGCAGCGCCCGCCCGTTCGCGTACCGCCCATCGACATGGAACCCAGAGCAGGGCAGCATGACGCCAAACGTGTCCGACGCGCCGAGTCGCATGAGCTCGTCCGTTTCCGTCGCCTCCAGGTGATCGACGCTGCGCGCCCCGTGCCCGATCGCCCACGCCACCATCCCCAACGCATGGAACTGATCGGCATGCACCCGCACCGGATGCCCCAGCTCCATCGCCCGCTCGAACAGACGCACGCATTCATCCAGCGACCACGCCCCCTGCTCGCAGTACGCGTCGATCGTGATCCCCGGAAACTCCTCATGGACCGCCGGCAGCGTTCGTTCGATCGTCTCCCGCACGAAATCGTCCACATCGGGGTCCTTCGCGTGCCCGATGCACGCCGTCGCCACGATCGTGCCCGCCCACGGGCCCGCCGCGGCCCGAATCGCCCGCAGCATCTTCAACTCGTGCTCTGTACCTAACCCATACCCACTCTTGACCTCAACCGTCGTCGTCCCCTCGCGCAGCATCCAATCGAAGCGCTGCTTCAGGGACTCCGTGAGCTGCTCCTCGCTCGCCTCGCGCACGGCCCGCACGGTCGACATGATCCCGCCGCCGGCTAGGAGGATCTCCAGGTACGTCGCCCCGCACTGTTTCTGCTCCCACTCATCGAGCCGATCCCCCGCCCAGCACGCGTGCGTGTGGCAATCGACGAATCCCGGCATCACCACCCGCCCCTTGCCGTCGATGGGTGTCGCGCCGGGCAAAGCCTTCGCGTGTCCCACACCGCCGACCGACGCCACCGTGCCGTCGCGTACATGAATCTCGCCGCGCTCGATCACGCCGAGATCTCCCAGCGCCGATCCCCGCCTCGCGCCGTCGCCCGCGAGCGTCAGCACCCGCGCGTTGGTGATGACCAGCTCACCCATCGCCGCGCCCCGCACTCTTTAGGCCCCGCGCTCGCGCGAACTCCTCGGCAAACGCCAGGAACAGTCGGGCAGCCAGACGCGCCGTCCGCCCGGACTCATCCACGTCCGGATTCAGCTCCATGATGTCGAAGCACCGCAGTCGCGGCTGTCGCGCCGCCGCCCGCACCCACCGCTCGGCGACCCCCGGCGACCATCCATTCGGATGCATCGCGCTCACCCCCGGCGCAAACGCCTGATCGATCACATCCAGATCCAGACTGACGAACAGATCCCCCGCCGGCCACTGCGCATCTGGGGCGAACCGCTCAATCCGCCCGCCGTGCTCGCGAAACCAACGCACATGCTCATCCGCGTTGGCGAACCGGTCGAGCCCCTGGACGTGCAGCTCTCGCGCCACGCCCGTCTCGATCAGCCTGCGAAACGGCATCCCCGATCCGTCCTTCTCGCGAACATCCAGGTGCGCGTCGAAATACACACCGCTCATGCCCGCGCCGAACCGCTCGCCCGAGGCTCGCACGAACGGAAACGTCAGATCATGCCCCCCGCCGATCCCGATCGGAAACAAACCCAGCTCATGCAGCGCAATCGCCGCTTCGGTCACCCGCCGATGCGTCTCATCGAGCGACTCACCGGCAACGACGTCCCCCGCGTCAAAGACCCGAGGCCACGCAAACCCCGCGGGATCCGCCGTGCCGTAGCGACCCAGAGCCTCGCGAAACGCCGCCGGCCCTCTCGCGGCCCCCACGCACCCGCCGTTCAATCGCACGCCCGTATCGTCTGCAAGCCCCAGGATCGCGATCTCGCACCCTTCGGGACGCTCGGTCTCGATCGCGGCGCACATCCGCGACGCCGATCGCGCCGCCCAGACCGGCTCGCAGCAGTGGGGGATCATGCCACAGTCTATTCGCTCAGCCATTCATGCACGAGACGATCCCGGTCGATGAGACTTGTGCGACCCGATCTCATCGGGTAGCTTGAATGACGCCACGCGCGGGGGGACGATTCGATATGACAACGCTCAGCGATTCGGGCGGAACGGTGGCCGAGCACAGACGCATCAAAGCGCCCCGCGGCACCAAACGCACCTGCAAGACCTGGCAGGCAGAGGCCGCCATGCGCATGCTGATGAACAACCTCGACCCCGAGGTCGCAGAAGATCCGGATAACCTCATCGTCTACGGCGGGCGAGGCCAGGCCGCCCGTTCCTGGCAGGCCTTCGACGCCATCGTCAGCGCGCTGCAACGCCTCGAGCCCGACGAGACCCTCCTCGTCCAATCCGGCAAGCCCGTCGGCGTCGTGCGCACGACCGAAGACTCGCCCCGCGTGCTCATCGCCAACAGCAACCTCGTCCCGCACTGGGCGACCCAGCAGCACTTCGACGAGCTCGCCGCCAAGGGCCTGATGATGTACGGCCAGATGACCGCAGGCTCCTGGATCTACATCGGCACCCAGGGCATCCTCCAGGGCACCTACGAGACCTTCGCCGAATGCGCACGCCAGCACTTTTCCGGCTCGCTCAAGGGCCGCCTCTGCGTCACCGCCGGCTGCGGCGGCATGGGCGGCGCACAACCCCTCTCCGTCACGCTCAACGCCGGCGTCTGTCTCATCGCCGACGTCGATCCCACGCGCCTCAAACGCCGCCACCGCGACAACTACCTCGACGAGGTCATCGACGACACCGACGAGGCCATCGACCGCGCCGTCCAATGCCGCGACTCCGGCCAGGCGCGCAGCATCGGCGTCAACTGCAACGCCATCGAACTCCTCGAGCGCCTCCTCGAACGCGACATCACCCCCGACGCCCTCACCGACCAGACCAGCGCCCACGACCCGCTCATGGGCTACGTCCCCATCGACATCACCGTCTGCGAGGCAAACGCCCTGCGCACCATGGACCCCGACCACTACCAAGAACTCAGCCTTGCCTCCATGGACCGACACGTCCGCGCCATGGTCGCCCTCATGGACCGCGGCAGCGTCACCTTCGACTACGGCAACAACATCCGCCAACGAGCCTCCGACCAAGGCTTCGACCGAGCCTTCGACTTCCCAGGCTTCGTCCCCGCCTATATCCGCCCCCAGTTCTGCCTGGGCAGAGGCCCCTTCCGCTGGGTCGCCCTCTCCGGCGAACCCACCGACATCTACAAGACCGACAAGGCCCTGCTCGACCTCTTCCCCGAGGACGATTCCCTCCATCGCTGGCTGCTCAGTTGCCACGCCAACCCCGACGCGCTCCTCACCGCCGACTTCAAGAACTGCAAGCCGAAGTTCGGCTTCCAGGGCCTCCCGGCGCGTATCTGCTGGTTCGGCCTCGGCGAGCGCGACAAGGCAGGCGTCCTCTTTAACGACATGGTCGCCAACGGCGATCTCAAAGCCCCCATCGTCATCGGCCGCGACCACCTCGACTGCGGATCCGTCGCCAGCCCCAATCGCGAGACCGAGGGCATGAAGGACGGCACCGACGCCGTCAGCGACTGGCCCCTGCTCAACGCCATGGTCAACGTCGCCTCCGGCGCAAGCTGGGTCAGCTTCCACCACGGCGGCGGCGTCGGCATCGGCTTCAGCCAACACGCCGGCCAGGTCACCGTCGCCGACGGCACCAAGGACGCCGAGGCGCGCCTCAAGCGAGTCCTCTGGAACGACCCAGCGCTGGGCGTCATGCGCCACGCGGATGCGGGGTATGACGCGGCGAGAGCGTGCGGTGAGGCCGAACACGTTGATATTCCCAACGATTAGCCAGTCTCAAATCCGTTCCAGACTGGCGTTGCTTCATCGATAACGTGCAGCTCGACGAACACACCCGATTCGTCATCACGAGCAACATGCACCTTAGCGGCCTCGATGCTATAGATCATTCGATCATCAACGGGGCCGCCATGTGGAAGCAATCCGTCGATCGTCTCCTTGATCAGATTGTCCAGATCGGTTCCGTGAGGGCGATTCTGTCCGAAGTAACGAGAGCTATCAGGATTGATGCGAAACTCGAGACGGATCGCAAGTCGCTGATCGGGACTCAGCTTGTTTACGACCTGACCGAGACACTGGCCGACCTCTCGCCGCCAATCCAGAGTGCCGCCATACCCGCGAGGCGTCCCCGCTATCCACGTCTTGGGAATGGCGATCGCCATGAATCTCCTCCATGGTTTGCGATGAGATGGTAAGTCACCATGTCGCCGCCTGGTTCTCGCACCGTCACCCGCCGCCTAGCGCAGACCAAGCGGAGGCGTAGCGTTCAGCGCGGCGGTGCCGTGGTCTGAGCGAGTCTTCGAGCGAAGGCCACGCCGAGTTGCCGACCGCTCCCGAATCCCGCAGCAGGCGACGATCCGATGTGTTCGGTGGCGTTGGCGTGGCCTTCGTCGCAAGGCCTCCTCAGACCACGGCACCCTCGGGCCGCTCGCTACGCGAGAGTTGGAAATGCTCTAGAATCCGAGTCCATGAAAGACTTCGACGCAATCCTCCAGCAGACCAGATCGCTCAGCCTCGCCGACCGCCTGCAGCTGGCCCGAGTTCTCTTCGAAGAAGCGAAAGCCGAAGCTCAGGCCGATGAGATCGACGCCGGCGTGAAGGGGCTCGCGGCATGGACCGAATCGACCGGCGATGAAGATTGGTCCGAGTTCTATCCCGCCACCCTTCGCCAGAAGAAGGTCGGCTGAGAGATGGACCGCGGGGTGAGTGCTGGTGGGCGGAACTTGGGGGCGACGCCGGCTTCCGTCCCGTTGCCGTCGTGTCGCGATCGGACGCGATCCCGAAGCGTCGCAATCTCACGATCGCGGAAGTGACGCGGGTGATCCGTCGCATACCTTCCGAAGTGCCGCTCTCGAAGGCCGAGGGCATGCCCGCCGATTGCGTGATCAATACCGACAACCTCCACACGATCCCGAAGGACCGCCTGCGCGAGCGCATCACAGCGTTGAGCGCAGAGAAGATGTTCGCCCTGTTCAGTGCCTTGCGTTACTCGCTCGAACTGGAGTGGTAGCGCGACCGGCTGGGTGGCGCCAAAATCGTGCCACCGAGATCGGCTCTGCGATCTCGGTGCCTGACCACCTCGAACACCTCGCCCAACAAACAAGATTCTCGCACGATAACCGTCCATCGTGCGTCATTTTCGATCCCATACCACCCTCCCCGCTTGAGCCGCGCCGCCGCGAGCAAACAATTGCTTCATGATCGAACACACGATGCTGCAATCACCCGTCCCGCACTCCGAGTCGAGCGCCGAATCGCCCTCCGAATGCCGATTCCCGAATCCCGACTGCGGAGTCACAAATACCTCCCCTCCCTCCAATCCCCAGACCCAAGACCCCAGACCCGATCTCGACCCCTCCGCCCTCCTCCGCGACCTTCTCGACCCCGACCTCTCCCCGCTCGACCTCTGCGATCAACACAATCTCACCCTTGCCCAACTCCACGCCTGGATCGACTCGCCCAAGGTCGCCTCGGCACTCGCATCCTTCCACCACATCGAATACACCAGACGCAAACTCATCCATGCCCGAGCTCAGACCTCGGCGATTGGCGCTCTCGAAAGCCTCGCCACGATCCGCTCCGGCGAACCGCTCAAACCAGCAGAACGCCTCCGCGAAAACGAGACCCGCCGCAAAGCAGCGGCGCTCCTCCACAAGCCGCACCCACCTCGCGCCAGAGAGCAGCCACGAAACGCCAAGCCGACCGACCAGCATGATTCAATCCGAACGACCACCGATCACACCGAATCCCCACAACGCCCGCCCCAACCAAAGCCCAAGCCACAGCCGGACTCCCATAGGAGGCCCCGGCGCAAGCCTGGGCTCGCTGAGCGCACCCACGCAGCAATACCGCAATCCAACCAGACCACGCCCGCGGGCTCTGACGATCCGCCCGCAGACCCCGCCTTGACCCCGGTTGTAGCAAGTGCTACATTGCTCCGTAGCCAACGCTACAAAAGGAGCACACCCATGCAGATCGCCCCCGCCCGCCTCGCGCCCATCATCATCCTCTCCGCCCTCGCCGTCCCAGTGGCCGCCCAGGCTCAACCCGAGCCAGAACCGGAGATCGCAGAACCCATCGACGCCGACCCCCCGAACCCGGACAAATCCCAGTACCACCTCTTCAACCCCACCCCCAGAGAGCTCTGGCGTCCGCTCTCCGCCGACCGCCCCGACGCCACCGAGAGCCCCTACACCGTCGACGCCGGCGCGTTCCAGCTCGAGATGAGCTTCCTCGAGTGGTCCACCGCCGACGCCGCCGGCGAGCGCCTCGATTCCCTCGCCCTCGCCCCCATCAACTTCAAGATCGGCATCACCAACTCCGTCGACCTCCAGATCCTCATCAACCCCTACCTCCACGAAGAACTCGAAGGCGGCGACGACGCCTCGGGCATCGGCAACCTCGGCCTGCGCTGGAAGCAGAACCTCTACGGCAACGACGAGGGCCCATTCGCTATCGCCATCCTCCCCTTCATCACCTTCCCCACCGGCGACGATGACGTCGCCTCCGACGAAGTCGAGGGCGGTGTCATCCTCCCCGTCGCCATCGAACTCCCCCAGGGCTGGGGCCTCGGCCTCCAGGCCGAGATCGATTTCATCGACGACGACGGCGACCGCGAAGAAACCTTCAGCCACACCGCCGTCCTCGGGCACGACATCATCGGCGACCTCGCCGGCTACATCGAGTACATCGGCGAGCATGACCTCGACGGCGACTACGACTCCTTCCTCAGCGCCGGGCTCACCTACGGCATCACCCCCGACATCCAACTCGACGCCGGCGCGGTCCTCGGCCTCAACGGCGACGAAGACCTCACCCTCTTCTCCGGCATCACCATCCGCTTCTAATCCCCTCGCCCATCACAGCCCCCGTGCCACTGGTGGCTCGCCCACCAGTGCAACCCTGCAATCGCCCACGTTCACCGTACCACGCACGCCACGAGCCTGAAACGCGAGCGAAGGGAACTCTCACCCCAAGCGCACAAGAGCCAACCAAACGACGGCCACAAGGACCCATTCACGAGACCCAAGTCCCCAAAGACCAAGTCTCTCCGTGTCACCGTGTCTCCGTGGTGGTTCCTCTCCGCGCACTCTGCGATGCATCATTCCTCTCTCGGATACACCGCAACCCCCGACCCCGCCGCCAGCGTTACATTGATCGGCGCGGCCCCGTCCAGCACGCGCCACCGCTTCCCATACAACGCCCCGTAATCCACATCCAGATCGAACGACCGTACGCGATGCACCTCCCACACCGGATGCTCCACCCGGTACGTCCGCGTCCGCCCCTTGCGATCGCGCCCGAACCCCCACGAGTGCTCCTTGAACCAGTGCTCGGCAGAGTCCTTGTCCGGGAGATGGGGGGGCCCGACCCCGCGAGCCTCAACCGAGTGCTCCCGCCCGCCAGACTGCCAGCGATAACCCGCCCGCACCCCGCCATCGCCCCGCTCGATCTCGCTGCGCATCGCCACCCGCGCGTACGGCTCGTTGTACAACCCGCGCGCGATCCACGCAACCAACCGCCGCGGCACCCACTCGCGCACAAAGCACACGCCCCGCCGCCCCCATGAATCCCGCACATAGAAACGCAGGTTCACCTCGGGGAAGTTCACATGCCCCGCCCAGCGCACGCCCTTTACACGCGTATCCCGAAACTCAAACGCCACCAGCGAGCAACACGCCCAGCCGCCGAACCGATCCAGCTCCAGCCCCGCCGGCAGATGGGGCGTCAGCAGATCGTCCCCGACCGCGTAGCTCACGAGCACCAGGTGCCGCCACTGCGCCGTCAGAAACGCCCGCCGAGCTCGGGATGACCCGCCCTCGGACAACGCTCACCCTTCCCCGATCGCGCCCGCCGCCACCATCTCTGCGATCCGCTCGATATCAGCAGAAGGCGACCGATCGTGATCTAACGCCGGCACATGCGCTCGGATCATCGCGTGCGCCCGCTCGACACCCGCCCCGGACTTCAACGGCCGATGGCTCTCCATCGCCTGCGCCGCGCACAACAGCTCGATCGCCACCACCCGCTGCGCCAACTCCAACGCACGCTGCGCCTTGGCCGCCCCCCGCGGCCCGAAGCTGTTGTAATCCTCCGTCCCCGCAGAAGTGGGGAGGTTGCTCACACTCGCCGGCATGCACAGCCCGATGATCTCGTTGCAACACGCTGCCGCCGTGTACTGCGCGATCATCAACCCCGACTGCAAACCGGGATGCGCTGCCAGGTACGGCGACAACCCCGCCTCCGGATCCCGTGCGCTCAACATCAAGTACGTCCGCCGCTCGCTGATCCCCGCAACATGCGCGATCGCGATCGCCAGAGCATCCAGCGGAATCGCCAGCGGCATCCCGTGGAAGTTTCCCGCCGACACGATCTGATGCCGCCCATCCACCTCGAGCACCAGCGGATTGTCCGTCACCGCCCCCAGCTCACGCTCCACGATCTGTTTTACATAACCCATCGCATCCCACGCGGCGCCCATCACCGGAGCCGCGCACCGCAGGGAATAGGGGTCCTGCACCCGCGGGTCGTTCTCCCGATGGCTCTCCAGGATCTCGCTCCCGGCGAGAAACCCCGCGATCCGCCGCGCCATCGCCATCTGCCCGTCCTGCCCCCGCGCCGCCTGCACCGCGTCAATCAGCGGCTCGCTCGTCGCCTTGTTCGCGTCGATCGACATCGCGCACGCCACCGCCGCGCTCTCCATCAACCGCTCGCAATCTCGTACGAGCAACGCCCCGCGGGCCGCCATCAGATGCGTCCCGTTGATGAGCGCAAGCCCCTCCTTGGCCTCCAGCGCGATCGCCTCGAGCCCCGCCGCGCGCAGCGCATCGTCGCCCGACATCCGCGCCCCGCCGACCGTCGCCTCCCCCTCACCAATCAATACCAGCGCCGCGTGCGACAGAGGCGCAAGATCCCCCGACGCCCCGACCGACCCAATCTCTGGCACCACCGGCGTCACGCCTGCGTTCAGCAACGCCACGATCCGCTGCGCCAGCTCCGCCCGCACCCCCGACAACCCCCGGCACAACGATGCCCCAAGCAACAACAACATCCCCCGAACCACATCCTCCGGGAGGGGGGCTCCAACGCCCGCCGCGTGCGACCGCAGCAGATTGTGCTGCAACTCGGTCAGCTCATCCCGCCCGATCCGCGTCCGAGCCAGCGACCCGAACCCCGTGTTGATCCCGTAATGCGCCTCGCCGTCGTCCAACGCCGCCTCGACCGCGCCCCGCGATCGCGCCATCCCCGCCACGGCGGAATCCGAAATCTCCACCCGCTCGCCCCCGCGAGCCACCCGCTCAACCTGCTTCAACGACAGCGCCGACCCATCCAGCATCACGCTCATGGGGCGACTGTAGGAAGGGGAAATCAGGAGCCCGCCGCGACACGAACGGAACGCGCGCCGCACGCATCGGATAACCTCCGCTCCATGATCTCCAATGCGCTCCTGCTCTTCTTTATCATCGACCCGTTCGGCCTCATCCCGCTGTTCGTCGCCACGCTCGCCAAGGTGCCCGAAGAGCGCCGAACCCGCGTCCTCGTCCGCGAGCTGTTGATCTCGCTGCTCGTGCTCGTCCTCTTCCTGGTCGCCGGCCGCCATCTGCTCGGCGCCCTGCACATCTCTCAGCCCGCCCTCACCATCGCCGGTGCCATCATCCTGTTCCTTATCGCCCTGCCCATGATCTTCCCCTCGATCAAGCTCAGCATGGCCGACGACGACAGCTCCGAGCCCTTCATCGTCCCCCTCGCCATCCCCCTGTTCGTCGGCCCCGGCGCGATGGCCATGGTCATGGTCCTCGGCACCGACCAGACCCCCTGGGCCGAACGCTTCGGCGCGATCGCACTCGCATGGCTGGGCGCATCGATCATCCTCCTGCTCGGCAGCCGCATCGCCGCCATCCTCGGCCGCCGAAGCCTCATCACCATGGAACGCCTCATGGGTATGCTCGCCGTCGCCATCGCCGTCGAGATGTTCCTCCAGGGCATCCAGACCTTCCAGCAGACCGCAAGCCCCTGACCGATGGCGACCTGTGCCCGCCGACGCCAAGCCACCCGGCTCCGTTTCTGCTCCTTCGAAGGGTGAGATTCGCGGGATCCTGAAGGTCCGAGAATCCATGTTCTGTAAAATTACAAGCGACCTTCAGCCAGCCCCGTTCCAGTCCACCGACGTCAAATGCCACGGAGGTCACATCGAATCGTCAGAGTCCGGAAAGACCATTTCGGCCTCCCGGAGTTCTTGAGCCAGATTGCCAAGATCAGGAAACAGATTCGATCGACGAATGCCCAGCCTGTGCAGTTCAGTCCAGAGCTGTTCCCTAGACTTACCGTCAATCACAAACCGCTGCAAGTACTGTTCACACCGTGCCAACTCGTCAAGCGGTGTTCTGCCTGTATGCACCGTGCATGCTGTCAGTTGTGCAAGCATCCGAGGATCGAATCCGATACGTTTATTGCAGCCACTGGCCACCGAGGCTCGGCATCAACTCTCATTGCGGGTTCAATGAACTCTCGAGCATGGGCGTTGTCCTTTCCCCAGATAGCGCCGTATCCGCTGACGGTCTCATTCAGGCAACTTGGCTGAAGGGCAAAGACAATCGCATCACCCGATTGCTCTACATCACAGATGGCGAAATACAAGGCTACGAGAGGTGATTCAGACCAATCAAAAAGCCGAGTCGGAAGGCCATAGTGCTGCATGAGCAAGAGCCAGTCCCACAAGTCATCGGCCGTGGGCAAGGCGGCATGCCGGCTCCGAGCCTTGCGCATGAACCGGAATATCAGGTCCTTCTCTCGCCGAGGATCATTAGCACCACGAAAGATTCCCGGGCAGAGATGCCATGCCGCATCGCCTTGCCCGCGCCACCACAACTCATGGCCAAGAGAATCATGAGCGTCATTTATCGCCGCTACAAAGTCTGCGATACTCTGTATCTTCAACGCATGTTCTCCGTTCGACGATAGTATCGGAATCTGTACGGCGACGCCAAGTCACTGTCCGGAACGCCTAACCTCGACCCATGCCCGCGATCCTCCTCATCATCGCCATCCTCCTCCTCCCCGCCTGCACGACCCTTGCCACTGGCGACGCCCAGCCCGCGCCCCCGCCGCGCCTCACCGGGGCGCCCACACCCATCCACGACCCCACCATCATCAAGGCCCCCGACGGCTTCTACTACGTCGTCAACACCGGCTTCGGCGTCCCCATCTGGCGCTCCCGCGACCTCCAGACCTGGCGCAAGGTCGGGCGCGCGTTCGAGACCGACGTCCCCCAATGGACCGCCGAGCTCTTCCCCGACGCCCGCGACATCTGGGCCCCCGATATCGCCCGCGTCGGCGACCGCTACGTCCTCACCTACAGCGTCTCCAAGTTCCACACCAACACCTCGGCCATCGGCCTCGCCGTCAGCGACTCGCTCGACCCCAAGACCGCCAACTGGCAAGACCGCGGCCCCGTCATCCGCTCGGCCAAGGGCGACCGTTTCAACGCCATCGATCCCCAGGTCCTCCAGACGCGCGACGGGCGCGTCTTCATCGCCTTCGGCTCCATGTGGGACGGACTCTTCCTCCAGCAGCTCGACCCCAAGTCACTCCGCCCGCTCTCTGAAGAGCGCACCCGCCTTGCCGCCCGCCCCGCCGGCGACACCATCGAGGCCCCCTACCTCATCGAACGCGACGGCTACTGGTATCTCTTCGTCTCGTTCGACGCCTGCTGCCGAGGCGTCCGCAGCACCTACAACATCCGCGTCGGCCGCAGCGAGCGCATCCGCGGCCCCTACCTCGACCGCGACGGCGTCCCCATGCTCGAAGGCGGCGGAACCCCCCTGCTCTCCTCCATCGACAACGAAGCCGGCACCGGCCACTGCTCGGTCATCCGCGACAATGACCGCTGGCTCCTGGCGTACCACTACTACGACCACCTCGCCGCCGGCCGTCCCACCTTCGGCCTCCGCGAACTCCGCTGGGATACCCAAGGCTGGCCCATCCCCACCGATCAGCTCATCAAGCCAACCTCAACCATCCTCTACGAGCCCGAAACGCAAGTGAGGTAGGCGTTCGATTCGCAACGAGCACCGTGCCACTGGTGGCTCGCCCACCAGTGCAATCGTGCAACCAACTCCCCCACCATCCCGAGCCTCCAAACTCCTCATCGTCCGCCCCTCCAATCTGCCATCGGCGCTCTGCGTTCTGCGCTCTTCAAGTACAATCTCCCCCGTGCCCACCCCCGATCGCATCAAGGACATCCTCTACGAAGCCCTCGATCTCCCCACACACTCCCGCGCCGCCTTCCTCGACCGCACCTGCGAGAACGACCCTGAACTTCGCGCCAAAGTCCAGACGCTCCTCGAAGCCCACGAAGACGCCCCCGGCTTCATGGACGGCGCAAACACACGCTCCCCGCTGATCGAACCCATCGACATCCAACCCGGCGACACCCTCGGCCCCTACCGCCTCGTCCGCCAGCTCGGCGAGGGCGGCTTCGGCGCAGTCTTCCTCGCAGAACAAAGTGAGCCCCTCAAACGCCTCGTCGCCATCAAAATCCTCAAGCCCGGCATGGACACCCGCCACGTCATCGCCCGCTTCGAGCAAGAGCGCCAGACCCTCGCCATCATGGACCACCCCGCCATCGCAAGCGTCTACGACGCGGGCGCGACCCCCGCCGGGCGCCCCTACGTCGTCATGGAGTTCGTCGACGGCCAACCCGTCACCGAGTACTGCGACGACGAGGGCCTGGACATCCCCGCCCGCCTCGCGATCTTCGAGCGCATCTGCGCCGCCGTGCAGCACGCACACCAGAAGGGCGTCATCCACCGCGACCTCAAGCCCAGCAACGTCCTCATCCACGAGCTCGACGGACAGCCCCAACCCAAAATCATCGACTTCGGCATCGCCAAGGCCATCGCCGACCAGCGCCCCGACATGTCCCGCCTCACCCACGGCCGCCAGCTCCTCGGCACACCCGAGTACATGTCCCCCGAACAGGCCACCGGCGCAACCGATTCCATCGACACGCGCTCGGACGTCTACAGCCTCGGCGTCCTGCTCTACGAACTCATCTGCGGCGAGCCGCCGTTCGACCGCGAACGCCTTCGCACCGCCGGCTTCATCGAGCTCGAACGCATCCTCCGCGAGGACGTGCCTCCCCGCCCATCCACGCGCCTGATCGCGCTCGACGCCATCCGTCTGGACGCCATCGCGACCAGGCGCGCAACCGACCCCATCCGCATGCCCCGCGCCCTGCGCGGCGACTTGGACTGGATCGCCATGCGCGCCATCGAGAAGGACCCAGACCGGCGCTACCCCAGCGCAAACGCCCTCGGCGCGGATATCCGCCGCCACCTCAACGACCAGCCGGTCGAGGCAGGCCCGCCCAACGCCCTCTATGCCGCGAGCAAGCTCCTGCGCCGCCACAAGCCCGCGGCGATCGCTGCCCTGCTCGCCGCGCTCGCGATCGTCGGCGCGCTCATCATCAGCAACATCAGCCTCTATCGCGTCAACCAGGCCAACCAACAGGGGACCGAGCGCCTCTGGGCCTCCTACCTCGCCCAGGCCAGAGCCACCCGCCAGGGCATCCGACCCGGCCGCCGATTCGAGAGCCTCGAGGCCATCGCCGCCGCCGCCAGGATCCGCCCCTCACTCGAGCTCCGCAACGAGGCCGTCGCCTGCTTCGCCCTCGCCGACCTCCGCCACGAGAGCACCTGGGAGGATAAGCCCTTCCCCCACTCCAACGGCCTGCGCGAGGTCGACCGCTACGCCTACCGCTCCACACCGACGACGATCCGCGTCGCCTCCATCCACGACGACGCCACCATCGCCGAACTCGAATGCCCCGAGCAGATCGCCCACCTCGGCATGTTCAGCCCCGACGGTCGCTACCTCTCCATCCACTTCGACGCGCCGCATACCAGGATCACCTGGGATCTCCAGTCGTACGATCGCGTCCTCGTGACCGCGCCGGGCGAGTACCAGTACTACGGCGTCGCCTTCGGCACCGACCGCCTCGGCGACTGGCAGGCCCACATCGACACCGACGGCAATCTCCGCATCCACGACCTGCCCTCGGGCAATCTGCGAGGTCAGGTCCCGATCGGCCCGGGCCAGAACATGATCACCGTGAGCGACGATGGCGCAACCATCGCCGTGTCGCGCTACCACACGAGCACCGTCTCGATCGTCGATGTCGCGTCGCGCAGCATCGTCCACGAACTCGAACCCCCCGTCAAAGTCTGGGACATCGACTTCAGCGCCGACGGCTCGCTGCTCGCCGGCGGGGGCGACGACTTCCGCGTCTACCTCTGGTCCACCGACGACTGGTCGCAGCACGCCACGCTCGAGGGGCACCAGGGCGTCGTCGTCTCGGTCGAGTTCGCCAACGAGGGCGCGATCCTCGCGACCTCCGGCTGGGACAGCGCCATCTGGCTCTGGGACGCCCAGGCCGCCGTCCCCGTGCTCGGCCCGCTCGAGGGCTGGGGTCTCTCCGGTTTCTCCGACTCGCTCACCGCCATCCGCCGAGGCAGCATCAGCCACTGGACCTTCGAGCGCGGGCACGACCTCACGCAGATCGAACTCCCCGGCCCGCTCAACACCTTCGCCTCCATCGACTTCGCGCGCGACGAGCAGTCGGTGCTCATCGGCGGCTCCGCCGGCATCCGTCTGATCGACATCGCCACGCGCGCGGTCGCCGCCATCATCAGCGAAGAGCCCTCGATGGACGCCGTCTTCGACGAGCAGGGCGCTCGCATCCTCGCGACCCAAACCGACGGCCTGCGCGCGTGGACGATGCAGGGCCATCTCCCCGCGGACGAGCAACTCCTCCTCGCGCAAACCGGCGAGAAACGCTTCACCAGACTCAAAGGCTCAAGCACGCTCTCGATGACCTCCCCCCGCGGCGTCACGGTCCTCGACGACTACACCGCCGACGAGCTCGCCCACCTCGGCATGTACCGGGGCCTCACCACACGCCCGTCGATCACGCCCGATCTGCGCGTCGCGTTCACCGGCAACTGGAAGGGTGAGGGCGGACGCGTCCGCGATTTCGCAACCGGCCAGACGCTCCTGCACATCGAAGCCTCGCACGTCGTGGGCCAGTTCAGCCCCGACGGCAGGTTCCTCGTCGTCACCACCGGTGAACAGATCCAGTGCTTCGAGACCAAAGGCTGGACCACCGTCTGGCAGCACGACCGCAACAACACCGACGATCTCGCCGGGCGCGTCGCGTTCTCGCGCGATGGCTCGATCGTCGCCGTGGGCAACTCCCGATACCAGCTCGATCTCTGCCGGACGGCCACCGGCGAGGTTGTGCTCAGCATCGAGAGCCCGGGCCACCAGGCCCTTGGTGACTCGGCGTTCACGCCCGACTCGGGCAAGCTCGCCATTGTCACCACCCAGAGCCTCGCTCACATCTATGACCTCAAGAAAATGCGCGACCGTCTTGTCGCCTTAGGCCTCGACTGGTCCGACACCCCACCCGCGCGCGCCGCAGCCGGCCCCTGACCAACCCGCGCCGACGCTGGTCGCACTGGTGGCTCGTCCACCAGTGCGACCAGCCAACAACGCGCGACTAAACCCGCCCACCCCTCTCCGGTATGCTCCCCCAGCGCCTCGCCATGTGAGGGAGTTGGTAGAGGAAGTTGGGGTGCCGCGCGGCGCGGGGGCGGCCCATGAAATGCAAGTGCCCCCGGCGTGACCGGGGGCACGGGAGAACCTGGATGTCGGCGTCGCGTTAGCGACGGCGGCGGCGGGCGAGGAACAGGCCGCCCAATGCGATCATGGTCGAGGCCGGCGCGGGGACGATGACCAGATCGTCGATGATGGCGCGCGGGGCGGTGAACTCGCCGTTGAGCGTGGCGTAGAGGTGGAGTTCGTTGAACTCGGCCCCTGAGACGGACATGGTGCGGAATGCGCCGTTGTCGCGTCCGCCAAGGTCGCTGATGACGAACGAGTCGGTGGCGACGACGGCGTCCTGGATCATGGCTTCGAGACGGAACTCGATCCCGCCCCAGGGGCCGTTCTCCAGATACCCCAGATCCAGGGTCGCTTCGGTCGCGGTCTCGTCGAGGGTCATCCACATCGAGGCCAGCGGGCCGAAGGTGAGGTTCTCGCCGGGAATGAACGCGCGGCCGAAGGTGAGGGTGTTGACGGGGCTGCCGAAGGCGGGGAAGTCATTGTACCAGACGTCGGCTTGCTCGATGAAGAAGTCGCTGCCAAGCTCATCTGGACCGAAGGGGTTGCCGTCGGGGAATCGGCCGCTGACGTTGTTGGCGTCGTGGTATTCGACGCCCTTGCTGACAAAGGAGTCGCCGATGAGGCCCTCGTCGAAGGTCTCATAATCCTCGTTGACATCCGCGGCCGCGACGGCGGAGAGGGCGGCCAGAACAAGCACCTGCGATCTCATCTCTTTCCTTTCCACGGTTTCCTATGGGTTGAGTCATACGCTCCGCACACGGCGCAGATGCGGACAGAACCATCCAACTGCAACCGAGATCAGGGAAATAGGGCGTTTCAAGGGGATCCGGGCCCGCTCGGCGAGTGCGTTTCCGGACCCACAGCCGAGCGCCCCCCCGCTCCAAAGAGAATCCGGGACGGACCAGCCGACACGGCACACCCCAGCGAGCCCACCCGTGCAGCGCAGAATGTCCGATGACACCAGTGGGTGTCTCACCCCAATCCGAGGCAGATCGATCGAGCTGGCGGCGCGCAGCTTGTGACCGCGTTGCTCGCGGATGAGCCGATGTTGTGAGGGACACCATGCCGGACGAGGGTCCGAAGCCTCTCGCTCGATGGGTGCTTTCCCGAATGGCCGGCGGATCGATCGGACCGTGTCGATCCCCTGGCGACACCATCGTCGGGACCATTCGTCAAAACAATATTGGCAAGCTCCGTCTTAGCTGGTAGTCTGGCGGTTGCGGAGTGTGTGGAAGTGACCACACCGAAAGTGGAGTTGTTGCTCCCGTATGCGAGCGGCAAGAGAACCGCAAAGAAAGAAAAGGGAAAGAGATGAACCAGAAATCCGTGAAGGCTCAGGTCTCGGCACGCCTTGCAGGCGCGGCCGCAATCGCGCTGACAGCCGGGGTCGCTCTGGGCGATCTGACCGGCGACAATGTGACCGGCGAGATCGTCGGTGGCCCCGGCGCGTTTGCTGTGGATCCTCCGAACGCCGTTGTCGGTGGCGGCGTGGAGTTCAACGTCGAGTTTCTCGGGACGCCGAGCCACGCGATCGACATCGGCGCGAGCTCGGTGTCGGTCAGCTCGATCTTCGGCGCCCGGATCTCGACGGGGGCGGGCGAGGTCTTGGTCCTCGGCGATCTGGACAGCTCGCAGGGGCCCATCATCGGGATCGAGAACTTCGAGACCAACGAGGAGTACACGATCGACGACGTGACCTTTACTGACAACGAGATTCGCTTCGCGATGGCCCCCAATATCTGGGAGGTCGATGGATTCGTGAGCTTCGACATCATCTTCGAGGGTGGCGGCTGCCCGGCCGATCTCGATGGCGACAACGACACGGACGCCGACGACTTCTTCGCCTACCTCGACGCGTTCGCGAACGACGACTTCGATATCTGTGATATTGATGAGGACGACGATTGCGACGCAGACGATTTCTTTGCGTACCTGGATCTGTTCGCGCAGGGTTGCTAAGCGCACGGGCTCACTTCCGCTTCGGCGGGAGCTGTCTTGAAACCCGGTTCAATCGCAACGGCCAGCCGCTCGCGGCTGGCCGTTTGCGGTTCACAGAGATGGCGGCGATGGGACATGCCTGGCCCGTTCTCGCGTCCGGAGGGCCACTCCAGGGCGGGCGCAACGGTTGTCGAGTACCCAGAACAGAGAGGCAGACGCAATACGGCACGCGGGCCGGTGACTGGTCGCAGATCGCCCGCCGATCCACTGGCTGCTCTTCGATCACGTTCGTTTGAGATTTGATTGGATCGTGGGCTGATCGTGAGACAGAGTGGGAGTGAGGGGCTTGCCCCCGCCTGGTCCTTGGTCCAGATCTGCTGGGCTTGGGCGTTGTAGGCGTACGTCACCACGTCGGTCCCGCCCGAGCTGTCGGGGTATTGGACCTTCTGCAAGAGCGCCCCATGCGCGAACTCGCTGTCCCCGGCGGAGACTCCCTTCGTGACCCCGTAGGTGTACGTCGTCGTCTGGTCGCTCTGCGTGCTCGGCATGTCCGCGACCATCGTGGCCCGCAGCCCATCCGTATAGGTGTAGCGAATGACAATATCCTCGTCGTCGTTGACCCCGCCGCCGATCGTCGCGTTCGTCCCGGCGTAGTTCGTGTAGTTGCTGACGACGTGGGTCTGCCGCCCGCCGTCGTCGTACAGGAACTTGGTCTTGATCGCCTTGGGATCCTCTGTCGTCTCCAGCATTCCGTCGTCGCCATAGACCCGGGTGGTGACCAGGGCCGTGTCCGAGCGCGCCGGCACGCCGAGCCCGTCGCGATCAAAGTTGCTGCCGTAGACTTCGGCGATGTCGGTGCTCGCCCAACCCTGGCAGATCCTGAGCGTGATCGAGTATCTCCAGGAGGAGAACCGCGCGCTCAGGCAGCAGTTCGACCATCGTCGCCTCCGACTCGGCGACGACCAGCGCAGGCGATTGGCCGCCAAGGGCAAGGTATTGGGCCGCAAACTGCTCGGCGAGGTCTGCACGATCGTCACGCCCGACACGATTCTCAGATGGCATCGTGAACTGGTCGCCCGCAAATACGACGGATCGGCGAGGCGGAAGCCCGGTCGGCCGCGGGTGATGGACGAGATCCGTGCGCTGACGGTGCGCATGGCGCGCGAGAACGGGACGTGGGGCTATAGCCGGATCCAGGGCGAGCTGAGGAAGCTCGGCCATCGCGTGGCGCGCACGACCGTCGCCAACATCCTCAAGGAACACGGCATCGAGCCGGCGCCGCAGCGGAGTAAACGCACGCCCTGGAGCCTGTTCCTGCGGACCCATTGGCGGGCCATGGCCGCGGCGGACTTCTTCACCGTCGAGGCCTGGACCCTCCGTGGCCTCGTGCGATTCCACGTCTTCTTCGTCATCGATCTGGCGACGCGCCGGGTCCGGATCGCGGGCTTGACCAGCGCGCCGCACGGCAAATGGGTCGTGCGCCAGGGCAGACAGCTCACCGACGGCTTCGACGGCTTCCTGCTCAAGCACAAGTTCCTCATCCGCGATCGGGATCCGCTCTACACCGAGCGATTCGACGGCGTGCTGCGCTCAGCGGGTGTCGAGCCCGTGAAGCTCCCGCCTCGAAGCCCCAACATGAACGCCTACGCCGAGCGGTTCGTACTGTCGATCAAGTCCGAATGCCTCGATCGCGTGATCCCGTTGGGTGAACGGCACTTGCGGCGACTCATCGACGAGTATGCCGAGCACTATCACGTTGACCGACCCCACCAGGGACTGAACAACGAGTTGATCGAGCGCTCGAAGTCGGGCCAGAGTCCAAGCGGAACCATTCATCGCCATGATCGGCTCGGCGGTTTACTCCGGTCGTATCACCGATCCTCGGGTCGACGGAGTAATTGGACATGACGGGTATGCCGATTTATATTCGCACAATTATGCAACATCTCCGCCAAGCGTGCCGCGCTGCACCATGCAGCGACCGCACTCGGCACATTTTTGTTGATAAGTACCGCACAGATCATATTTACAATACGGGCACAACCCCTTGGAGACTCGCAGACAGAATCGTAACATCGCTACCAAAACTGCCGCGCAATACACTATTAGTACAAAGACCACAGCATTTGCCATCGTTTCTATGAAGGCGACTCGCAGCGGCAGAACAAGCAGGGGCATGTTGCCACATTTAAAAGTAGCCGCATCCTCAACAGAGAGCACACGTGATCGGTCTCCGGAGATTGAGTAAGTACAAGATGCAAACGGCCATCCAAGCCGCACTATATGCCATGTGGAATCTGAGTCTGCTGCGAGCCACGGCCGATACTGCGCAGAATACTCAGACCGCTGCGAGAATAGAAACGCTTCCGCGTCTTCCGGGTATGGGATTGTTGAATTGCCAAAAATTTTTGACTCCGGAATGACCATGTCATTGATGACTAGCACATAACTTACTTTGTATAAATAGTTGTCATCATCATGCCACGCGACCGATAGCATTCCGTCGTACAATAAATGGAATGGCTGTAGCTCGCGCGGCTTCGGCCAATTTGAATGTGCGCTGGCATAGGACTGCACGCCCCCAGCAAGCACAACGACGACTTGCAGAATACATGCCGCAAAGATGACTCGCAATCTAATCGCAAATAGTGTTTTCATAATACCCTGCGCAGCGCTTCGCGCCACTACCGTCGTTCAGATTGGTAGCCATAGCACCTAAGGAGGTTTATCAAATACGCTAATCTAAGATCCCTGAGGCGAGCGTTAACTTGATCTACACACGCAGCGATCGGGACTCCATTAGAGTCGTTACATAATCCACTGCGGAGCGCGTTATTAAGACAATTTAGTTCGTGCCAGAATGCGTCAGCTTCTTGGCATGGCACATCGTCAGGATCATCATTGCAGCTGATTTCGTCTCTCTTCCAGCACATACCACCGTCGCCGCAGTCCTCGCAGCAAGTTTCCTCTGCATGATCGTTTTCATGCACTCTGATGCATGCACGGATTATTCCCCGCGCCGTAGGATCCGGGTACTTGCCCCTAATTATCTTTTCGCAAACACAATGTGTTACAGCTCCGAAACAACACATTGTTAGTCCATCCGGTTTTGCAGCTCTTGCTTCATCTGAATCACACGCTATCTCGCAACAAGCTATTTCCGTGTCCGTTATGCAGCCCGTTGGATCGCAGAGTAATCCAGAGTAATCACGATATGCCGCCGGTGCAGAACGGGCGTACTGATATAGATTCACCCCATCGACGTACCCGAGAGGATCTCTCCGAGCCCACCTTCCGGTATCCGGATCGAGGACGCGGTTGCGAACGTGGTACTTGCTGGTGGATGGATCCCACTCGTACCCCGCCAATCCCTTGCGGTTGCGCAGGGAGTCGCTGGCGGCGCTGCCGCTGAGCACGCCGCGGGAGAGATCCTCGGCGGCGGTCTTGATGTCGGTGTAGTAGGTGCTGTCGTCGGAATCGACGGTG
>JAJDDM010000080.1 GCA_029260315.1 Phycisphaerales bacterium | reverse complement strand
TCGATGAGGTTCCAAAGGTCGTCGCCGACGATGAGTCTGGCCATGATCTCCTCCTTGACAGTCCAGATCGCGTCCTGCGATCAAAGATTCATCGGCGCCACAGACCATTGTCGATCAATGTTCTTTTAGGGGCTCTTAGTCTTCGGCCAACTCCTCGGCGACCATCCGCTCGAACCGGACGTCTTCGATGCTTCCGAACCGCTTCTTGCCGTCGGTCCGCAGGGCGGGGGCGAACTCGCGCTCGTATCGGTCGAACGCCTCGCGGTCCGAGAACTCGTATCGGGTCTGGATGCGGATTTCCGGACCATCGACCGTCAGAACGTGGGCGAGCTCGGCACCGCCGGCGATCACGCCCCGGAGGTGGCCCTCGCGCAGCCAGCGGAGATATCGGGCCTTTGTCGATTCGTCCGGGAGGACGGCGACGACGCTGTAGTGGATGCGGGCCATCGCCGACGAGCGTAGCACGCCGGCAATAATTGGGAGTGATGGGCGTTTGGCGGGCGTATGGGGCTGGCATTGACGGCACGCGATGAGCCACGAACAAGCGGGGCTGAGGAGGTCTCGGACCTGCTGGTGGCCGCCGCGCGCGGCGGGGAGCGTGCCTGGCGCGAGATCCTCGATCGTTACGCCCCGAGAGTGTTCGCGCTGGCCAAGAGCCGGTTTCAGAGTTCCGAGCTCGCCGAGGAGATTACCCAGTCCGTGTTCGTCACGATCTCGACCAAGCTGGCAGGCGGGGAGTACGCCGAGAAGGGCAGATTCGAGCCTTGGCTGTTTCGCGTCGCGATGAATCGGATTCGCGACGAGGCGAGGCGTGCCAAGCGACACGCCCGCCCGACGGACCCCGAGGCGTTCGGTGGGGTCACGGCCCCGGGCGATGCATCCTTGGGTGAGAACGACGATCAACTCGCGTCGCTGCGTGCCGGGATCGCCCAGCTCCCCGCGGCGGACCAGGAGATCATCCATCTGCGCCACCAGGGGCAGATGAGCTTTCGCCAGATCGCCGAGCTTCTGGATGAGCCGCTGGGGACGCTGCTGGCGCGCCACCATCGGGCCCTGCGCAAGCTCAAGCAACTGCTGAGCGTTTCGACGGAGAGTCCTTCACCATGACCACACACGACACACAACACGACGGCGGCGAGCGCGAGCACGCGGATCTCGTGGCGCATCTGCACGAGCTGGGTGAGTACGACCGTCTGAGCACGCCGGCGAATCTGACCGATCGCCTGATGCTGCGGACGCAGGCGAACCTGGTGGGGGCGGATCTTGCGAGCGGCGACGACCGAACGTCGTCGGTGCTGGTGATGCGATCGCGCGGATGGATACGAGCCGCGGCGGCGATCCTGATCATCGGGGGCGGCGCGGCGGTTTATTTTTCGATTCCCGCCGGCGGATCGCGGCAGCCCACATCGACCGAACCTGCGCCGCAGATCGAATACGCCGCTGCCGAGTTCAATCTCGAACTCGTGGACGGGTCTTTCTGGGACGACGCGCTGGACGGGAAGATCGACGTGCTGGTCGCCGAGTCCACGATGCTGGGCGGCGAGCTGGACCGCGAGTGGGACGACCTGGACTTTCTCTCGGATGAGGGGGCTCTGTGATGTCGAATCGCCAGGTATGGAGCGTGCTGGGCGGCTACGTCGCGGGGCTGATCGCGGCGTCGCTGGCGCTCGGGCTCGGCATCGCGAGCGGTCAGGATGGCGGACTGGAACGGCCCGTCGATAGCGCCGGCGAGCAGAGCGATGACGCCGAGAGCGACGGTCCCTCGATCGAGGAGCAGCGGGCGCAGCTGCGCGAGCGTCTGGTGCGGCGTCTGGAGTGGACGCGCGAGCGAGCGAAGCGATATGTCCAGCAGGAGCAGGGATTAGCGCGCGCGATCGAACGCCTGGACGCGGGCGAAAGCGCCCAGGTCATCGCCAAGGACATGCGCGAGCGGGCCGACGACGCGGTGCGGAGCACGCGTCGCGACGGCACGAGCGGCCAGGATCCATCGCGCCGCGGGCCCGTAAGCCATCGAGGCGGGCGCTTCGCCAAGCCGCTGGATCCGGAGACGCGCCGGCAGGTTCTGGGCATGCTGGAGGCGCAGGCGCCATCGGTTTCGCGGCAGGTGGCCGAGATCGGCAACGAGAACGCCGAGCAGACCGACAGGCTGCTCCAGCGGATCGCGCCGAAGCTCGAGGAGATCCGGCGGGCCCAGGCGCACGACCCGGAGCTGGCGACGCTGATGATCGTCGAACTGCACGCGAACCTGGAGCTGACGATCCGGTCGCGCGATCTGCAAGGGCTGCTCGATGACGAGTCGGCCGAAGAGCAGAAGGTCGCGATTGCGCGCGAGCTGGTGCGCGACTCGGTCCGTTCGAGCTTCGACGCACACCTGGCGATCAAGGAGCACGAGGTGCGCACGCTGGAGGCGCGGCTCGGGGAGCTGCGCGGCGAGATCGAACGCCGCCAGCAGATGCGCGACGACTTTGTCGATCGCATTTACGAGCGGGTCGGCTCGCGCGGATAGTCACGCTGAGCGCGGGATCGGCGACTTCAAATCGTGCGTGCAGATGGACGCGTCCCGGCCCGGACCTTCGCCAAGCCTCAGGCCCGGCGTCCAAGAGCACCGTCGATTTCGGGCACGTTCTTTGAGTTGAGAGCGACTCAGGAGACGGCTGAGCCCGGTTCGATCTCGCTCATGGGAGTGAGGAGGATGACGCTGCGATCGCCTCCGTCGCCTTTGGGGGCGTCGCTAGCGGCGAGGAGCATGCCGCGGGATTCCTCGCCGCGGATCTGGCGCGGGGCGAGGTTGGCGACGATGACGATGAGCCTGCCGAGCAGGTCGGCGGGCTCGTAGTGGCCCTTGATGCCGGCGCAGATCTGGCGGGGCTCGCCCGAGCCGTCGTCGACCTGGAGCTTGAGCAGGCGGTCGGCGTTGGGATGGGGCTCGGCCTCGACGATGCGGGCGACGCGAAGGCCGACGCGGGCGAACTCATCGAAGGTGATGCCGGGCTTGGTCTCGGTGGCGGCTTGGTCGGTCATGTCGCTCGCGATGGGCTGGATCGCGCTCCGTGAGAGTGATGGGTACGAGTCTGGATATCGGGCGAGTCTAGGCGCTGGGTGAATCGGTGCTGCTCGGCGCGTCGGTTGGCCTGGCTGGAACGATCCGTGAGCTAACCTTCCGATGGCTCATCCACCGGTGGAGTCGGCGCTTCGGCGTCATCGCGCTCGTCGTCGCGCTCGGGAGCGATCCACTGCCCGTCGCGCCAGAGGCTCTTGCGCGGGTCGATGCCGAGCGTGGGAGCGAGTTCTTCAGGCGTGGGGTCTCGCAGGGGCGCGCCGGCGTCGGCGATGACCTGGGCGGCCCAGGAACGCTGCACGCCGTTGAGCATTCGCGCCTCGAATCGGAGCTGGGCGATGAGTTCGTCCTGGCTGATCTGCGGGCCGGGGTTGCCGTTGCAGACCCGGCACTTGACGTAGCCGCTCTGCGAGGCGTCGATGGCGCGGTTGATGCGTTCGAAGCCGCACTCCGGGCAGGGCCAGCGCCGGGCCTCGCGCAGCAGCCAATCCGCTGAGCCCGGGCGGTTGGCGGGGCTGAGCAGGGGCTCGTAGCGCCGGATGATTTCCATGACGGCGGGGTCTTCGAGCAGTTCCAGGGCGTCGCGGCCGTGTCCGGAGCGCACGCGGCCAACGGCGACAGCGGCGCGATAGGCGTCCAGGTCGCTGGTCTCGGCGGGCGAGGCGCCGCGCCAGTCGGGCGCGGCGTGGCGGTGGTCCATCGCGTGGGCCAGGGCGATGAGCCAGTCGCGATCCTGGCCGATGCCCTGGAGTTCTGCCAGCGCGATCGCGGCGCTGGGCGCGAGCGTGCCGCCCTGGTCGCGATCGAGGTGGAACGCGAGGACCAGGAGGGTGCGGGCGAGCTCGAGTTCGGCGGGGGTGCGGAACTCCTGGGCGACCTCCTCGCCGAGAAGGAAGTAAGCGCGGGGGTCGGCGGGCTGGAGGGCCTCGAGGCGCTCGCGCAGGTTGTCTATCGGGAGCGTGGCCTCCGGCGGTTCCTGCGGCGTTTGGGCCAGGGCCGCGGCGGCGAGCGTGAGCGAGATCAGCATCGTGCGCATCGTCAATCCCTCAGTCTGATGAGCCAGAGCTCGCCCATCGCGGACTCGACCGCGGCGAGCTGCTCGAAGATGTGGCGTGCGCCCTGGCGGCGGACTTCCATGGCTTGGAGGACGGATCGAACTTCTTCGCTCACGCCGGCCCGCTCGCCGATGACGACGTAGGCCATCAGTTCGCAGGTCGCGAGCTGTTCGGCGGCGAAGTTCTGGACTGGGCCGCGTGAGCTGGAGACGCGCCCGAGGCGTTCGCGCTCGATGCGGTCCAGAGACAGCGAGGCGGTCGAGAGGACGTTGGCGGCGCGCCGACGCCAGCGCAGGCGCAGCTCAAGGGCGGCCCCCTCGGCGCTGAGACCCGCATCCGGATCTGCGTCGAGACTTGTCGATGCGCGCAGGGCGTAGGCGCGGGCGATGACTGTGCTGAGGCGGTCGATGGAGGCCTCGGGGCTCTCGCCGGCGACGAGTTCGAGCAGGCGTTCCACGAGTCCTCGGCGGGCCTCGATGCGCCAGTTGGGCTCGGTCGGGTCGAGCGTGCGGATGCCCGCGGCGTCGCTGATGAGCCGGGCGTTGGTGTGGGTCTCGGGGGCGTCGGGGAGCTCTTCGAGCAGGGCGTTGACAACCGGGGCCTGGAACATGAACTGGCGGACGAGGTCGTGGGCGCGGCGGCGGACGACGCCCCGGTCGCCCCGGATCGCCTCGCGCACCAGCACCTCGGCGTCCATCGTGTCGAGAGTCGATGTGCTCGACCTGCGCGAGAGGGTGTCGAGCAGCTCGAGGCGGGCCTGCTGGTTGCGCCGGACGCTGAGGTAGCGGACGGCCCATTGGCTGGAGTCTTGCTCGCTGAGGCCGCGGCCGGCGGCGCGGGTCGATTGCGTCGCGTTGTCGATCTTGGTGTCGATGTCGTCGATGGTCGCGAGAGCTTCATCGATCTCGCCGCGCCAGATCCAGGAGGCGGCTTCGTTGAGCATCGCCAAGCGGGCGGTCGATGCGAGGTGCTCCTCGCGGGTGAGCGCGGTCTGGGCCTCGCGCCGGGCTCTGGCGAAGGCGTCGCGCAGATCGGCGATCACGTCGTCGCTCTGGGTCGTGTCGAGCAGGCCCCACGCCGAGGCGTAGCGATCGCGCAGCTCGGCGCGGGCGCGCTCGGAGGCCTGGGCGTCGAGGGTCATGGTCGGATCGACGCCCTCGATGTCGCGCCGTTTGCTGAGCGCGGAGGTGATAGCGAAGAGGTCGGCGGAGGTCAGGGCCGGGGCGTTGAACGCCGAGACGAGCCAGGCGCGCGCCGGCGAGGCGTCGTCCCAGGGCAGGGCGTCGACGATCTGTTCGCTGACGGTGAGCGGCCAGGCGCGGCGGGTGGGCTCGGGGCCCTCGCGCAGGATCTGGTCGAGGCCCGCGAGCAGCAACGCCGAGGGCGGCTCGCTCGCGAAGGAGATGGCTCCGCCCGCGGCGAGCCAGGCCGTCCAGGCCTTGCGCGGGGCGTCGTCGTCGTTGGGCCAGTCCAGCATGGAATGGGGGACTTTGGCGAGGAAGTCGAGCACCCCGTGATCGAACGTCGCGTCCTGGGGCGGGCGCGCGCCGGCGTAGGTCTGGGCGATGGTGGCATCGATAACCGCCGCGGCGCTCATCGGGAGATTGGACTCGCGGGTCAGGCGGACGAGCATGCCGCTGGACCATGCGCCGCGGGTGATGTCATCGGCGCTGGGGCGGGTGGCCTCCGCGAAGGCATGTGCGCCGCGGGCGATGCGTTGGGTGAGTTCGCCGGCGTGCTCGGCGCGCGGGCTGACGCGGTAGAGCAGGTCGACGATGTCGGCGTGGATGCGGGTGCGCTGGTCGGAGGGCATCTGCACCCAGGCAAGCGCAACGCGGTCGATGATCGCGCCGATCTCGCGGACGCCCTGGTCGGGGTCGATCGCCAGGGCCTCACGGGCGCGCTCCATCGCCTCGGGGATCGGCAGCATGGGTGCGGGCTCGGACGGATCCGGCGCCGGGTCGGGATCGGGCGGCGGTCGCTCGCCCTGGTTCTGGGGTGGCGCGGGTTCGGTCTGTGCGATCTGATCGCCGGTGTTTGTGGGATCGTTCTTTGACTCCCACATGATCGAGAGCACGCCGAGGAGTGAGACCGCGGCGATGACCACGCCCAGCATGATGCCCAGGACGAGCTTGATGCCGCCATCGCCCTGCTCATCTTGCTCGTCCTCGAGCATGGGCTCGATCTCGGGGGGCTTGCGGCTGACGCGGGCGGCGGGCGACCGGTGTGATGCGCCGTTGGTTGCGTGTGAGCTGGAGGGCTGGGCGAGGCGGCCCGCGGGCGTGCCGGATGCTGGGTGCGCGCGAGCGGTCGGTTCCGGCGTGCTTGGTTCGGGCGCGATGGACGCGGGCGTGCGCCGATGTGCGATCGCGCGGATCGCGTCGGCGACACGGTGCGAGGGGACGCCGCGGGCGTGGGCGAGGACGGCGATGCGCCTGAGGGACGCGCGGTTCCATCCACCGTACATGCCGAGTGTCAGGATGGCGTCGTGTTCGAGCGCGAGGGCCTCGCTGGATGCCATCGGTACGGGGCGCGAGGCGCTCGGCGACGCGCTGGAAGATGATGCGTCCGAGCCCCACCGCTCGACCATGTGGCGGCGAACGACCGGATCGAGAAGCTGGGCCGCGGCGGCGTGCAGCGCCAGGCGGACCTCGTCTGCCTGGGGCGTCTCGCTGTGGGCGTGGGCGTTGACTTCGGCGAGGCGCGACTCGAGCGCGGCGACGACACTGGCGGCGTCAGGGGCCTGCGCGGGCACGCCAAGCAGCGCGAACGGTCCGCCGCGAGCGGCGTCGGGGCCGAGGAATCGCTCGACGTTGGACGTGGGCTTTGCCATCAGCCATCCTCCGAAGGGGGCTGGGGCGCGGGCGAGATCTGGCGATCGAGCTCTTGCAGTCGATCGCCCCAGGGCGCCGGCTGGGTGCTGAAGTCCGGGTGCAGCAGTTTGTGCTGGTCCATGACCTCGCGGGCGCGCGCGGGGTCGGTCGCGAGGAGCAATCGGATCGAGTGGTAGCGGGCCTGATACCAGCTCGGCGAGCCGGTCGCAAGGGCGGCGAGCAGCGTGCGCCAGGCGTCGAGGGCGTCTTCGGTGTTACCCGCCGCCTCGCTGAGCTGCGCGAAGCGATCGAGCACGGAGGCGGGGCGGAGGCCGGCATCGAGCAGCTCGCGATCGAGCGCGATCGCCGCGTCGCGGACGGCCTCGTCCTGGTCGGCGTCCCAGACAATCTGAGCGGCCTGCGAGACTTTGTCGGCGAGGCTTTGCATTGCGGGGTCGCTCATGGTCATGCCGCCGGAACGCATCGCGCCGAGCACGCGCGAGCCGTGGGCGACGACCTCGCGCGCCAGCCCGCTGTCGTTCGGACGGCGGTCCCACACCTCGTACGCCCTGCGGTACATCGTGCGATCGGCGGCGTCGGAGAAGCGCCCGCCCAGGCGGCGCAGGGTGGAGAGTTCGACCGCCGCGGCCTGCTCGTTGCCCCGGCTCAGGGCGATCTGGAACCTGCGGAACGCAAGCTCGGCCTCGATATCGGCGATATCGACCGAAGCGAGTAAGCGCAGCTCCTCGATCTTGGTGAGCGACCAGCGGGCGCGGGAGATGTCGGGCGAGGAAAGACCCATTGAGGCGTCGAGGATCTGACGCAGGCGGATAAGGAGTTCCTGGGCGCGGGCGATGAGTTCCTCGTCGGGGAGCTCGCGGATCGTCGCGAGGTCGCCCTCGATGCTCTCCTCGGCGACTTCGATGAATCGCAGGGCCGCGAAGTCACGATCGCTCGTTCTGGATGCGCGATAGACGCGATAGAGCTGGCTCGCGGCGTGGCGAACGGCGACGGGGCGCAGGGGCGAGCCGGGCTCGATCGCCAGCAGGATCTCGGCGCTGGCGCGCGGGTCGATCAGATCGGTGCCGGCGCGTTGCAGCACGAGACGCACCGAGCGTTCACTTGCGGGGTAGGTTTCCAGGAAGATCGCCGAGAGCTGGTCGCGCTGCTCGCTGAGATCGGAGCGTCCGATCTCGATGCCGCGTTCCATGGCGACGATCGCGTACCACATCGCGTCCTCGCGGACCTGCGGATCCGGGGCGGTTTGGGCGAGCTCGGTGAGGATCTCGGTCGCGGTCTCGGGCTCGTCGGCGTAGTAGTGCGCGAGGCCGTGCAGCACGCCGCAGCGGGCGGCCTCGGTCTCGAAGCGATCGGCGTCATCGGCCCGACGCGCGAGCCCGAGCAAGTCCGCCGCCTGGCGATAGCGTGTGCGCAGCACTGGCGATTGGGCCGGGCGCTGCGTTTGCGATTCCACGCTCGCGTGCTCCTCGCGTGCGTCGGTGTAGAGTTGGAGGCCCCGGACGTAGCGAACGATGAAGCCGTCCTGGCCGATGGGCGTCGTGTCGTAGCGTTCGACCAGGTCGAGCACATGTCCGACCTCTCCGGTCTTGACCAGTTCGCCGAGCGCGACCTGGGCGAGGACGGTCACGATCTCGCGTCCCTCCGGTCGCGATAGCCCGGCGAGGCCCTCGAGCGAAAGCACCGCGAGCAGGCGTGCCTCGCCGACGGTGAGCGCCGCGTCCGAGCCGACCCGCCCGCGCTGGTGGATCATCCACTCGATGTCGGCCCATCGCTTCGCGCCGGCGTAGATGGTGAGGCGGTGGGCGAAGAGCTCATCGCGGAGGGACTGGGGCAGCTCGTCGCTGTCGCGCAGGAGGTCGATCCACTGGAGCGCTTCGCCCTGGTTGTCGCGCAGGGCGTAGCAGAAGGCGACGCCGAGCGCGGCCCGGGCGACGTGCTCGAAGCGCAGGTGCGAGCCGGGAACGAGGTCGATCTTGGGCACACGTTCGCCGCCGCTCTGGAGGATCCAGGCGAAATCGCGCAGGGCCTCGGTCGCCGAGGCGGGCGTGCCGGAGAGGAATGAGGTGTAGTAACGCGACCATCCGGCGTAGTAGCGGGCGAGGGAGCGGTGCCGGCGGGCCTCGTCGAGCATCGCGTCGATGGTCTGCTCGTCCTCGTCGCGCGCCCGCCGTTCCCTGCGCTCGAGCTCTTCGACGAGACGGTGGGCTTGATCGCCCACGGAGTCGAACATCTGGCCGACCTCGCGGAGGATCTCCCGAGCCTCTGTGACCTGCTCCTGGTCGGCGACACGGACGCGCCAGCGCTCTGCGATCTCCTCGGCGATCAGGTACCGGGATTTGGCGAGGTTGATGCGCAGATCGAACGAGCGGGATTCGGGCACGCTCTCGAGAAGCTCGCGGGCGAGGGTCGCGATCCGCTCGCGCGACTCGCGCGTGGTCGCCTCGTCGAGCATGCGGGCGTAGATCGTGCCGAGGCGGTTGGCGATCTCCAGGCGCTCTTCGAGGCGGGCGCGTGAGAGCTGCGAGCGCAGGTGCGTTGCGCGCAGCTCGCGCAGGCCGAGGTGATCGAGGTATGCCTCAACGGGATCGGCGGGCGTTTGCGGCGCAGGCTCGGGGGGCTCGTCTTGGGCGAGTGCAGCGGGGGCGAGGCTCGCGGCACAAAGCAAGCAGACAAGCCACTGGACTGGCCATTCAGCTCGCGGGCACATACGTCACCTTGCGGAATCCCGCGTCCTTGCACGACTGGATTGCGATCGCCCCGGCCTCGACCGGCGCTGCGCTCGATCCCTTGACGAAGACGCCGGCTTCCTTGTTGAGGCGACTGAGCGTCTCGACGAGCGGGCCGCGGCTGGTGAAGACGCGCTCGCCGATGCGGTAGATGACGACTTCACCGTCCACCTCGACGCTGAGGATCTGGGGCTGGAGATCCGCGGCCCGCCCCGAGCCCTGCTGGTCGGACTGCAAGGCCGAGGCGAGCTGGGCCTCGCGGGCGTTGAATGAGGCGGTGACCATAAAGTAGATCAGCAGCAGGAAGACGACGTCGATGAGGCTGGTCATCGGCAGGCGGACAGAGGAGCCCTCACGATGATCGCGCTTGGAGAATCTCATGGGCCGGCTCCGCCCGCGGGGACGCCCATGGGGACGTTTGTCCCGAGCTGCCAGCCGCGCAGGCCGAGTTCGGCGAGGCGGTTGCCCAGAGCATTGACGTGCAGCAGGGGCAGCGAGCGATCTGCGCGGATGAGCACGCCGACGCGTGAGGCGTCGCCTTCTTTATCGATCTCGATGAGCAGGAGGCGCTCGATCTCATCGAGCGTGACGGGCTCGCCCTCGATGAACATCGCGCCGGTAGCGTCGAGGTCGATCGCGACGGTCGAGGGCGGGCCCTCGTTCTCATCGCCGATTTCTTCGGGCATGTCGATCGGCGTGCGCGCGAGCTGGGCGAACTGGGAGGTGTACATGAAGAAGATGATGAGCTGGAGGACCACGTCGATCATCGGCGTCATGTCGAAGATCGCGAACGTGCTCCGCCGTGAGCGTGAGTGCCTCATGCCGGGCGGACCTCCCTTGCCGAGGGCGCTGTCGCACCCGGGGGCTTGGGCGTCGGTCGGGCCTGGGCCGGTCGCTGGGCCTGGGCGGGCGAGGCCTTGCCGCCGCCCTCGAGGTGCCCGGCCATCCCCTCGGTGATCTCGGCGACCGCGGCGACGCAGGCGTCGATCCGATTCCGCAGGAACGTGTACGCGGCGGTCGCGGGGATCGCGACGATCAGGCCCATGACGGTCGTAATGAGCGCAACGGAGATGCTGCCGGCGAGCTGATCGGGACGGGTGACGCCTTCGCTGAGGCTGATGGTGTCGAACGCGCCGACCATGCCGACGACGGTGCCGAGCAGGCCGAGCATCGGCGCGACCGACGCGATCAGGCCGATGAGGTCGGTCCCTCGTGCGAGGCGCGTGGTCTCGAGCTGGCCGGCCTCTTCAAGGGCGCTTTTTAGTTCGAGGAAGCCGAAGGGCGAACGGGCGCAGCGCGTCAGGGCCGCCCCCACCACGCGCGAGAGGAACGAGTCGTTCGCGGGGTCCTCGCAGAACTTGACGGCCTCGCGAACATCGCCCCGGCTGAGCAGTGACTCGAGATTCTCGCGCTCGTCGGGTGGCGCGAGGTGGTTGACGCGCAGCTTGACGATCTCGGTGATGATGAGCCCGACCGCGATGAACGAGAGCAGGACGATGAACAGGCCGATCGGCCCGCCGCTCTGGATGTAATCGAGCAGGGACTTGTCGACCGAGGCGGGTGTGGTCGCCTGCTGCTGGGCCAGGGTCGGGGAGAGCATGTCGAGGGAACGAAGGGTCATGAATCGGACCTCGTGATGGTGCGGACGCCGCGATCGGCGCTGAGGAGTTCGCGCATCGGCGCCCAGCCGAGCGCTTCGTGGCCTGGGAATCGGCTTGCGAGCTCGCGCGCGACACGCAGGGCGTCGTCGTGCATGCCCAGGTCCAGATCGAGCGACGCCGCGGCTTCTGCCAGACAGAGTGCGGCAAGGTGAGGCAGTTCCTCCTCGAACAGGGCAGGGACGGTCAAGAGCGAGACGATACCGAGGCGGATCTGTTCTTCATCGGCCTCGCGCAGCAGGCTGCGCCCGATTGCGGCCCGGCACCAGGCCTCGATCCATGTGCCGCGGGTGGCCTCGGCGCGCACCATGAGCGCATCGCGCGACCGCCGACGGGTGGTCTCGTCGCCCGCGCGGGCCTGCACGATGTCGGCCAGCAAGCGGACACCGCGATCGGACGAGACCGGATCGGGAATCTCGGTCGGACGCCCTGCCTCGAAGCTCGCGGCGAGCTCGTACCAGCGGGCGATCTCGCGGACGTCGGAGTCGATCGAGGCGTCCGCGGCGGGGATGTTGATGCGCAGCTCGTCGATCGCCGGGCCGGGCAGCCAGATCGGCGGAAGGCTGGCGACGAGCCTCGTTGTCGGATCGACAAGGCCGGTGCCCCAGGTGTCGGTCGCGCCGGCGTGCAGGAGACTGAGCCACGGCGCGATCGCCGAGGCTTGGGCGTTGCGGCGCAGGCGGGTGCGCAGCAGGCCCTCGCACACAACCGCGGCGGTCGGCCCGCGCCGCCAGGCGTAGGTCTGGAAGAGCTCCTCGAACAGGGGCTCGGCACCGATCGCGTCGCCTCGGGAGAGGCGGATGCGGGCGCGCCAGGCCTTGTCGGCGTAGCCACGAAAGTCGGTCTCGAAGGCCTCGGCTCGCTCGCCCTCGATATCACGGACCTGGTCCCAGCCGATGAGGCCGCGGCCTTCGACCTCGACGCCGTCCACTCCCATGGTGACGATCGCGCCGTCGATCGGCTCGCGCTGCCCGCGCAGCTCGACCTCGCCGCCCACTTGGAACGGCGCCAGCATGGTGATCGCCAGGGCGACGATCATCAGGGGCCCCCGGGGCCGGACACATGGGTGTAGCTCCCGCCGCTGCGCCGGGCGATTTCCCGCATGACATCCTCGGCCTGGCGACTGACGAATGTGATGCAGTGGATGGGGATGTCGTGGTCGTCGTTCATGGACGCGACCTCGGTGGCGACCTGGGCGGGGAACTCGCCATCGGTCATAAAATAGATCGCGTCGGGGCGCGGGCGGACATCGAAGACGTCCATGAACGCCGGCGAGGGGTTGGTTGAGCCGTTGGGGTTGATCCGGGCGATCAGGCGGCGCGAGTTCTGCTTCGTGCGATCGCTGGCTTCCTTCCACTCGGCCCTGCCGCCGAGAGGCCAGGAGTTGCCCGAATAAAGCACGATCAGGTACTCGGCGCTGCGATTCAGCCCGTCGACGGACTTCATGAGCGCGACCTTTGTCGCCTCCATCTTGCCGCCATAGGCCATGGAGCCGGAAACATCGACGATGTACGCGAAGCGGTTTCCCTGTGCCTCGACGCCGAAGAAGTTCGCGCCGCCCGAGCCGGCGCCGCCCGTGCCGATGGCGGAGCCGTCGCCGATGTCACCGCCGCCGGTCATGGGGCCGAAGTCTTCGATGTCGTCGAAGACGCCAGCGAGTTCTGCGGCGTCGGGCGAATCCAGCAGCTCCTGGTCCAGGACCTCGGGGACGGAAACCTCCGGGACGCTGGGGTCTTCGAGCACGAGGGCCGAGTCCTGGAGCTCGCTCAGCTCCTCCTCGGTCATCATGGCGAACTCGAAGCCGTCGTCGTAGGCCTCGGCGGTGGCGGCCCGCGATCGATCGAAGCTGACGAAGTAGGAGATCACCGCGATGAAGATGTGGACGAGCAGCGAGATGCTCAGCCCCACGATCGACGCCTTCCTCAGGAAGGGGACGATCCGCTCGGCCAGCGACGGCGTGTGCTCCACCGATTCCATGGCGTCATCTGGCGTTTGAGTCATCGACAGGTTCCTTCGGCAGCCCCGGGCGATGCCGCCAGCCGGCTGGGCACGTCACCGGGCGTCCGGACCGACTCCCGGCACCCCTTCCATGTACCGTACGGGAAACGATCGGTTCATCCGGGGATCGGCCTCAGGTCCGTTCGCGGCAGATCGTCCGGCGGTTCAAGCGTATCGTCAGTTCGCACCCGACGCGTCCCATCCGTCCCAACTCCTCCTCGCACGAGACCATCGATGGCCCAGACCGCGACCCGCCCCTCGCCCGCGACCAGCCGACGCCCGAAATCGCCCAAGCGGGTGCTGCTGAAGCTCTCGGGCGAGGCGTTCACCAAGCCTGGGGTGCTCGGGCTGGACGCCGACGAGTTGAAGATCATCGCCTCGGAGATCAAGTCGGCGACGGAACTAGGGGCGCAGATCGCGATCGTCGTGGGCGGGGGCAACATGATCCGCGGGGCCAATCTCGCCCAGGCGGGAGTTGTTCCCCAGGCGACCGCCGACTACATGGGCATGCTCGGCACCATCATGAACGGGCTTGCCCTGCGCGAGACGCTGGCTCATCTGGGGGTGGACAGCCGAGTGATGACGGCGATCGACGTGCGGGCGGTCGCCGAGCCGTTTATTCGGGGTCGGGCGATCCGCCACATGGAAAAGGGGCGGGTGGTGATCCTGGTCGCCGGGACGGGCAATCCGTTCTTTACGACAGACACCTGCGCCGCGCTGCGGGCGACCGAGCTGGCGTGCGAGGTGCTCCTGAAGGCGACGAAGGTCGACGGGGTGTACTCGGCGGACCCGATGAAGGACCCCGCGGCCGAGCGGTACGAGTCGCTGACCTTCGCCGAGGCGATCAACAATGAGTTGGCGGTGATGGACATGACGGCGCTGGCGATGTGCCAGGAGCAGCAGATCCCGGTGCTGGTGTTCGACTTCAAGAAGCCCGGAAACATCCGCGGCGTGATCGAGGGCAAGCCGATCGGCACGCTGCTGCACACGGCGGACAACCCGCCTTCGGCCAGCAGATCGGCGTAAAATCGCCCCCACAGAATCGACAGTTGTCAGATGTTGGAGACACGACCATGAGCACGGACCCGGACACGATCCTCCTCGAGGCCGAGGACCACATGGAAAAGGCGGTGGAGTTTCTCAAGGGAGAGCTCCGGGGCGTGCGGACGGGGCGGGCGTCGACGGCGCTGGTCGAGTACCTGACGGTGGACTATTACGGATCGCCGACGGGCCTGAAGGCGCTGGCGGCGATCAGCATCCCCGAGCCGAGCCAGATCCTCATCAAGCCGTTCGACCAGACGTCGATCAGCGCGATCAAGCAGGCGATCGAGAAGTCCGACCTGGGCATGGCGCCCGTCGTCGAGGCCAAGCAGATCCGCCTGAATATCCCCGCGCTGACCAAGGATCGCCGCCAACAGCTCGTGGGGCACTGCAAGAAGCTGGGCGAGCAGCAGAAGGTCGTCATCCGCAACGCGCGCCGGGATGCGAACAAGCACGCCGACGCGTTGAGCAAGCAGGACGGGCAGCACTATTCCGAGGACCAGATCGCCGACTGCAAGGACCAGATCCAGGAGATGGTCAAGAAGTACGAATCGCAGTTGGACGAGGCGATCGATACAAAGACCAAGGAAATCATGGAGGTCTGATCGAGCGCTTAGGGCGGCGGTGGGTCTGCGGGGCGCGGGGCGTCGCGTCCGCGGCGTTCGAAGAACTCCCGGAGATAACGCCGTCCTAAGCCCAGTTCGGTGTTGGCGGGCGAAGCGGCGGCGGCGTGCAGGTCGTAGCCGCGGACGAGCAGCTGCTCGGCCTCCTCGTCAACTTCCATAAGATCGAGGCATCGTCCGAGCGCCCACATCGCGAAGCCGGTCCGTGCATGATCGTCGCCCACATCTGCCCGCACGTTTTCGAGTTCAGCGCGGAGGATCTGCTCGGCCTGGTCGAGTCGCCCCAGGCCCGCCAGGGCGAGGCCGACGCGGATCCGGGCGTGCGTGACATTGGGGTGATCGTCGCCCCAGCCGCTCGCGGCGAGGTCGGCGAATGCGAGGGCGTGCTCGGCGGCTTCCTTGTAACTGTCCTGCAGCAGGCAGATAACCGCGAGCCGACCGGTGCAGGCAGCCGCGCTGCGCTGGGCGTCGGTCTCGAGCAAGAACACCGCGAGCGCTTCTTCGAGGATGGGGCGGGCTTGTGAGGAGTCCCCGTCCTGGTCCATGAGCATGCGTCCCACGTCCAGCAGAGCGATGGCGAACTCGGGCGAGTGCTCGCCGAAGACGCGTTTGCGATCCTCGACGACCGCTTTGAACGCCACCCGTCCCTCGGGATCGCCCTGCTGCCAGCGGATCCTGGCGAGGTGCAGGCGCCCACTCAAGATCTCGGCGTGGTCGACGCCGAGCAGATCCTGCCCGAGCTCGATGGCGTCTTCCAGGAGCCGGATGCCCTCTTGCTCCTTGCCCATCGGCGCGAGGACGCCGCTGGCGAGTTCGATGCGCGCGCGAATCGCGGAGATGTGCCAGCCGGTGCGATCGAACGCCTTGACGACCTGCCGATAGGTTTTTTCCGCGTTGTCGTAATCACGGAGGAGCCGCTGACAGCCGCCGATGTTGAACAGCGGGAGGACCGCGCGCGCGTCGTCGGGGCCGAAGTGTTCGAGGAGCCCTTTGCGGGCGGTCTGGTGGAGCGGGATGGCCTCGGCGGGGCGGCGGTCGCGCAGGATCGAGTTGGCAAGGCCGTCGAGGGCGAGGAGCGTCTCGGGATGATCCGGACCGAGCGCCCGAGCGGAGAGGTCGTACAGCCGCTCGTGCAGTTCGATGGCGAGGGTTTGCTGGCCGACCTGCTCCTTCACGGCCTCGGCGTAGATGTCCAGGGCGGCCAGCGACTCTTCGGCCAGTTCGCCGCGGGTCTGGATCGAATGGGCGTAGGACCATCGGAGATTGTCGGTGGCCTTCTTGGGCAGGCCGAGGTCGAGATACGTCCTGCCGATGATGTCGCGGACCTCCTCTTCGACCACGGGCTGGTCGGCGAGTTCGCCGGTGTTGAGCCGCACCGTCGTGGCGTCGAGGACCTCGCGCATCGTGACGTCGCGCCCCCGCGAACTCTGCGTTCTCGCGGAGGTGATCATCGCTTCGAGGAATAGGTTGACGGCCTCGGCCCTGGCGGCGGCCTGCTCTGCGGCAATGGCGGCGTCGGTCGCCAGGGCCTCCTGGCGGGTCGCCCGATCGGTCGCCTGCTTCTCAGCGACCAGAGCCGCCAGCGCGACCTCGCGCTGGCGCGACTCGCTGATCGCCAGCGTCGAGGTCGCGATGATGCCCGCGATCAGCACGATCAGGACGGCCAGCGCGCCGAGAACCCCGCCCTTGTTGCGCGATGTGAACTTGGCGATGCGATACGTCGCGCTGGGCGGGCGGGCCTCGACGGCCTGGTTCTCGAGGAATCGGCGGAGATCCGCGCCGAGAGCCGCGGCGGTCTCGTAGCGCCGAGTGCGATCCTTGGCCATCGCGCAGGCGATAATCCAGTCAAGGTCACGCTTCAACTCTCGACTCAATGACTCGGGATCGGTGCCGCGCAGTCGCGCGATCCGGGCGATGCTCGTGGGCGACGGATCTGCCTTTTCATCCTCCGGCTCGCTCTCGGCGGGCTCTGCGCGCGTCACCCGGGTCGAGGGGCGGACCGGCTCGACCTCGCGGATGCGGCGCTGGATCTCAAGAAAGCCGGCGCTGCTGGAACGGAACGGCTTGGAGCCGGTGAGCAGCTCATACAGCACCGCCCCGAGGGAGTAAACATCGGTGCGGGTGTCGATATCCAGCTCGCTCATGCCCGCCTGCTCGGGGCTCATGTACTCGGGCGTGCCCACCAACTGGCCGTGGGCGGTGAAGAGCGTCTTCTCGGTGAGCTGGTGATTGATAGCCTTGGCGACGCCGAAGTCGATGACCTTGGCGACGGCCCTGCCCGAGTCGAGCGTCACGATGATGTTGCCGGGCTTGACGTCGCGGTGGATGACGCCCTTGTGGTGGGCGTGCTGGATCGCGTCGATAACGGGCAGAAACAGCTCGATCCGCGCGCGTGTCGTGAGTCTCTGGTCGTCACAGTACCTTGTGATGGGCACGCCCCGCACGAGTTCCATCGCGAAGAATGGCCTCCCCGCGTCGGTCGCCCCGGCGTCGAGCACGCGGGCGATCGCCGGGTGGTCCATCATGGCCAGCGCCTGGCGCTCGGCCTCGAAGCGGGCGATCACCTGGCGGGTGTCCATGCCGAGCTTGAGGACTTTGATCGCCACACGCCGGCGGACCGGGCGCTGCTGCTCGGCGAGGTAGACCATGCCCATGCCACCCTCGCCGAGCAGTTGCAGGGACTTGTACTTGCCGGCGATCATGGTGCCGGGGGGGAGGGCGTCGGTCGCGATCGCGGGGGTCTCAAGGAATCCGATTGGCTGCGAATCGTCGGTGACAAGGAGCGCTTCGACCTCGGCGCGAAGCTCGTGGTCCGTCCCGCAGCGGGACTCGAGGAATGAGTCTCGCTCGGCTGGCGGAAGATCAACCCCCTCGGCGAACAACTCCTCGATTCTCTCGGCGCGGGTCTCGGTCATCCTCCTGGGCCTCCCCCCTCCTCGACGGCGCGCCGGAGCCACGCCCTCGCGAATCGCCAGTCGCGCTCGACCGTGCGCGCCGAGACCTCCAGGACGCCCGCGATCTGCTCGCTGTCCAGCCCCGCAAAATATCGGTACATGACAACCTCGGCGGCCCTGGGATGCTCCTCCTTCATCCGCCGGAGAGCCGCGTCGAGCGACAGGATTTCTTCGGGGTCCACCGAGAGATGCAGCGGCTCGGGGGTGTCGCCCTCCAGCGGATCCGGCTTCTTCCCCGAGCCGTGTTTGATGCGGCCCTTTCGCCGGGCTTGCTCGACGAGGATGTCGCGCATGGCCTGAGCCGCGGCGCCGAAGAAGTGGGCCTTGCCGTTCCAGCCGGGGTCGGACTTGCTGACGAGGCGCAGATAGGCCTCATGCACGAGCGCGGTGGCTTGCAGGGTTTGTCCGGGGGGGAGCTTTGCGAGGCGCGCCTCGGCGAGGCGACGGAGTTCGGCGTAGAGCAAGGGCAGCAGCTTCGCGCCGGCGTCGCGGTCGCCCTCGCCGACCGCGATGAGCAGCTGCGTTGCCTCGGACTTGGGCGAGTCCACTCCAAAACCCTCCCCGCACGACTGTATGCCGCGCCTATGCGCTGGGAGGTGGATTCACCCTATCTCGTGGAAGCGAATCCTCGCCTTCTTGTCGCTGACCCTGCTGCTCTGTCGGACTACCGGTGCCCTGATCGCGGCTCGAGCCGCGGGGGCCGGCGGCATCACGAAGGAGAAAACGAAATGAACAGAACACGCAGGGGGATACTCGGGGTCGTGCTGAGCGCGGGGCTCGCAGCGGGCGCGATGGCGTCGCCGGACACAACGTTTACCTACCAGGGCAAGCTGCTCAGCGGCGGCGTCCCGGTCAACGCGGCCGTCAACGCGCAGTTCACGCTCTGGACCGCGGCGGTCGGCGGCGCGCAGGTCGCCGGGCCGGTGGGCGCGAATGTGAACGTCGTGGATGGTGTGATGAGCTACGACGCCGACTTCGGCGCGAGCGCATTTCCCGGCGCCGAGCGATGGATCGAGGTGCGGATCAACGGCAACACGCTCAGCCCGCGCCAGCAGGTTCGCCGGGCGCCGTACTCGATGCAGACGCGCGGCATGAACGTCAGCAATGCGGGCATCGTCGAGCTCGCGCCGGGGGGACAGTTCGTCGGCGTCCATCGAGACAACGCGATCACGGGCAATGAGCACTTCGGCGTCGGGGCGTCCAACAACTCCGGGTATGGCGGCATGTACGTCTCGACGGCCGGGCAGACGGCCTGGCCGTTCTACGGGTACGCCGCGGGTGGCGATGCCGATGCGTGGACGTACTTCGACGGTTCGACCAACGAGTGGAAGCTCTGGGCCGGCGCCGACCGGATCGTCGTGGACAAGGACACGGGCTCCGTGCTGCTGGGGCGTGACAATCGCATCTCAACCCAGGAGTTCTTCGGATTCAACTCGCCTCTGGGCGACAACCTCTACGGCGGCATGTACATCTCGACCAACACCGAGGCCGGCTGGCCGTTCTACGGCTACGCCGCGGGCGGCACGAGCGACTGCTGGACATACCTCAACGGCGCCACCGACATCTGGCACATGTGGTTCAACGGCGAGAAGATCAGCGTTCGCGGCGACAACGGGTTCGTCGGCATCGGCAGATCAAGCCAGGTGACGAGTGCCGAGTCGTTCGGCGTCAACTCGCCGGCGGGCGATGGCGCGTTCGGAGGCATGTACGTCAACACCGACGGCAACTTCGGTCTGCCCTTCTACGGGTACTCCACCAACCGTCAGGTCGACGCGTTCCATTACTATGACGGAGGTCTCAACGAGTGGAAGCTGACGATCGGCACGCCGCGCCTGACCGTCGAGAACAACGGCGAGACCGGCATCGGCACGACCAACCCCGCGTTCCTCCTGCACGTCAACGGCAGCGCTGGCAAGCCCGGCGGCGGCTCGTGGTCCAACGCCTCGGACATCAATCTCAAAAAGAACGTCCGAGATCTGGAGGGCTCACTCGACAGGCTCCTGGACCTGCACGGGGTCACGTTCGAGTACATCGATCCCGCGAGCATCAACGAGCTCGGGGGCGAGCGGATCGGCGTCATCGCCCAGGAAGTCGAGAAGGTCTTCCCGGACTGGGTGTCCATGAACAAGGAGGGGTACAAGACCGTGACGTTCCGGGGCTTCGAGGCACTGACCGTCGAGGCACTGCGAGAGCTGCGCGACGAGAAGGACCGACAGATCGCCAGACTCCGCAGCGAGACCGCCGATCTGCGCGAGCGGGTTGCCGAGCTGGAAGCCTCGCTGGAGCGGGCGATCGAGATGCTGGAGGCCAAGTGATGAACCGGATTGCGTGCATTCTGATCGCGCTGTGCGCGGCCTCCGCCTCCGCCCAGCCGTTTTCGATGACCTGGTTCACCGTTGACGGCGGGGTCAGCGAGACCTCGACCGGCGCGGGATTCTCCTTCCAGGGGACCGTCGGGCAGCCGGACGCGATGGACCAGGTCATGACCGGCGGCGGGTTCAGCCTCCAGGGCGGGTTCTGGGCCAACTTCGGCGAGGGCGACCCGGGCTGCGGGGCCGACCTCGACGGCGATGGTGACGCCGACGCGGATGACTTCTTTGACTATCTCGATGCGTTCGCCGGCGGCAACCTCGCGGTTTGCGACATCGACCAGGACGGCGACTGCGACGCCGATGACTTCTTCGGATACCTGGATCTGTTCGCCCAGGGCTGTTGAGATCCAGGGCTGATGTGTTCTGATTGAGGAGAGAGCGACCTCGCTCTGCAAACGCCCCGGCACCCGTGCCGGGGCGTTTGGGCCTCTCAATCCCTGCCCCCACGTTGGCAAGTAGGTCGCGGCGGTTTGGTGCTGGAGAGTTCCGACGCAGCCGGCCCGAGCCAGCCGCCATCGTCGCTCATTCAGTAAGCTGCGATCTCGAACTTGCTGGGCGCTTCGGGCTTGGTGGCGCACCGGACGTGGGCACCCTGCTGCGACTGGCGAGACGACGATCGAGCGCCGCAACGCATCGGGATCTGATAAAGTTCATCTGGCCCGGGCATGTGTGGAGTGACATGAGAATCGGCATCGATGCAACCTGCTGGATGAACCGACGAGGATTCGGGCGATTCGTGCGAGAGCTACTCGGCGCGATGGCGCGCCTGGAGACCGACGATGAGTTCGTGCTCTTCGCCGACAGCCAGACCGCTGACGGCGCAGCGTTCCCGGGCGGCTGGCGGGTCGTCACGGGAAAGACCTCGCAAGCCGCGACGGAGGCGGCGTCGGCGAGCGGGCGGCGCTCCATCGCCGACATGATGGCGATGCGCCGGGCGGTCGCGGGGGAAGCACTGGACGTCATGTTCTTCCCGGCGGTCTACTCGTATTTTCCGGTCGCGCGCCCTGTTCCCTGCGTGGTCGCATTCCACGACGTGATCGCCGAGACGCTGCCACGGCTGATCTTCGAGACCCGGCGCAGCCGGCTGTTCTGGAATATCAAGTGTCGTCTCGCGGCGAGGCGCTCGGCTCGCGTCATCACCGTCTCCAAGGCATCGAAGGAAGGCCTGATGCGCCTCTACGGGTTCCCGACCGAGAAGGTGTGCGCGATCTCGGAGGCCGCGGCGGAGCTCTTCGCATCGCAGGCCGGCGAGCCGCGGATCGACCAGGGAGTGCTGCGCCGCTACGGGGTCCATGACGGGAAACGGTATCTTCTTTATGTCGGGGGCATCAGCCCGCACAAGAATCTGGACTCGCTGATCTCGGCCTTCGCCCGCGTTGTCCGAGAGCCGGGGCATTCCGACGTCCGTCTCCTCTTGGTCGGCGACGACGCCGGCGACGCGTTCCGCACATGCCACGAGGAGCTGAGCGGCCAGATCGAACGACTCTCCTTGGGAGAATCGGTGGAGTTTCTTGGCTACGTCCCCGACGACGATCTCGTGCATTTGTACGGGGCGGCCCAGGCGTTCGTCCTGCCGTCGTTTCTCGAGGGATTCGGTCTGCCGGTCGTCGAGGCGATGTCCTGCGGCGCCGCGGTACTCGCCAGCGACCGCGGCTCTCTCCCGGAGGTGCTCGACGGCGCCGGGCATCTGTTCGATCCATCGGACGTCGAGTCGATCGCCGACGCCCTTCGGCGTGTGCTGAGCGACGATTCGTATCGCGGAGAGCTGCGGGCACGAAGCGTTCGACGGGCCGGGGCGTTCTCCTGGGAGCGATCGGCACGGCAACTCATCGACTTGTTCCATGAGATTGGAGGATCCAAGTTCGAATCATCCATTCAGGAACGCCAGCAATGAGAACTCGCAATGGCACACCACCGGCACAAGCCCGCCGGCCAGCGAGGTCCTGTCCCCGGTTTGGCATGAGCCCAGTGGCGTCGTGAGTCTGTCATGAGAATCGCCATCATGCGCCGCACAGTTTGGAGCCTCCGATGAGCTCCGCGACCGCCACCGAGAGCGGGCGGGGCCTGACACGCGGGCGACTCGCGGGGCTCGTCTCCTGCTGCTGCCTGTTCGTGCTCGCCGGCTCGTTCGCGTTCCAGTCGTATGTGATGCCTCAACTTGGCAACGACGATCTCTCGATCGCCGAGCGCATGCGTTCCGGCAAGTTCGGCGACACCTACGGCTACGGCATGCTCGCCGAGGGCATTCTGGAGCATGGGAGACTCAGCCAACCCGACGGCACGCCGATCGTGAAGCACATGCTAGCGATTCCCCTGCTCGTCGCCGCCAGCTTTCGCGCCTTCGACACACTCCGCCCCCTGATGGTCTTCCAGGTCGTGTTCCTCTTCGTGAGCCTGTTCTTTCTCCTCGACAAGGTCAAGGACGGATTCCCGCCCTTCGCCATCGCGCTCACGCCGATTCTCATCGCGGCCCATCCGCAGACAATTAAACACGCGTCGGCGATGGTGTCGGACATGACGCTCGCGTCGATGCTCCTGTGGGTCGTGTTCGTGCTCTGGAATCGCTCGCCGGGATATCGAGAGTTTTTCAAGGTGGGCGTGATCCTCGGCCTGGCGGTCTATATCCGAGAGGCCGCCTTTCCGATCATGCTCATGACTGCCTTGGCGTACGTCGTCAGGGACTTCAGACGATACATCGGACCCGCGGCGGTGATGGGCTGCGTCTTCCTGGCGTTGCTCTCTCCCTGGACGGTCAGGAACTACCGGGTCACCGGCGAGTTCATCCCGCTGACCACCAAGAGCACGGACCTGTTCTATCACTCGTCGATCCCGCTGACGCCCCGGCAGTATGTTCCATTCGGCCCGGGATTCCAGGAGGGAGGCTACGACTACCCACAGCTCTATGTGGCCTACCACCGCGAGGCGCTCGCTCGCGGCCTGCCCGTGCCCGAGATCGCCCCGCCGACCGGCGACCCTGGCGAGCACTCGTGGCTCGGAGAGATCTATGACCCCTGGCGAGCGCGGCCGTTGCCCGCGAGCCCGCTGATCGAGGGCATGAAGAACTACATGTTCCAGCCGGCCGAGCAGGCCTTGTCGTTCGTACTCAAGACCATCGCGCTATTTAACAAACCGCCGATATTGTCGCAGCTCGCCTCGTCGCCGCTCGCCCCCGTCCTCGTCGCCGGCAACATCGCCTTCTACGCCTTTCACGTCGGTGTCATACTCCTGGGCGTCGTGCTCAGCTTCACGGCGCGCCATAACCCATTCGTTTTCCTGCCCTACTGGATCGCGGCCCAGTATGCCCAGTCGCTGCTGTTCTGGAGCGAGCACAGGTATCTGATGCCGTTCTACCCGCTCTTGATTCTCATTGCGCTGACGTTCTATTGGAATCTGTGGAAGGACCGACGCCGCGTCACCGTGTAACTCGGCACTTTGCAACCGGATCGGCGAGCCTCAATCCCCTGGGATCAGTCTTTGGGATCCTCTGGGTTCGTGTCGTCGAGCAGCTCCGATCCGTGCTTCGCATTCGTGATCGCCAGATCCCGCACGATCCTGGTCAGCTGGGCGTCCAGGTTCCTGAGCCGCTCGTGGTAGTAGAAGATGCTCGCGAAGAACAGGATCGCCACGCCGTAGAGCACGAGGTCGGCGCCGCGCCCGATCCCCAGCAACTCGGCGACTCGCATCGTCCACTCGGGCTTGATGATGAATACGCCGCCGGCGAGCCAGATCACCGCCGACGCGAGCGCGACCCGCCGCGAGCCCCGCCCGCGAAGAAACACCAGCACCGACCGCAGAAAGAGCAGCCCGAGCAGCGGCACCGCGATGAGCTGGAACAGATTCATCCGGCGATCTTCTTATAGATCATCTGCAGAGCGATCCGCAGCGCGTTCCACGAGCTCTGCCCCTTCTCCAAGCTGTGGGCGGAGTAATAGACGTTCACCGGCACCTCCTTGAAGCGAAGCCTGCGTGTCTTCAGTTGCTCCAGGATTTCCGAGGCGTGGGCCATGCGATCCATGGTGATCCGGATCGACGCCGCTGCGCTCCTCGAGAACGCTCGCAGGCCGTTGTGGACGTCGGTCGTCCGGATACCGTGGACGACGCGCGTGAACAGGACGCCTCCCTTGAGGGTCAGCCAGCGCCAGCGGGGGATGTCGTGCGCCTTGCCGAGGAATCTTGATCCGAGGCACACGTCGCATTCGCCGCGGACGATCGGCTCGACCAGCGCTGGGATATCCTGCTCGTCGTGCTGTCCGTCGGCATCGAAGGTCACGATCACCGTCACTCCCATCTTGAGGGCGTATTCGATGCCGGTCTGGAGGGCCGCGCCCTGCCCGCGGTTGAGAACGTGCCGAAGGATCTGGACGTCAAGGCCCGCGAGCCTCAAGCTTGTCCCGTCGGTGGAGGCGTCGTCGACAACGACGACACTCCGATAACGCGTCAGCAGGCGTTCGACCACGCCCCGGATGGTGGCCGACTCGTTGTAGGCGGCGATCACGATGAAGACCCGATCGGTGCTCAAGCACTCCCCCTGGGATTCGGCGAGACCTGCTGGGTGTATCGACGGTTCGGTCGGCATCAACTGACTCTTCTGCCAGTATACAGGCGGGGATATCCCGCTCTCACGGGATCCGCCGGGATGGGATGCGCCTTCTTCCAAGCGGACATTTGGCGGGTCGCAGGCCGACTGACGATAAAGTGGAGCCATGACGCCCGCTGAGAGCGAGTCGCCCGACACCTCGCGATGGACCTGGATCGTCCTGGCGGTCCTTCTCGCCCTCGCGGCGACGCTGCGGTTCTATCACCTCGACTCCCAGCTCTGGCTCGATGAGGTGTCGGCCCTGCGGGGCTATCGAAAACCCTTCCTCGAGACTCTCACGACCTTTCCCATCTTCTTTCCCAATCCCCTGTACGAGTTGATGGCCCATACCGGGATCCTCGTCCTCGGCGAGAGCGCCTGGGCCATCCGATTCCCGGCGGCCCTCTTCGGCGTCGCCGGCGTCCTTGCCTTCTACGCCCTGTCGCGCCGCTGCCTGCCGCCGGCGAGCGCGACTCTCGCTGCCTTCCTGCTGGCCGCCTCCTACCACCACGTCTTCTTCTCACAGGATGCCCGCGGTTACACCACCTATCTCTTCTTTGCGATCCTCGCGACCGAGCGGCTCCTCGCACTTCTTGAACGAATGCGCAGGACCACGGCGGCTGCGTACATCGTTCTCGCTGCCCTCGCAACCTACGCCCACCCGTTCGGGCTGTTTGTTCTCGCGGGTCAGATGCCGGTCGCTCTGGCCGTCACCTGGATGCGGCGTCGGCGAGGAGAGACTGGTGGTCCGACGATTGCCCATGTCATCTGGCTGTCGGTTCTCTCGGGCCTCGCAGTTGCGACGCTCTTTGCCCCTCTCATTCCCGACGCTCTCCGCTACGTCCTCGGCGAGGCGAGAACCCCGAGCCACGGCCCGCGGGTCACCTCGCTCCTGCCCGAACTCCTGGCCGGGCTCCGAGCCGGCTTCGGTGGCTGGGCGGGCGTCATTACCGGCGCCGTCCTCGGCTCACTGGGCACGCTCCTCTTCGTCCGCCGACAACCCGTCGCCTTCGCGTTGCTTGCGACCCCTCTTGCAGTGTCCGCGTTCACCATCATCGCGCTCGACGCCGGCGTCCATCCCCGCTACTTCCTGCTCGCCCTGCCGCTTGGGTACATGGTCGCGGCACACACGGCCATGCCCCTGGTCCGCTGGATCACCAGATCGGTGATCCGCCTGTCCGCGCGACGCGCGGCGACCGTCGAGTTCGGCGCTGGCCTGGCAATCGTCGTGATCGCATGCGTGCCGCTCTTGCGTTACTACCGAGTCCCGAAACAGGACTATCTCGGCGCGATTCGAGAGCTCGAACGCCTCGCCGGGCCGGAGGATCGGGTGGTCGCTATCGCCCACGCGGGATTCGCGATGCGGCACTACTACGACCCCGACTTCACCGTGGCGAGCGATCTCGACGAGCTCCGGTCGATCGAGGGACATGGAAACCGCGTGTGGCTGATGGTCACGCTCGAGAACCCCCTCGCGTCGGGCACGCCCGACCTGTTCGCGCACCTGCGCAGCGACTACAAGCGAGTCACGGTACTCCCCGGAACCATCGGGGACGGCGCGATACGGATCTATGTTCGCGACGCGACGCCCGAACCCGCCACGCCAGATCCCTAGAGCACAAGCGCTCCTTGAATGAACACCTACGGCGAGCTGTCGCGATCAACTTCATCCCCGTCAGCCACTCCAGCGCAGAGAAGCTCGTCACGCTGCCCCTTCGGACGATCACGCCACCGCAAGACCATGCCCGTCGCGCCCCGCCGGACCATTGGATCGATGACGAACGCGCCGACCCCCAGCACGATCGCCGCGAGGGCGACCTGCGCAACCAGCGAAGTCTGCTCCGGGAGAGCCCAGAAAATGCCCGCGAGAAGCGCGACGCAGGCGACCGGGCGAACCAGGAAGCTCGCCTCGCCCCCCAACCGCAATCGCCGATGACAGAGCACCCAGGAGCTGATCCAGATCGCGACCTCGCCGCCAACCAGCGCCAGAGCGGCCCCGCTCACGCCCAAGGTGAAGTAACCCACGGGGATCAGGGGAAGCGAGACGAGGGTGCCGAGGGCCGAGGTCAACATCTCATCGCGCTCACGGTTGGCGGCGATCAGCGCGAAGCGATAGTGCCCGTGGATGGCCGCCAGGACGCAGACCAGCGCCAGGAACTGCAATGCCGGCGCTGCCGGGGCGAACTCGCCGCCGTAGGCCAGCCGGATGGCCAGCGGAGACAGCAGCACTCCCAGCGCCCCGGCGCTCACTCCCAGCCAGCCGACTGCGTGCATCGACCGATCGACGAGCCGTTGCAGCGACGCCCCGCCTGTCGTGCCGTGGCACGCACGCGACAGGGACGGGAGCAGGTTGATGTAATAGAGCCAGACGAAGACGTACAAACCAACCAGTAGGCGCATCGCAGCGCCAAAGAAGCCGACGTCCTGCTCGGCGGCGATCAGCCCGACGACGACCGTCGCCCCGAAGATCCGCGTCGACCAGAAGATTCGGCTCAGCCCGATCACAGCCCCGGCCCGCGCCACCCGCATCGAGACCCGCGCCGGCGGCGGGATTGCGCCACCGAAGTGACGCCAATAAAGCCAGAATGAGATAATCGCCACGCTGGCCACGCCCGTGATCTCGCCGATCGCCGCGGGCCACAGCGCGTCCGGATCCCGCAGGAACAGGAAGACGACCCCCGCGAACACGACCTGGCGCGCGATCTGGAGCGCGGCGACCGCCCGCATCCGCTCGTGCCCCTGAAAGACCCACTGGAGCATCCAGGGCATCACAAGCAGGCTCAGGCCGTAGAGCAGGATCAGCCGTTCGAGGGCCGGCGGGCGGTCCATCAGTCGCACGAGCAGATAGAGCCCGCCATAGGCGAGCAGGGCGAGCACGAACCGGATCGAGGTGATCTCCGCGACCAGCCGCCCCGTCGACGACGGATCGCGGGCGATCTCGCGTGCGCCGTACAGCCCGAAACCCTGGTGCAGCAGCAGCCCGACAACCAGCACAAGCGACGCCGCGAACTCGAGGTAGCCGAATCCCACCGGCCCGGCGATCCGCGCCATGAACGCGATCGCCGCCAGCGTCAGCAGCTTGCTGATCGCCTCCCCACCCATGAGAAACAGGAGGTTGCTGACAAGCCTGCCGGCGGGTTTGCCGGCGATACTGGATGGCTCATTCGGACGCATGACTCGCGACGAGCTCTTCCATAAAGGCTCTCATTTCCTGCGCGGCGTCCTCGAGCTTCTTCTTATTGATCGTGAAGCCTCGCACACGGGCGAGTTGATTGGACTGCAACGCCATCGGCGTGTTCATCCCGACCTCGAACACCGCCCGATCGATCTGACGCTCGCTGCTCTCGGGCGGAAAGAAGATCCGCGGCGTCGTCCCCCACCCGACCAGCAAGCCCTGCTGCACCGGATTCAGGTGCATGTGCCCCGCGTCGCCGCCCAGACAGTCGATCCGCATCACCTCCTCGCGCAGGACGAACATCGACACGCACGGGCCGCTGCCCAGCGGGGCATCCGTCCAATACACTTCCAGGTACGCGCCATCGCAGATGGGGATGACCCGCTGATCCTTGGCGTTGGCGTCGGCGGTTCTTGGCCTGGAGCGACGCCGAAGGTGCCAGAGCCTATAGAGGATCGGGGAGGGCAGGACCGACATCGCCAAGCGCTTGATGGTGTTTTCCATGTCGTCGTCCCAGATCAACCCGTGAAGGGCAGGATGCCCCTGGGCGCGTCGGCGACGCGGACCCGAGCGCCCTGCGCGAGCGACGCCATCGCCGCCAACCCGACCTGAAGCGCGCGCCGCCCCTCCGGGAGCCCGCTCTCCGGACGCTTCTTGTTGACAATGCAGTCGATGAAGTGCTCCCACTCATTGCGGTAAGAGCCCGCCCAATCCCCGCCCGAGCGAAGCCGCTTGACCGCGCCGGGGAAGCTCAAAAGGGACTCCTTCAGCCGCCGAATGCGGGTTCCCATGCTCCCCGGATACTCCGATCGTGGCGTGATATCCAGCCCGTCAAAGTCGTACACCGACATCCGCAACCGCCCGTCCTGCCCATAGATCTCCAACTCGTTGGCGCCCTTGAGTCCCTCGGTGAACATTGCCGAGACGATCACCCCGTTGGCAAGCGTCGCGGTGACCGCCGCCCGCTCGTTCGCGGTCATCGGATCCAGCATCCTCGCGTAGATGTCCTCGACCTCGGTCTCGAGGATGAACTGCCAGAGATCGAAGTGGTGAACCGCGGTCTCCACAAGCACGCACCCGGCCATCTCGTGCTGAAGCATCCACGGGCGGGCCTGACCGTCAAGCCGCGAGTCGTCGGTGAAGGCGCTGCGGACCAGGCCGATCGGCCCGAGTGTCCCGCGTCGCACGACCTCGCGCGCCTCGCGCGTCAGCCGATGCCATCGCGAGTTCATCGCCACCACAACGACCTTGCCCGACGCGGCTTCCGCGGCCTCGAGCTGGTCCAACTCGTCGAGCGATAGTGTCACGGGCTTCTCGATCATCAGGTGCTTGCCGGCCTGCAGCGCCGCGACGCCAACCTCCGCGTGGAACTGCGTCGGGGCTGCGATCATCACCGCACCCACGGCGTCGTCGCTGATCAGGTCCCGATAATCCTCGTACACGCCCTTCAGGCCGTACTGCCCGGCGAGCTTGTCTCGCGTGCCGGCGTCGGTATCGGAGACCGCGACCAGCCTCGCCCCGCCCAACTCGCCGAGCAGAGGAAGGTGACGCTGCTGCGCCACACGCCCGCAACCCACCACGCCAACGCCGATCTCCGACCCAGTCTCGTTCTTCGTCACGCGGATACCTCGATCTCGATCACGATCACGATCACCACCGGGCAATTCCTGGCCGCCCGCCTGCCAATCGGTTCGCCCGTCTATCGGTCAGTTGGGAGCACCGTCAACGGAATGCTCTTTTCCTCCTGGCCATTGGCGTCGCCGTTGGCGTTCCAATCGACACGCTCATCGTCCCCCAGCGGCTCTCCGTGCTTCCAGGGGCGTGCCGCCGCCATCGCCCGGGTGAGTTGCATCGGCTGATATGTGATGCTCGGCCACATGAACACCTCGTTGGTGCAGTAGCACTCCTTGGCCCGGATCGATTTGCGCAGCCGCTCGGCTTCGTCCGAGTACCAGATCTCGCGAAAGGACCGCTCGCGCAGGTTGCCCAGAGGCTGGTGCTGCTCGCACACGCCCACGTCACCGTTGGCGTGGATCACGGCGCTGAGCACGCCCGCCCGGCACGGGACCACCTGCGTCTGCTTCCGCGCCGTCTCGACCTTCGCCCACTGCAGCATGGGCTCGACCATGCCCCCGTAGCGTCCCTTCTCCCGCGGCGACCAGAGCCGCCGAACGTACTCGTAAAGCGCTTCATACTCAACCAGTGCCGGGCCTCCCAGCGTCGGGTTCTTTCGATCGCCCCGGATGATCGCCAGGTTGTGGTGCGACATCTGCGGGCACCGCTGGTAGAGATACGTCGTCAGGCGCTTGATCTCATCGGTATTGGTCGCCGTCGCCACCGAGATCGAGTGGATCTGAAGCCTCGAATCCTCCTGCTGCAACTCCGCCAGCGCGTCGTAGGTCTCCATGGCCTTGCTGAACGCGTTCTTGGTCACCCGGAACGTGTCGTGGAACTCCGGCATGCCGTCGAGCGAGATCTCGACCGCGAACAGCTTCAGGCTCGCCTCCTTCAGCGTCTCGCGGATCTGCTTGATCGTCTGCTCCCGGAAGTAGCCGTTGGTTGGGACGTAGATCTCCTTCACGCCATTCTGGCGGATGAACTGGCGGCAGACCCTGCCGAAGTCCGGACGAATGAACGGCTCGCCCCCCGAGAGATTCAGATTCTCGATCCGCCCAAGCTCCTTGGACAGCTTTTCCAGCTCCTCGAACGACAGGTCGTCCTTCTGGTTGAGCTGCCGCCAATAGAAGCAGTGCTCGCACTTCATGTTGCAGATCGAGTTGATGAACAGAATCAGGAACGGCGGGCTCGGGGCGCTCGGAACCGCCAGGCTCTTCCAGTTCAGCTTGGCGAACTTGGCGACACGCCCGACCTTCTGCGCAAGTGATTGTCTCATCGCACCAACCCCCCAATGGCTCTCCCCCAGGACAGCACCGCCAGTCTCCAGTCGTCGCCACCCTCGACGACCCGGCGCGGGTCGACGAAGCGTAGCGCGTAGTACATATCGACCCGCGGCAGGCTCCAATGGTCCTCGCCGCCGGCCCGACGCAGCGACGTCGTACACGCGGCCCGAAACGTCTGGCGGGCGACCGCCGACGCTCGGCGATTCTCTCGCCCGTACGGATATGCGAAGGTCTCGACCGACCGCCCGAGCCCGGCCTCCAGCATGTCCTTCGATCGAACGATCTCCCCCTTGATCTCATCGTCGGCCAGGCTTGTCAGGTCCGGATGTGTCACGGTGTGAGCGCCGATCTCGACACCCGACGCCGCCAGCTCCTCGATCTGGCCCCACGACAACAGAGGCCGCTCGCCCAGACGCCTCGGCGGGGGCGCCCAGTCGTTCCGCCCGCCCACATGCCCGGAGACCACAAAGACCGTCGCCCCGAATCCATGCTCTCGCAGGACAGGCAGTGCGTGCTCATGCACGCTCGCGTACCCGTCGTCGAACGTCACCACCGCGCAGCGCGCGGGCCATTCGCCTCCCGACTCGCGCTTCTCAATGGCCTCGCGCAACGACACGCACTCGACCCCGGCGCTCGCCAGCGTCGCCATCTGCTCGCCAAAGACCCGCGGCGGCACCGACACGACCGACCCGCTGGCGTCCAGCGAGTGATACATCAGGATGGCGATGGCGCTCTTCACGCGCTGCCCTCCGCCGGGCACCTCGGCCCGCCGGCCCTGCCGGTCACATAGCCCACGAACTCGCCCGCCGCCCACACCGTCTGGAGCACCAAGATCATCGGCAACGCGACGAGCAGCTTGGTCCGATGACGCCGCCGCTTGCATCCGTTGGCGACGATCCGCCACGTCAGCAACAGCGGCAGCACCCAGGCCAGCGCCGCGAGGATGAGCCGCCGGGCGATCGAAGCCCCGCGGACCCGCGTGCCGGCGAACGACCGCCCCCAGACGAACCGCTCCCGAAGCGCCGCCCCCAAACGCAGCCCCTTGCGGATCTGATAGACAACCATCGACCGATGGAGCCTGAGCTGAGCCCCGCGTCGCGCCAGCTCCCAGTTGACCGACGTCTCGTGGAACGCGTCGCGCCACTGGTCCTCGACCGAGAACAGCGCCTCGCGCTTGTACGACACGTTGCTATCGCTCAGAAACTCCGCCTCCCCCGTCGGCACCGGGTTCTGATACCGCCCGAAATCGCAGTAATAGACCGCCCAGTTCAGCACCTTGTCGACGCCGTTTTCGACGGCCCCGCCGACCGCCGCCGCCGGTTCCTTGTGCGCCTCGAGCACCGCCTCGCACCATGACTCTGCCGGCGCACAATGGTCCTCCAGCAGCGCCACAGTCCTGCCCCGTGCCCGCCGAAGCCCGATCGCGCGCAGCACGTCGTGGTGCTCGCGGCTGGACGCGCCGAACCGCTCGGCGTCGACCGCCGAGGTCGCGTCGATGAACTCGGCCCAGGCAAACTTCCGCCGCAACTCCCCGACATTGGGCAACCTGCTGTCATAGGGAACCAGGCACTCGAGATGGATCCCGTTGGCGCTGGCTCGCAAAGCCTCCAGGCAGTTCGTGATCGGCTCCTCGCCGCCGGCGATCAGGCCGACGACCACCGACAAGTCTGGCTGATCGGCTTGCCGCTCCATCTACTCGATCCTCGACAAGCTATCGCCGGGCCCGGCGAGATATCCCACCCACTCGCCAAACACATACACGCACAGGATCGGAATCATGTGGGGCGAGACCATCAGGAACTTGCCCGCGCGCTGGCGCTTGCCGATGACCCGCCGCGCCGTCCGCAGCCAGAGCACCGGCACGAACAGCGGCGCGAGCACGAGATACGCGCCCCGATACCAGGCGGGCACCTCCCGCCGGCGCACCCCGCCGAACGCCCTGCTGAACAAGAACCGCTGGCCCAGGTAGTAGCGCAGCCCGAACGGGCCGGTGTGGTGCACCACCAGCTCTGGTTCTGCGCGAAAGCTGTGCCCCGCCTCCAGGAGCTTGTCGTTGACCACCGCCTCCCAATACCCGCTTCCCGACTCGGGCAGGTTCTCCAGCAGGAGGTCGCGCCGGTACACGCAGTTGGCGGCGCAGACGTCGTAGGTGTCGCCGCGCTCGACCGGCGGCATGTACGAGTTGTACTCCGTGAAGTAGACCGCCCAGTCCATCAGACGCCGGTAGTCGTTGTGCTGCACGACGCCGCCCACGACCGCGATCTTGTCCTCGATGCACGAGAGAATGGTCCTGATCCAATCCTTCCCCGCGACGCAGTGCTCCTCGATGACCGCCACATAATCGGCCTGGGCCCGCACGACGCCCTCGCGGCGCAGGTCGGGCACGCTCTGGCCGGGCTCTCCGCGCACCAGCGTCACCCACGGAAACTCGCGTTCGATGCCCTCGGCAACCTCGCCGCTCACGCGATCGACGACGATGCATTCAAGGTTGCCGACGTGGCGCTGCGCATCGACCGATCGCAGGCAGCGACCGATGAACGGCTCGCCGGCGCACGATGCGATCACGATGGACAGGTCCGGCCGGCTCATGCCGGCGGCTCCCCGGAGACGGGCACGCGCCCGCCGTCATCATGGGCCTGCTGGCTTTGCGCGCGCCCTCGCATCCGAATCAACACAGCCGCCACCACCGAGACGCCGCAGTAGAGAAAGTAGAACCAGTGCAGGGGCACGGCTCGGATCGCAAAGACAACGCCGCGGCATCGCGCCAGATAGCGATAGAGATCGAAGTTCAAAGCCAAGAGCACCACCGCCAACGCCACCGCGACCAGCCACATCCCGGGAATCCAAGGCGCGGCCAGCAGCGAAACCAGCATGAGATACACCGCCGCCACGCTCGCCCGCTGAAGCCAGCTCACGTTCAGCGTGTCCTCGATCCGTCCGGACTCGAGCATCAACTCCATCCACGGGATGCCGCGATCGAACACGTCTGTCTTGACCATGGTCCAGAGCGTCCATCGCTTCAGGTGGGTGCCCTGCACGCGCTCATCGAGCAGGACCCGACGGCGGCCGGCGGCCAGCCGCAGCCCGAGCTCGATGTCCTCGATCTTCGGTCGCTGATAGCGTTCCTCGTCGAATCCTCCATGCTCGAGGAACACCTCCCGGCGGATCGCCCCGCAGCCGGCCCAGAACGTGTTGATCGGCCCCGACCAGCGCCGGTGCATATAGTGATGGAAGAGGTTCTTGTACTGCGACACAAATCCGGGATCCTCGGGCGCATTGTCGTACGTTCCCACCACGGCGGCACACTCGGGGTGGTTCGCCAATGTCTCGGCGATCAACGCGAGCGTGTCCGGATGCACGCACACATCCGCATCGACGAACACGACCGATTCGCCACGGACTTCACGCACCCCATGATTGCGGGCCCGCCCCGGGCCCTTGGGCCCGGCGATCCGCAGACAACGAAAACCGTATTTTTCAACCAGCGGCGCGACGGGATCTATCGAACCATCGTCCACCACCAGCACGTCGAAATCGTCGTAGGTCGAAGCCGCCAGACCGCCCAGACACCGCTTGAGCTCGCGGTGCGAGTTGTACACCGGCACGACCACCGAGAGTGTCGGGGCCCGCTTTGACGCCTCTGCCGGCTGCTCGTCGGCCATCGGTGGGCTCTCGGGCGGCTCGGAGACCGAAGCGGTCGCGTCTCGCTTCCACGCGACGATCCGTCGCAGCGTGTCATCGAGCGTCAGCGACGGCTCATAGCCGATCGCCTCCCGGATCCTCTCGAGCGACGGCTGACGGACGCGCATGTCCTCAAAGCCCGGCGCGTACGCCTCGTCATAGGGCACGCGCTCGATCTCGCTGCCGCTGCCGGTCAACGCGATCACGCGCCGTGCGAGCTGCTCGATGGAGATCGGCACGTCCGCCCCGACATTGAACACCCGCCCGAACGCCGCGGGCTCATCCATCAGCCCGATCAACGCCCGCACGACATCCGCGACGTCGGCAAAGCACCGCACCTGCTCGCCATCGCCGAACACACGCAGCGGCTCATCGCGCAACGCGGACTCGACAAACCGCGGCACCACCATCCCATACGTCCCGCTCTGCCTCGGCCCCACCGTATTGAACAGGCGGGCAATCACGACCGCCAGCCCGCTCGTCCGATAGTGCGCCAACGCGAGAAACTCGCTGGTGGACTTGCTCACCGCGTAGCTCCAACGCGACAGCGTCGTGTTGCCATACAGCACGTCGTCGTCCTCGCAGAACGGGATACTCGTGCTCTTGCCGTAGATCTCGCTGCTCGAGGCGAGCAGCATCGGCTTGGCGTGCCTCATCGCAGCCCGCAGCACGACCTCGCTGCCGTAGACGTTGGTCTCGACCGTATGGACGGGCCGATCGACGATCAGCGACACACCCACCGCCGCCGCCAGGTGGAAGACCCGATCGCACGCGCCGACCAGCGGCTCCAGGACCTCCTCATCCCGAACCGTCCCCACGACAAGGCGGCAGCGTTCGGTCGAGAGCGCCCCCTTGAGATTCTCCCGCCGACCCGTCGAGAGATCGTCGAGGATGGTCACCCGATCTCCCGCCGCCAACAGAGCATCCGCAAGGTGCGAACCCACGAACCCTGCCCCGCCTGTGATCAACGTGTGCATAACGGACTCACGCAAACAGAACCGGCCGCCCCCCGATGAGAGGCTCACTGGCCGTTGCGGCCTCGTCTCTTATGGCTCGCCCCTCACACTTCAGAGCCAGCATCCCCTCAACCACGCCCAGATAACCCCGCAGGAACGGCGCCTCCCCGAACTCGTTCTCAAACGTCGCCCGACCCTCGCGACCGAGCCGCTCACTCAGCGGGCGATCCGTCCGCACGCGCTCGATCGCCGAGCGCAGCTCGTCATCGGTCTCGAACGTAAAGCCGCCGCCGTACCGCTCGACGATCTCGCGCAGCGAGCTGTGCCCCCGCACGATCACCGGCGTCCCTGCCGCGAAAGACTCGGCCACGATGATCCCGAACGTTTCGTAACACAGCGAAGGCACGATCGTCGCCAGCGCCCCGCGGTACAACGACGCGAGCTGCCGATGATCGGCCCGCCCGATGAACCGGATATTCTCAGCCCCGTCCGCCATCGCCCGGAGCTCTCGCTCGTATGTGCCGGCGCCCGCGATGACAAGATCGACATCTTCCAGCTCCCGAAACGTCGGGATGATCGTCTGCACGCCCTTGATCTTCTCCAGACGCCCGACGAACAGGAAGTATGGACGCCCGCCGTTGACCGCGGACGCCTCGACGGGCTCCGCCTCGCCCTCCCGATGAAACAGCGGAAGCTGGATCATCGTGCCCCGCAGGCCTCGCTCACGATGCTTGTTCATGGTGAAAAGACTCGGCCCGATGAACGCATCGATCGACCGCGAGGCCCGCCGCAGCAACCCGGTGTGACGCCACACCTGAGGCGGGCGACGCCCGTGCAGCGTGCAGCGCAGGCATGTGGGACGTGTGCATACCTCGCGGTCCATCCGCCACAAAACGTGCATCGGGCAGACCAGCCAGTGCTCGATCAACGTGCACAGCTTCAGCCCGGACCCGTAGCGAAACACATGCGGCCCGCCCAGCATGGACACGTTGTTGTAGTGGATCACGTCGAACTCGCCGCGATCGAGATGCTCCTTGAGCGCTCCCCCCTGGAAACACGGACGCCCCGTCTGATGCACCGCCAGGAGCCCCAGCCGCCCCAGCGGCGTGCGGATCCCCCGGACCGTGACATTCGGATGGTCGTTGTACGACGGGTCGGTTGGCCGCCCCGCAGCCATCTCATAGGCGCTGGGGCTGTGCAGCACCGTGACGTGATGATCCTGAGCCGCCAGCGCATTGGCGAGGCGGTGGGCGTAGATGCCGTCGCCGCCGAAGTTATACGGCGGATAGAACGTGGTCACCAGGCAGAATCTCAGGCGTTGACGCACGCTTGTTTCCCCGGTGATCTGTCCGAGGGCGGCAGTCCCCCTTCGGCTTCACGACCCTTGGTCATGAAGTCCTCGTGATACGACCGCTCGGTGTTGACCTCCCAGAGATCGTGCTCCTCGCCGAGGCAGTTGCGCACCGCGAGCAGGGCCGTCAACATCGAGTGGTCCTGGTTGTTGTACCGGTGCATGCCGTTGCGGCCGACGGTCTGCAGATTCTCCAGCGTCTTGAGATACCCGCTGAGCACGTCCAGATTCGCCTTGTACTCGGGGTCGTAGACCGGATACGCCTTCTTCTGTCGCACGACCGTGCCGTCGACGACCGCCGCCTTGCGCCCGAGGCCGAGCCGATCGAGTTCGGTCCCGGCGAGGTCGATGAGTTCAGCGTCGTCCATCTCCCAGAGCCCGTCGCCGCACTGGCAGAAGTACTCCATCCCGAGGCTCGTGTGCTGATCGTCCGGCACCATGTCCCTGGACCAGCTCCGGAAGTTCTGGATACGCCCGACCTTCACGTCCGGGCTGTGGATGTAGATCCAGTTATCGGGGAACGGCTCGGAGTCCTCGGTGATGAGCGCCACGATGAGAAAATCCCGATACTTGAGCCCCTCCGCGGCACGCAATACCTCCGCAGGAGGAGCGGGCCGCATCTGCTGGATCAGCTCGGTCACGGGCATGCTGCTGATGTAGTGCTCGGCCTGGATCTCCTCCTCGCGCCCCTCGTCGTCGACAGTGGTGATCGAGGCGACCCGCTTTCCTTCCAGGTTGATTCGTTGCACGCGCGTGCGAAGCCGCACCTCGCCCCCGCCGGCGTTGATCAGGTCCTCGCAGCGCTCCCACATCATGCCGGGCCCGAGCCTCGGATAGTGAAACTGCGTGATGAGAGTCGATGGTTTGTTTGACTTGGAAAGGCCCAGCGCGCCGAACGCCGCCTTGAGGAACGACAGATCCTTAATGCGCTGCGCCGCCCAATCCGCGCGGATCTGTGTGCACGGGATGCCCCACACCTTCTCGGTATAGGTCCGGAAGAAGTGCCAGTAGAGCCGCCCGCCGAAGCGGTTGCTGACCCATTGCTCGAAGTTGTCCTCCTCCGTGCTCGGCCTCACCTTCCACTTGAGGTAGCTGAGCATGATGTGGACGCTCTCGCGCAAGCCCAGATTGGTCAGGGCGTTGCGCACCTGGAGCGGGTAATAGTAAAACTTGTCCCGGTAGAAGATCCGCGACAGGCGGGGCACCTGGAGAAACTCCTCGCCGAGGATCTCCTCCCAGAGCCGCTGGACGGCGTCCACCTTGGTGAAAAAGCGGTGGCCTCCGATATCGAATCGATACCCCCGATACCGCTCGGTGCGTGCGATACCGCCCACCTGGGAGGCCGCCTCCAGGACAAGAGGCTTGCCCCCGTGCTTCATCCAGGCATACCCGGCCGTCAGACCGGCCGGGCCGGCTCCGACGACCACGAGTCCGCCCGGATCGACGGCTGATTCGCCAATCCCCACCATACGGCTCTCACACTACAAAGCCATCCCACCAACACTCAGGACTAACGAGCATACCAAGAGTCCGCCCGAGAGCAGCGGCCCTTGGAGAATACTTCGGTCAGGTTCACCACAACCGTCAATCGGGTCCAGAGAGTTCGTACCGATCGATCCGTGAGTGGGGCAATAACCGCGATCCGGTCCGCCGATACCCCGCCCGTTCGAGGGCCTGGCGGCTCTCCTCCGGGGCCGGATGCTCGAGGCAATCGACGACATAGACGGCCTCCGCCCGGTCTCCGGGGGCATATCTGGGGCACTCCGAGGCCACGCCACGCCGGTACAGCTCGTACGAGATGGGGCGCAGGTCCACGATATGTCCGATAAATCGTGCCTCCGAATGGCTCCCGGAGGCGATGAACTCGCTCGCTTGGGGAGCGTCGTGAAAGCCCACATAGCCCGGATTGTCCTGCGGATAGTCGCTTGCGAGCAGAAGCGTGACATTCAAGATCACGGCCGCGACGGCGAGCGTCCGCCGCAAAGAAGCTCGGGTCAGCACCCGGATGAGCACTATGGCACCGGCGGACGTAAACAGAAAATAGAGCGGCACGAGAAACGACCAGGACCAAGAGGGGATCGAGACCCGCGTGACGGCCGAGACCACAAGAGGCAGGACCAGCGTTGCACCGAACAACGTGAACATGCGCGGCCACTTGCGCATCGACCCGACACCACCGATGCAGATCAGTCCCAAGCTCGCGATTGCCATCCAACGAGGCCAACCGAGCGTGACCATGCTCCAGAACTCTCCGAGCTTCACGAGGAGCCGTTGCGCAAGAACTGTCGTTGAACTCGCCGTGTTCTCCTCCAGGAGCGGCGAGACCGACGACGGACGCACACCAGCCGTCAGAATCACTGGCGAATAGAGGAGGCTTACGAGGACGCCGGTGGCGACAACCGCCGCGGCGCAGCACATGAAGAACGTGCGAACTCCTTGCAGGCCGTGCGTTCTGAGGCGCTCGAGAACGATCACAGCGCTCACGATTGTAAACGGGAAGATCATGACCGGGACCACCCAAGCCCCGAGGGCGGCAAGGACGACCAGCAAGACCCAGGCGGCCCTGTTGATCGTCACGGCCGCGGGAGCCACGAGCAACATCGCCAGGAAGAAATCGGTCATCAGCGGATACCCGCGCGCGTTGGTGGCCAGATCGACCAAGACCGTCGAACTGGCCAGCAACGCCGCAGCCAGCAGCGCAATCGAGCGATCCGCGTAGCGCCGGGCGACCGCGTACGCGAGCGGGACCATCGCCACGCCGGCCAGGAGGGCCGGCAACCTGATCGCGCTCTGCCCCTCGCCAAAGAAAACGACCGAGACGCGCATGAGCGCCGAGTGAAGCACATGGTTGTTCGTGCTCGTGTAGGTGCCCACGACATAGAGGACCGGGCGCGTTCCGAAGGTGAGGAATGTCGTCGTCTCATCGAGGCGCATCGGCTGGCCCATGTAGACGGCGGCGAGCACCGCTGCAAGCGCCGTCAGCGCGGCAACGCCCACCAACTCCGATCGTTCGCCGATCGCAAACAACCTCAGCCGCGACCACGCGGTCCGAGTTTCACCTCCGATCGAGACCAGGCCGGCCGCGGCGCCTCGGCGGAGTCGGGATCGAAGCAAGATCAATGACACAGCGACTGCCGCGTAGATGATCCCGAGCCCAAGGGCACGCGCCTGCGTCCGACGCACCACATCGAGATCAACGCTCTCGATCCGCCCGTCTGGCGATCGGCTCTCAGCCACTCTGAAGATCACCTCTGGGTCAACGCTCGCGATGGCAATCAGCACCAACGCCCCCAGCGCGAAGCCCAGCACGCTCGCGTACACAAGCACGAATGAGCCGCGCACGGCCCAGCCCATCGGAACTGCCACATTGTCACGCTCGGGCCCGGCCATGGGGGCAATGTTAGCGGTTTGCGATTACCGCGAATTCACATTGGGGCCATTGCATCCGGCCTCGCGCCCATAAGTGACAAAGCCGCCTGTCGGACTCGAACCGACGACCTGCGGTTTACAAAACCGCTGCTCTACCAGCTGAGCTAAGGCGGCAGGATGCTTGCCGGCTCGATTGTAGCTGAACCCGAGTTTCGCGGGCCGGCCGCGAGCCGCGCCGCTACAGCCATTATCAGGACTCCAGGACGTAGGCGAAGATCAGGGGCGCGACGATCGTGGCGTCCGACTCGATGACAAACCGCGGGGTGTCGGCGGCGAGCTTCTCCCAGGTGATCTTCTCATTGGGCACGGCACCGCTGTAGGAGCCGTAGCTCGGCGTGCTGTCGCTGATCTGGCAGAAATAAGACCAGAGCGGGCTGTCCACGCGGAGGTCCTGGCGGATCATGGGGACGACGCAGATCGGGAAGTCGCCGGCGATCCCGCCGCCGATCTGGAAGAATCCGGGTGCGCGGGGGGCGTCGGCCTGCGCGCGATACCAGGAGGTGAGAGCGATCATCGCCTCGATCCCGGATTTCACGACGCCGGAGGACGGAACAGCGCCGCCAATCACGCGCGCGGCGAGGACGTTGCCCATCGTCGAGTCTTCCCAGCCGGGGACAAACAGCGGCAGGTCGCGGTCGGCGGCCGCGACCAGCCAGGAGTCCTTGGGATCGATCTCGTACTTGTCTTCGAGTGTGCCGCGCTTGATGAGCTCGTAGAAATACCAGTGCGGGAGGTGTGACGCTTCTTCCTCAGCGGCCTTCTTCCAGAGCTCGATGATCTGGCGCTCGACGCGCCGGAACGCCTCTTCTTCGGGGATGCAAGTGTCGGTGACCCGGTTGTAGCCGCTCTCCAGGAGCGCGACCTCCTGCTCGACGGAGATGTTGCGGTAATCGCCGAGTTTCTTGTAGTGCGAGTGGGCGACGAGATTGAACAGGTCCTCCTCGAGGTTCGCTCCGGTACAGGTGATGGCGTGGACCTTGCCCTTGCGGATCATCTCGGCGAGCGAACGCCCGAGCTCGGCGGTACTCATCGCACCGGCGAGCGTGACCATCATCGGCGCCCCGTCATCAATAGCCTGGGCGTACGCGCGGGCGGCGTCGCGCAGGGCCGCCGCGTTGAAGTGGCGGAAATGGCGGTCCACGAACTCGCGTATGCTCATCAGGTCCCCTGGATTCGGTGGAGTCGGACCAAGAGCATAGAGCCTTCGCGCGATCGACGCCGAGAATCCACCGATTCGGTGGTCGTGGTGCGAAGAGCGGGCGGTTTGCCTCAGCACCTGGCGACGAAGGCGTCGAGAAACGCGAAGAAATCCAGGGCGTCGAGCACATCGTCATCGACGAAATCGGCCCGATCGTCGCCGTCAACGAACAAATCAAGAAACGTGAAGAAATCATCGGCGTCGATCTGACCGTCGGCGTTGAGGTCAGCCGCGCACTCGGGGATGGGCGCACTGCCGATGATGGTGCCGTCGGCGTTTACCGTCGCGAATCCCTGGATGTCTTGCGACACCGACGCGGTGGACTGAACCGTGACCTCGCCGTTGTCGCTCGTGACGGTCCCGGCGAGAGACTCGAGCACGACGACGCCGGCGTCAGCCAGATCGATGGTATCCGAGCAGGGCAGATCGGCCCCCTCGAAGAAGGTGCAGAACAGGCCGGTCGCCTCGTATTCGAGGATGCCGGTCAGAACGGTCGGGATCGCGAGGAGCTCGAAGTTGCCGCCTTCGAGCGCAACCGGTCCGAGGGGTGTGCCGGGAGTCGCGTAGGACGCCGAGACTCCGGACGCAGTGATGGTCACGCGTCCGATGATGAAAACGTCGATCTCGAGGTCGATCTGCTCGAGGACGTCGATCCGATAATCGTGGACGGTCAGGAAGCCGGGCGACGTGTAGTTGTCGAGCTGCATCTCGATGTCGCCGCCAAGCGGAGAGGTGTCGCTGTCTCGCCCCAGGTCGGTCACCAGCTCGACACGCACGCTGGAGAGCGCCGGATCGATGGGGACGCCGACCGGTTGGGCGAGCGCCGCCGAAGCCAGCCCGAGACTCACAACAGCCAGTCCTCGTTGCATCATCCTCTCCTCTTCCGTCCCGAGCATACGCCGACGGGGGACTCGATCCCACTGGATCGCGTCGCACGACGGCGATTCCGCTGCCGCTAAGAGCGATCCGGGGCGCTACCGGACGCTTCCGGGGGGTTCATCGCGCTGGCGTCGGCGACGTGCTCCAATCGCTCCGCGGCCTCGTGGGCGTGGTCGGGAAGATACCCGGCCTCCTCAATGAGGTAGCTCTGCCACTGGCGATGGACGTGGAGGACGGCGTCGGCGCGGGCCCGACCGTCCTCGCTGAGCTCGACCGAATCCCCGCGGCGACGGATGAGCCGTTCGCGTTCGCCCAGCTCGACCGCGCGCGTTGCCTCTCCCCGCAGGATGGGGCGCAGACGCCCGACCGAGACACTCGACTCTCCCGATCTCTCGGCTCGCCGGAGGGTCACGAGCAAATCCTCGACGAGCACTCGCGATGCGAGGTGCTTCTGGCGGCGGATCTGGGTGATCACGCCGTGGCGGGGCGAGGCGAGCAAAGCGACGCCGAACAGCACGCCGGCGAGCACCGCCATCGTGCCGGCCGCGCTCAGGCTGATCTCCGAGCCGACCAGCGAGGGCCCGAGAGCGCCGAGCCAGTATCCACCTAGAGCTGCGATGAGAGCGGCGATGGCGCTGACAAGGAGTTGCGACCCGAGGCGGTCGGTCAGGAGTCGCGCCGTGACCGCCGGGCAGATAATCATCGCGATGACGAGAATGCTGCCGACAGCCTCGAAGGAGGCGACCGTGGCGGCGGCGACGAGCACCATGAGCAGATAATGCATGAGCCCTGCGTGGACGCCTTGTGTCGTCGCGAGTTGCGGATCGAACGAGGCGATGCGCAGCTCCTTGAACAGCGCCGTGATGAACGCCAGCGTGATCAGAAGCATCGCGAAGAGGATCCAGATCTGTCTGGGAACCGCGCCGAGAGTCACGGGTGAAAGAAGCTCGCCAAAGTCCGCGGGCACGGTCCAGCCAAGGAGCTCGGGCTGGCCGTGCAGGACGCAGTCGGCATCGAGATCGACCTGGCGCGCGGCCTGCTCAATGAGGAAGACGCCGAGGGCGAAGAGCACGCTGAAGGTAACGCCCATCGCCGCGCCTGGATCGACGCGGCCGAATCGTCGGATGAGCTCGACGATGACGACGGTGGCGACGCCGCTGAGGCCCGCGCCGACGAGCATGACCACCGGATCGCGCGTACCGGTAACGATGAAGGCGATGACAAGGCCCGGCAGGACCGAGTGGCTGATCGCGTCGCCCATCAAGCTGAGCCGCCGGAGCACGAGGTAGTTGCCCAGCAGGCCGCAGGTGAGCGCCGCCATCGCCCCGGCGAGCATCGGGAGGAGGTCAAGCTCGATGAATCTGTGGAGCGCGGCGTTCATGGTGCCACCCCCGCTGGCTCGCCATTGCGGACGGCGAGGGCATGCTCGAGCTCGGCGACGAGTTCGTCGCTGAGCACATGCTCGACCTTGTCAACTGACCAATCGACGTGCGAGGGCGCGATGTCGGCGTAGGAGACAAGGTACTGCTCCCAGAGCGAGTGATTGCGGGAGACGCGCTGCCCGCGATCCCTGCCGCGATCGGTCAACGCGTATGCGCCTTGCTTGCGCGAGACCCAGCCCTGGAGGGCGAGGACGCTTCCGAAGAGGGCGGTCCGCAGGGAACTCCAGCCTCGCCGGCGCATCATGGCGCGGACCTGGGACGCGGGGATCGTCGCATCTTCCGCCTGCTCGCAGAGCTGCTCAAGCATGTGGTCGCGGGCGATCTTCCAGCGCAGGGCGGCGCGATGGAACGCCTGGGCGAGTACGCCGCGCCGGGGCGCGAGGAGCATGCTGATGAGAAAGACCGCCCCGGCGCACAAGACGATGACCGCCCCGGCGGGCTTGCGGGGCAGTAGGGCCGAGACCGCCGAGCCAAGGTAGCCGCTGAGCCCGCCGATGATCGCGGCGATGACGACGAGCCAACGCAGGCGCTCGGTCCAGAACCGTGCGGCGGCGGGCGGAATGATGAGCATCGCGACCACGAGGATCAGCCCGACCGCCTGGAGCCCGGCGACGGTCACGAGGACGATCAGCGACATCATCAGCAGGTCGATGAGCGTCACCGGCCAGCCGGTCACACGGGCGAAGCCCTCGTTGAACGAGACAAGCGCGAACTCCTTGAGCAGCAGGACCGCGGAGACGATCGCGATAAGCGTAATGGCACTCATCAGCAGGGCGTCGGTGGTGAGCATCGCGGCGGTCTGCCCGTAGATGAACCTGCTGAGCCCGCCCTGGCTGCCGGTGCTCATGGTCTGGACGATGCTGAGCAGCACGATGCCGACGCCGAAGAAGACGCTGAGGACGATGCCGATGGCGGCGTCCTCGCGGACGCGCGGGTGCCTGTGGATAGCCTGGATCGTAACGACGCCGATCACGCCGGTGGTCGCCGCCCCGATGAGCAGGACGAGCATCGACTTGCCCTCGATGCCGATCGCGGCCGAGAGCATGAAGGCCATAGCGATGCCGGGCAGCGTCGCGTGGCTCAACGCGTCGGCCATGAGCGAACGCTTGCGGAGCAGGGCGTAACAGCCGATGACCCCCGCGCCGATCCCGAGCAAAGTCGTCCCGAGCATCACGGTCGTTGTGTTGAAGCCGCGTTGAAATGTCAGCGTCTGGACGATCTCTTCCCAGCCGGGCAGCGGCTCGCCGGCGGCGGCCAGCGACGGCGCGTGTCCATGGCCGATCTGAGGCGGCGCAGCGGTCACACACCGCTCCTGGCGACGGCCTCGCTCGCCTCGCTCAGCAGCGTCAGACGCCCGCCGTAGGTCTTGTGGAGATTCTGTTGGGTCATGACCTCCCCCACCGCTCCGGCGGCGACGACGCGCATGTTGAGCAGCAGCGCCGAGTCGAAATACTCGCCGACGGTCGCGAGATCGTGGTGGACGCAGATGACCGACTTGCCCTGGCTCTGGAGCTCGCGCAGCACGACGACGATCGCACGCTCGGTCGCGGCGTCGACGCCAGCGAAGGGCTCGTCCATGATGTACAGATCGGCTTCCTGCGCCAGAGCCCGCGCCAGGAAGACCCGCTGCTGCTGCCCCCCGGAGAGTTGAGAGATCTGGCGATCGGCGTAGTCGCCCATGCCGACGCGATCCAGACAGGCGCGGGCGACCTCCTTGTGCGATCGCGACACGGGTCGGAACCAGCCGATCTTGCGATACCGGCCCATGCAGACGACGTCCAGAGCGCTGACGGGAAACTCCCAGTCCACGCTCTCGCGCTGCGGCACATACCCGATCCGCCCACGCGCCTGGCGCAGCGGCTGGCCCCAAAACTCCACCCGCCCCGACGCCATCGGCACCAAGCCCAGACACGCCTTGATCAGCGTGCTCTTGCCCGCGCCGTTGGGCCCGACGATGGCGACCAGCGAGCGTGCCGGGGCATCGAAGTCGATGTCCCAGAGGACGGGCCTGCGGCGGTAGGCGACGGTCATCGCGTGGATGGAGACCGGGCTGTCGGCAGAGTGCTCCGGGCGGGCGTCGAGGACGCTGCGGGCCCGATCCTGGGCCTTGGTCCGATTGGCTTGCCCGCCGCTATCGACTCTCATGAGCCCAGCCTACCGAGCATGCCGCGCTCGGGCGCTTGGCCCCCCAGAGCGCGGACGATGGTGGTGACGTTATGGTCGATCATGCCGATGTAGGTGCCCTCGTGGGTGCCGGGCTTGCCCATGGCGTCGCTGAAGAGGCTGCCGCCGATGACGACCTGGTGCCCGCGCGCCCGCGCTCCATCGACCAACGCCTGGACGTTGCGCCGCGCGACGGTGCTCTCCACGAAGACCGCGGGGATGTTGCGCTCGACGAGCAGGCCGACCAGCCGCTCGATGTCGCGGACGCCTGCCTCGGACTCGGTGCTCAGGCCCTGGATGCCGATGACCTCGAAGCCGTACCGCCTGCCGAAGTAGTTGAACGCGTCGTGGGCGGTGACGAGCACCCGTCGATCCTCGCTCACGGTGTCGATCGACCTGCGGATGTACTCGTCCAGATCGTTCAATCGCCGGCTATAAGCCTCGGCGTTGGCCTCGTACTCGGCCTTGCCCGCGGGGTCCAGCTCGATGAGCTTGTCGCGGATGACGGTCACGACGCTGGCCCAGGCGATCGGGTCCATCCAGACGTGCGGGTCGTAGTAGCCCTGCAACTGCTCGGGCTCGAGCAGTTCGCCCTCGCTGAGCAACTCGGTCACCGCCGCGACCAGACGCCCGCCCGCGGCCCGCACGAACACGTCCGTGAACTTGCCTTCGAGCGAGAGCCCGTTGTAGAGCACCAGGTCGGCGCTCATGATCTTGTCGATGTCGGCGCGGGTCGGCTTGTACAGGTGCGGATCGACGCCCTCACCCATCAGCGTGATGACTTCGGCCCTTTCGCCGGCGACCTGGCGAGCCACATCGGCGACCATGCCGGTCGTGCAGACGACCGTCGGCGGTCCGTCGGGCTCGGCGGGGCGATCCGCGCAGGCTCCCAGCCCGCAGCCCATGAGCACCAGAGCGGCCAGCATGACGACGCAACGCAGCGGGGACGGCGGGTTCATCGTGGCTCCTTTCAGGCGAATCAATCCAAGGTGTAGCCTAGGACACAATTTTGGATCGGGCAAGGGGCCACCGCGGCTGCACGAATCCTCACACCCCGATCAGATAGGGAAGAGCAAGGGCCGCCAGCGTCAGGACCAGGAAGAACCCGCACATGTCGGTCACAGTGGTCAGGATGGGCCCCGAGGCCAGGGCCGGATCCTTCTTGAACTTCTTGAGCACCAGCGGCACGCACCCGCCGATGCCAACGGCGACGACCGTGTTGACCATGAGCGCGGCCCCCACTACCAGGCCCAGCGCGATGTTGCCCTTCCAAATGAGCGCGAGCGTCCCGATCAGCGCCCCGAGCACCAGCCCGTTGACCGCCCCGACCGACAGCTCCTTGCGAAGCACCCGCAGGAAGTCCCCCGGACGGGTGACGCCGAGTGTCATCTCGCGCATGCTGACCGCAACCGCCTGATTCCCCGAGCACCCGCTCATGTCCGAGATGATCGGCAGGAAGACCGCCAGGGCGATCACCGCCTCCAGCGTGTCCTGGTGCATCGCGATCACGCTGGCCGCCACGACGTTAAGCACGATGTTCACGCTCAGCCACGCCAGACGCCGCCCCGAGCGGACGCGCAGCGGCATCGAGCGAAGCTCCTCGCCGCCGATGATGCCCTGGCTGCGCCGGAAGTCGGATTCGGCGCTCTCGGCCAGGGCGTTCTCGACCGCGGTGCGATGGACCACCCCAACGAGTTGCCCGCGCTCATCCACGACGGGAAACCCGAAGAAACGGTGCTCGTCGAACAGCGCCTCGAGCTCATCGAGCGGCATCTCGTCGGCGACCGAGATCGGCGCCTCGATCATCCGCGACGCGATCGCGTCGGCCCGGCGAGAGAGCAGCAGATCGCGCATCCGCAGCACGCCCACAAGCCCGCCGAGATCGTCCACGACGTAGGCGTACTGAATATCATAATCGGCGTACTCCTCGGCGTGCTCGCCCAGATCCTCGATGACCTGCCGGACCGTCCAATCCCGTGGAAATCGCAGGAACTCCGAGACCATCAGCCCGCCGGCTGTATCGGGGGCGTACGCCGCCATGCGCCGGATCTCGCCGGCCTCCTCGGCGGAGATCTCGGTCAGAATGGCCTCGGCGTCCTCGGCGTCAAGCGTCGCGATCAGATCGGCCTGCGCGTCACTGGGCAGCTCCTCGATGATCCGAGCAGCGATCGCCGGTGACAGGCTCTCGACCGCGCCGAGCACCTGCGGCTCCGGCAGGTGCTCGAGCACCTGGGCCGAGGTCTCGGCATCGAGCAGCCCCAGCAGGTCGGAACGCTCGCTGTCAGACAGTCCGCTCAGGACGTGCGCGGCGTCGCCCGCCGGCATCTCGGAGATCAGCCGAGCGCACGTCGATGCGTCACGCTCGCGGATCGCCTCGGGCAACTCCACTGTCGGAACGCTCGAATCGAGAACAGTTTCGTCACTCACGTCTCTCCCTCTCTATCACCACGGAACACGTTCCGACCAAGATCGTCCCGCATGCGCTCATGCAAACTCCCGTCCGACAGCGCCTCCTGGGCGCGCACGGCCCGCCGGAGCGTGCCGGCCTTCGGATACGCCAGGTGGCAGACCGGATCGCCCGGCGCGACCGACGGCAGCGTGGTCATGCCGAGCACGATGCCGTTGCGCGGCGCCAGGATGACATTCTGCTCGCGCCCGGTCAGGCTCGTGTTGGTCGCGATCCGCTGGCCCTTGTCGACGATCTCGCCGGGTGCGACATGGAATCGCAGGAACCCGCCGTACTGGGCGCGAACCCAGCGGCTCGTGTCGGTCTCGGCCTGGAAGGGCGGGCGCTCGATTTTGCCCTCGACCATGCCAAGGTGGACCAGGCAGTTGCGGATGCCGCGCACCGCGTACTCGACGACGGTGGGCTCGACCTTCCAGACCTCACCGGCCTCGAGGATCAGCGTCGGCACGCCGGCCTTGCAGGCGCTGCGCCGCAGCGAACCCACCGGCCCCTTGCCGCTGACGATGAGCTCGGTGCCGAACGCCCGGGCGAGGGCCGCGAGGTCCGGGTCGGTCATATCGGCCCGAACATTGGGAAAGTTGGTCCGCCGAACTGCGGCGGTGTGCAGGTCGATGCCGTAATCGCATCGCAGCACGATCTCCTCGATGATCGTTCGCGCCATGCGGCTGGCCAGGCTGCCGGACTTCGAGCCCGGAAAGCTGCGATTGAGATCGCGCCGGTCGGGCAGGTAGCGTGAGTGCCGCTCGAAGCCGGCAAGGTTCACGACCGGGACCAGCACGAGTGCGCCGCGGCGCAGCCTGAACGGCTCCTCGGTGAGCACATGGCGGATCGTCCCCGTGCCGTTGATCTCATCGCCATGCACCGCAGCGGTGACAAAGACGCTGGGCCCGGGCTCGGGGCCTCGCCAGACGAAGACGGGAATCGCGATGTCGGCCCCCGCAAAGCTCTCGGAGATGACGACCTCGACCTCGCCGCTCTCGTCGGGCCCGATCGTGCGATCACCCCATTGCCCCACGCTCTTTGCCGCCTCGGGCATCAAGTCGTCTCGATCGCTTCGACCAGATCCCGATCGAGCTTCTTGACCTTGGTCCTGCGCCGGCGCTTGGTGGGCACGAGGTCGCGCATCGACTCCAGCTTGCCGTAGCAGAGCATGCGGTCGCCCGCCTCAATCACCCGCGAGCCCTTGGGATTGGAAATCACGCTGGTGCCGCGATTGAGCGTCAGGATGACCACGTCCTTGTCGCGCAGCCCCGACTCGGTGATGGACTTGCCGACGAGCTCGGAGCCCTCGGGGACCATGAGCTCGGCGACGCCGTAGCCGGTGCTGACCGTCAAACGCTGGCGGATGTCGATCTCGGGGAAGTTGACCTGGGCCGCGATGTAGTCGATGATCGCGCCGGCGACATCGAGCTGTGTCGCGCCCTCGATCCCCTCCAGACCCGGCGAGGAGTTCACCTCCATGATCTGCGGGCCGTCGTTGGATTCGAGCATGTCCACGCCCGCGACGCGCAGGCCCATGATCTGCGCCGCGCGGACGGCCGCGGCCTCGTAGGCCGGTTCGAGATCGATCAGCTCGGCCTTGCCCCCGCGATGGACGTTGCTGCGGAACTCGTTGCCCTGCGCGACACGGCGCATCGCGGCGACGACGCGATCGCCCACGACCAGCGCCCGCACGTCCTTGCCCCTGCTCTCGGCGACGAACTTCTGCACGAGCACGTTCTGGCGGGCGCTGTGCAGCGTCTCGATGATCGCCTCGGCGACCTTCGTCGACTCGGCGAGAATCACGCCCACGCCCTGGGTCCCCTCCAGCAGCTTGATGACGATCGGCGCGCCCCCGACGCGCTCGATCGCCGGCAGCACGTCCTTGCGATCTCGGACGAACGCCGTCTGGGGTATCCCGATCTCGTGTCGCGAGAGGATCTGGAGCGATCGCAGTTTGTCTCGCGAGTTGACGATGCCGTTGGCCGTGTTGGGCGTGAACACGTCCATCTGCTCGAACTGACGCACCACGGCGGTGCCGAAGTACGTCACCGACGCGCCGATTCTCGGCAGGACCGCGTCGTACTCGCTCAGCCGCTTGGAGCGGTAGTACAGATCGGGCTCGCTCTTTTCGAGCTCGATCGCGAAGCGCAGGGTGTTGAGCACCTTGACGGCGTGCCCGCGCTGCTCGGCGGCCTGGACCAGCCGGCGCGTGCTGTAGCACCTGCGAGACCTCGACAGGATGCCGATCTTCATGCGGGATTCCTCTTTTTTCGTTTGCGACTTCCCGGACTCGCCGAGACCACATACCTCCGCGACGGATCGACGACCGCTCTCCCCTCGATCGCCTTCCTTCCTATCAGCATACGACAGAGCATGCCCTGCCGGCAGACGAGGCTGATCTCGGCCTCCAGCTCCAGCGGGCCGATGACGATCGTGGTCTGGACCACCGGGCGGCGCTGGCGTTTGCCGCTGCTCGGGCGAACGACCGATTCTCTCGCCAGATCGGCCTCGACCCAGCGGGTGACGCGCTCGGGGCGCTCGCGAACGACGACCTCGAAGCCGATCCGCCCGCCATCGAGCTCCTCGATGCGAGAGACGTGCAGGGCGCTGGTCCTGGCGCCGGTGTCGATCTTGGCCCGTACCCGCTTGATGCCCCAGTCCCTGATCGCGACCCGCTCGCGCCAGCCGATGACCAACGGCGATAACTCTGTCTCGCTCATCCGACACTCTCCACGACAACCCGCAACCGACGCCGCGCCCAAAGCCCATCGAACCTAATCGCCGAGCACGTCGGCGCAGCGCGCGACGACCCTGTCGATTGGGACGAGTTCGCCCTTGCCCGCCGACCGTCGCGGCTTGAACTCGACCGCACCCTCCGCCAGGGCCTTGTCGCCGATCGTCAGACGCACGGGCAGGCCGATCAGGTCGGCGTCCTTGAACTTGACGCCCGGACGCTCCTCCCTGTCATCGATAAGCACGTCGATGCCCTGTTCCGCCAGCTCGCCCGAGACTCTCGCGCAGGCCTCCTGCTGGGCCGGGTCGTCGGGCTTCATCAGCGTGATGAGCACATGGTAGGGAGCGATCGCCGCGGGGAAGATGATGCCGTTCTCGTCGTGGCTCATCTCGACGCACGCGGCGAGCGTCCGGCTCACGCCCAGCCCGTAGCACCCCATGATCACGCTCTGGCGCTGCTGGTCCTGGTCGAGCACGCCGAAGCCCACGGCGTCGGAGTACTTGCACCCCAGCTTGAAGATGTGCCCGACCTCGATCCCCCGTTGCTCGCGAAGGATCGACCCCTCGGCCCTCGGCGACGGATCACCCGCGTTGGCGTTGCGAATGTCCGCCACGCGGATACGCGCGGGTAGATCGGCTCTCCGAGCCGATGCCCCTGGTAGATCGGCTCTCCGAGCCGATGCCCCTGGTAGATCGACTCTTCGAGCCGATGCGTCCTGATCCGAACTATCCAGCAGACCCCCCAGCTCGCGCTGCCAGTTGAAAAACTTGACGTGGTGATCGGCCTCATTCGCCCCCGCCGCCCAGAACATCGCCTTGCCCTTGGCACTGTCCGTACTCTGCGCCGCGTCGGGATCGACCAGCAGCAGCACGTCATCTCGCCCGACAGCGACCGCCGGCCCGACATACCCGATCGCGAACCCCGCGGCCCTGGCCTCCTTCTCGTCCGCCAACGCCACCGGCCCGCCGATCGCATCGCGAACCTTGCTCTCGTTGACGTCGTGATTACCGCGGACCACCGCGACCACCCAGCGTTGCCCACCGCCCGGTGCCACTGACGGCTCGTCCGCCAGTGATTCGCCCGCATCGAACACCATCGTCTTCAGCATGTTCGCCGGCTTCACCTTCATGAACCTGCCGATGTCCTCGATGCTCGCCATCCCCGGCGTATGCACCTTCGCCAGATCCCCCAGCGCCTCGCCCTCGAAGCTCCACGCCCGCTCACCGATCTCGCACTTCTCGACGTTCGCCGCATAGCCCGACGAGTCGCAGACCAGGATCTTGTCCTCCCCGCTCTCGGCGTTGACCATGAACTCATGGCTCGCCGAGCCCCCGATCGGCCCGCTCTCGGCGTCCACGACCGTGAAATCCAGTCCCAGGCGCTCGAAGACCCGCACATACGCCGCGTACTGCGCGTCATACGTCTCGTTCAGCCCGCCGGGCCCGTCCACGGTCAGGTGAAACGAGTACGCGTCCTTCATGATGAACTCGCGGCAGCGCAGAAGCCCCGCCCTCGGACGGAACTCATCGCGAAACTTCGTCTGGATCTGGTACACCGTCAGCGGCAGTTGCTTGTAGCTGTTGATCGCGTGCTGGAAGATGTCGGTGATGACCTCCTCGTGCGTCGGCCCCAGCGCGTTCTCCCGCCCGTGCCGATCGTGTACGCGAAAGAGCAGCTCGCCATACGCCTCGTCGCGCCCGGTCACCTTGTACAGCTCGATCGGGATCACCGCGGGCATCAGCAGTTCGCTCGCCCCCGCCGCCTCCATCTCCTCGCGCACGATCTGCGAGATCTTCATCAGGCTCCGCCAGGCCAGCGGCAGGTAGCTGTACATCCCCGCGCCCGTCCGCCGAATGAACCCCGCCCGGCTGAGCAGGATGTGGCTGGGCGTCTCGGCATCCGCCGGGGCCTCGCGCGCGGTCGGGATCAACGTCTGAGACCATTTCTTGATCTCGCCCCGGCGTGTCGTCGCAATCGTGTCGCTCATGTCGGCGGGAGTGTAGAAGCCCCTTCACCTTCATACCGGGGTGGCGGGCGTCTCGCCCGCGATCGCCGAAGGCGATGATGGAAGCCGCTCAACGCAATCACGATCAAGTCGCGGCGAGCTAGAACGCCCCCCGCCGCCCGCGATTCGCCACCAGATTATCCCGCCCCGGCACGATCCAATCCGCGATCTCCACGACCTCTCCGAAGCTCTCACGGGCCTGATCAACATCCGCCGCGGGCGTGAGCACCTGGCCCTGGTCCAGATGCTCGACCGTCGCCAGGGCGTCGCCGCAGATCACGGTCGTCCCCAGCGCCTCGCTAATAATGAGCCCGCACATGCCGGGCGAGACTCCGGGAAGCGGAAAGAGACTCACGCCGCCGGTCAGCTCATCCGGCGCGGCCTCGCAGTTCCGCAAGAGCGCGACATCTTTGGCGAGCGTCTCACCAAGCTCGCGGTCCCCGCTCTCGCTCGCCCGCCGAGCCTCCATCGCCAGCGCCACGCCCACGGTCTCACGTTCGGTCTCGTGGATCCACCAGGTCGCCCGATCGAACGCCGCCAGCCCGCGCGTCGTCTCCGGCTTGAAGCTCGTCAGAAAGACGTGCGTGATCGCGTCAGGCTCGATCCCGGCCCGCTCGCCGAGCCTCGCGGCGATCACCTGCCCCGGCAAGCCCGGATCCACGAGGATCGACGCCTCCCCACTCCGAATCAGCGAGCACGTCGCGTGCCCGGTCCGCACCGCCGACCTCTCACCCCACAAGGGGTGCGTCGCCAAGGCCCCGATGCTCACAACCCGCACATCCATGACAAGCCAAATGTAGCCGCGATCGTCGAGTGCCGCGCCCTGGTCTGAGAAACGGGGTTGCGGGCATCCCGCCCGCGATCGGCGCAGCCGATATCGAGCCCACAAAACCACCCGTGACATCCCCGTTACCCCCCGCAACGAAACCATTCCGTACCTTCTGCGTTGAACCGATGAATCGCACATCGAATCACCCAGGAGCCATCCCATGACACGCCTCACCCGAACGCTGGCCCTCACCACACTTGCCGGCCTCGTCCCGCTCGCCGCGGCCCAGACTGCCCCGGCCGAGCCCAATCCCGCGACCGAGCCGCTCCTGATCGACCGCGACGCCGAGCGTCCCCTCGTCCAGCTCGCCCTGCTGCTGGACACCTCCGGCAGCATGGACGGCCTGATCGAGCAGGCCAAGACCCAGCTCTGGGCCATCGTCAATGAACTCGCCACCAGCCGGCGCGACGGACAGCCGCCAATCCTCGAGGTCTCCCTTTATGAGTACGGCAAGCAGTCGATATCCCTCCAGGAGAACCAGCTCCGCCAGATCCTCCCGCTAACCAGCGACCTCGACGCCGTATCCCAGGCCCTCTTCGCCCTGCGCACCAACGGCGGCGAGGAGTACTGCGGGGCCGTCATCGAGGCCGCCGCCAAGGGCCTGACCTGGTCCGAAGACCGTAATGTCCTCAAGATGATCGTCATCGCCGGCAACGAGCCGTTCACCCAGGGCGGCGTCGATTATCGCCAGGCCGTCCCCGAGGCCATCGCCCGCGGCGTCATCGTCAACACCATCCACTGCGGCGACCGCCAGACCGGCATCGACTCCGGCTGGGCCGACGGCGCACGCCTCGGCGACGGCGAGTACTCCTTCATCGACCACAACGCCGATCTCGCCCCCATCGCCGCCCCCCAGGACGAACAGCTCATCAGCCTCGGCGTCGAACTGAACCGGACCTACATCGCCTACGGCGCCCACGCCGCCGAGGGCCGGATGCGTCAAGAAGCCGCCGACGCGAGCGCCGAGGACGCCAGCGCACCCGCCGCGGCTCAGCGGGCAACCGCCAAAGCTGGCGCGCTCTACCGCAACGCGATGTGGGACCTCGTCGACGCGTTCAAGGAGGGCGAGGTCGATCTGAAAGAAATCGACGCGGATGAGCTGCCCGAGGAGATGAAGAACCTCAAGCCCGATGAGCGAGTGGCCTACGTCGAGCAGAAGCAGGCCGAGCGGGCGAAGCTCCAGACCCGCATCCAGGAACTCTCCAAGGCCAGGGACGCCTACGTCGCCGCCGAGCGCGTCAAGGGCGCTCAGGGCGAGACACTCGAGTCCGCGCTGCTCAAGGCGATCCGCGCCCAGGGCGAACGCGTCGGCCTCGCCTTCGAATCAGACTGAACAATCGAACCGATCTCCCTCGCGCGAGCCCGCGCCCGCCGGGGCGTGGGCTCGCTTCGCCCACCGATCACGCGATCAGGCCGACCCGCTTGAACTCGTGCCCCGGCAGCAACTTCTGCAAGTTGTCGTTGCCAAGATGGCTCGTCACCAGCTCCGCCAGCACATCGCGGAAGTCCGTCGTGTGCAGCAGATCCCGCCCCTCGTGGAGCTGATCGGGCGCAAGCCCCGGCCAGTTGGCGACGATCTTCCGCCCCTCGCCCGCCGCCGGCCCCCGCCGGACCGCCCCGCCGACCAGGAACATGCAGTTCGCCCACCCGTGGTCCGTGCCGCGCGTGCCGTTCTCCGCCGCGGTCCGTCCGAAGTCCGTCAGCGTGACCACCAGCGTGTCATCAAGTCTCGCCCCGAGATCCCGGCAGAACGCACTGACGGCGTCGCCCAGAGTCTGAGCGAGCGTGCCGAACGTGCCCCCGGCACCCTGCCCCTGGTTCGCGTGCGTGTCCCAACCGCCGAAGTCAACCTCGGCGACCTCCAGCCCGACATCCGCCTTGATGAGCCTCGCAACCTGCTGCAAGCGCCGCGCGAGCTCGGTCTGCGGGTAGCTCGCATCGGGCTTGTAATCCTCGCTCGCAATCGCCCCCAACTGCTCGATCCCGGCGAGCGTCGTCGATCCCGCCTCATGCACGACCTGTCGCGCATCACCCGAATGCGCTCCCGGCTCCACGCGATACGCGTGCTCCAGCGCCGCCAGCATCCGCTCGCGGTTCTTGCCCTCTCCCGGCAGCGTCAGGTCGCTCACCCCGCGGATCGCATACGCCGGCGCCCGCCCGTGCAGAATCCTCGGCAGCGCATCGCCCACGGCGACCGCCCGCACCGGGCCCGTCCCCTCGCTGGTCGCCAGGTGGCGGTTCAGCCAGCCGTCCGAGCCCACCGTGTTGCCGATGATCCCCGTCTCCCAGACGTCCTGCTCCTCGAAGTGCGATCGCGTGTTGTGCGCATAGCCCACGGCGTGAGCCGCGATCGCGTGCCCCGAATCGAACCAGGGCTTGAGCGACGCCAACCGCGGGTGCAGGCCGAATGTGCCGTCAAGATCGATCGCCTTCCCCTCGCCACCGCCCGGCGCACCGACGCGCAGGACTTGGCGCAGGCTGTTGTAATGCGGATCCCCGTGCGGCACGACCAGGTTGAGCCCGTCCGCCCCGCCGCGCAGGAATATCACGACGATGGTCTTGCCGCCGGCGACGCTGCGGGTCGTAACGCCAGCCGAGCCCATCGCGAGCGTCGGCGAGACGCCGAGATACGCCGCCACCGCCCCGCTGCTCTTCAGGAAGTACCTTCGTGTCAGGTGCATGGGCCCATCTCCCGCGCGCCGAGCCCGGCGTGCTACTTCAGATTCGCCTCCGGCAACTGCGCGATGAACGGCGCGAGCGCCAGCACGCGCTCCCCGCTGTTGCCCTCCAGGGCCGCGACATACTCCAGCGCCGCCTCGTTCGATCGCTCCCCCAACACCTCGCCGGTCACGCCGATCGCCAGATAGTCCACCACGAGCTGATCCCAGTTCTCAACCTTCTCCGGATTCGTCCACCGCACCGGATTCGGCACCCGAGACGCCAGCACCCATCGCAGATCGTTGGCCAGCGACCACCGCTGGATCATCGCGTTGCTGTCGGCGTACGCCTCGTCCTCCTCGGGATAGCCGTCGGGCGTCGGACGATCGAACAACTGCGTGCCGCACCGCTGGAGGAAATCCCCGACGCGCCACGGATTGTCGCCCTCCTCGCTGATGCGCGAAAGCCGCAAGGCATACTCCAGCGGCTGACGCATCCGCGGCTCATCCATCGCGTCCCAGAACGCCTCGTGATCCAGAATCGCCAGCAACATTTCCCGCAGATCGCCGCCGGTCTCGTGAAACACGCGTGTGAGATCCACCACGAGCCCCTCGTCCGCCGGCAGCCCGACATAGTGCTGCGCCAGCTTGGTCGCGATGTGCTCGGCCGTGCTCGGATGGGCCGCGAGGATTTCGATCGCTCTCAACACCCGGTCATAGCGGTCGGCCCGGGAAACCGTCTCGAAACGCGCCCCGAGAATCTCCATCTCGCCCCCGTCATTGAGCGCCGGGTCGAAGCGGTAGTTGTACTCGCGCGCGATCCCGCCCGCGGCGGGGTTGCCCTCCAGGTTTGCCAGCGACCCCGTGAGCAGCCGGGCGAGATTCGTCACATCGTGCTGGGTGTACCCGCGATCGACGCCGAGCGTGTGCAGTTCCATGATCTCCCGCGCGTAGTTCTCGTTGATCCTGCCCGCGTACGACGAATCCTGATCGAGATACGCCAGCATCGCCGGGCTCTGCGAGCTCGCCGAGAGCAGACGCGAGAACCGCGTCGCCCCAAGCTCGTGGTAGAGCACATACTCCGCCCACTTGCGATCGCCCTGCACCTTGCGGACCCAGGTCGAGAAGTGGTTGTTGATCCACAACACCAGCCGCACCCGCGCCGGCCGCTGCGTGTTCATCGCGTGGTGGATCGCCCGCCGAGGCGTCTCGTACGCGTTGCTCGCCGTTGGAAACCGTACGAGCGCCGGCCCCAGCGCCGCAAGCTCGGCAGCATCATCGCCGGCCGTCTCAAGCTGTTCAGTCAGCCACGCCCGCTCGCCGACCTCCAGAATCCGGGCGAGCTGGCGCTGATCGGGGCCGAAACCGAACCGCTCCAGCACATGCACCGCGCGGGCGTGGCGCGTCGGCGTCTCCGGGAACGCTTCGGGCACACGGATGGTTCTGGGCGCGGACTCGCCGATGTTCCCCGCTTGATCCGTCACCCGCACCGCGACCGTGTGCTCGCCGGGCGTCCACGATCTCGCCGCGATGGGCAACACGAGCAAACCATCCCGCCCGCTCCGCTGCGACTGCGAGCCCACCGGCGTGCCATCCACGACCAGATCAGCCCGCTCGATGCCCGCGTCATCTCGGATCGTCGCGACCATCGCGTCACTGAGATACACAGTGTCGCCGTCGCGCGGATGGATGACCTCCGCGAGCGGCGCGAACGCGTCCTCGTGCTCGACAACCTCGCGCAGAATCACGTCCTGAACGAGCAGATTCCGGTCCCCGACATCCTTCTGATAGTGGTCGTTGATGAACGAGACGCGCAGGCTCTTCGGTCCCTCGGGAAGCTCGATCTGCTCGAGACGCTCGGTCCGCCACCCGCCGGCGATCGGAAACTCGCCGATGGACTCGACCGCATCGCCGCGGATCAACTCGACGCGGACGATCGGCGGGCCCTCGTACTCCTCGCCGCGTGCGGTCAGAAACAGCCGTGAGCCCCGCTCAGTTCCGCCGGCAGTTCCAGCGTGCCCGTGCCGGTGCTCATGAAGGCGAAGGCGACCTGCTCGGCGCCCCCACCTCGGCGCGCCAATCGCTCCCTGGCGTCCGCTCCCCACCGCTCATCGCGAAGACCGAACCGGTGCATCCGCCGCGCCGGGCGATCAATCGCCGCGGGATCGATGTCGTAGTGCATCGTCTGGATCGGCGTCGCCGCCCGCGCGCCGCCCTCGATCTCGCCCACCATCTGCACCGTGTTCTCGCCCGCTCGGAACATCGGCGCATCCACCCAGAACCGCGGCGCGAGCGTCCGCTGGCTCGCCACATTCTCGCCGTTGACCAGCAGCGAAACGAGCGGAACGCGCTCGGGATCAGCCGCTTCCAGAGCCCCCACCGCGTGTACCAGACCCTTGATCTCCATCTGCCCCGCGATCGGCAATCCATCCAGCACCCGATCGAACGCCACCCGCAGAGCCGCCCCCGCGACGCCCATCTGATCCGCCTCGCTCTCGGCACCCGCCATCGACGCCGCCATCATCGCCATGCTCATCGCGTCCCGGCGCGCGTCCATCAGCCCGTTGCCCGTCTTGGCGAGTTGCGGCAACTCGAGCGCACCATCCGGCAAACGCGCGACCTCGATCGTGTCGATCCGCAAGTTCCGATCGGCCAGGCCCGGGACGTAGAAGTCGTTCACGAAGAACGCCGTCAGCACATGCTCTCCCGCCTCCAACCGGATCGGCCCGCCCAGCGGCAACCGATGCCACCGCTCGCTCGCCAGGCGAGCGCTCATCCGCGGATAATCCTCGTTGTCGACATACAGCGCAACCGTCGGCAATGCGCCGCCGCCCAGATCCCCCGCCACGCGGAGCATGACCTGATAGCTGCCGTCGCGTTCGATTTTGATCGGGAAGCACAATGGCGGATAAGCGCCGGCGTTGTTGCGGTACGCGCCGCCGGACGCCTCCGGGTTCCTTCCCACCGCCGTACTCTGATTCCCGCGCCCAAACCGCTCCGGAAGTTCTACGTCGTACGCCTGCTCCCCCTCGCCCTGGATCAACTCCGCGGGTCGCACCACGCGCATCGCGACACCCGCCCCCCGCTCCGCGTCGCCGTCCGGCTTCGTCGCAACCGGCCACGCCACCAACTCGCCATCTGGCAAGTTATCGGTCTCCAACGAAAAGAACACGCGCCGATGAGGCCCCATCGACGTGGGGCTCTGAGATGCCGCCGAGAGGCGCGAACCGTCGGACAACGCGACCGATATCTCCCGCACCGTCTCGCCCGGGCGATCGACAACCTCAACGCTCAGCCCGACGGTTCCCCAAACAGCCGCGGCACCAACCGGCGACACGATCCGCGGCTCCACCGGCGCATCGATAGGATCCGAAACGTGGATCTCGATCTTGCTTTCTCCAATCCGCAACCAACCAGACCCCGAATGCTTCCCCCGAACCCTGACAAAACCCAATGTCTGCCCAGCAAGCACCTCGCCCCGACGCACGACCTCGAACAAGCCCGGATCCGTTGACTCGGCTTCGAAGACACGATCCGCCGTCGAGATTTCCGCGACCCGGAACGGCACGCAACTGGTCGCCTGACAGCTCACGGCGGTGCGCTCGGCGGGGAAAACCACCACCGGGCCTGCCGACACCCACGCCCCAATGGACGCCAGGAGTCCGACACAGGCCCCGAGTATCGGCTTTGTTCGCATGAGAATATCGGTCCTTTCACTCAGGATCCGGCGCTCGGTAAGTAGTGTATCAGATTCCAGTTACCAGACCGCTCGTCGTGCTCTGGTGGGAGTTCCCTAACGACTGCACCGGTCAGGAAGACGGCGTGGATGGGGCGGACGCGGCGACCACGATCGACGCCGTAAACCGGGCAATCTGCGTGGCTCGCCGCGCAGCAATTCGAAGATTCTGGCTATGAACAACAACTCTCCGAAGACGGTTCGTCGGGCCCTGATGCTCGTAACCATTACCGGACTGGCGGTCCCGGCTCTGAGCGCACAACCGGAGGATCCCAAGCCGCGACTCGTCCTGACGAGCGTCGAAGATGTCACACGAGTTCGTGGCGGCGGGTTCGGCAAGACCAAGTACAAGCCCCGCCTCGTCATGCATGCCATCGGCGGCGGCGGTGATGGCGGCGGTGGCGATGGCGGCGATGGCGGCGGTGGCAGCGGTGGCGGCGGTGGCGATGATGGCGGCGGTGGCGATGATGGCGATGGCGATAGCGATGGCGGCGATGGCGGTGGCAGCGGTGGCGATGATGGCGATGGCGATGGCGATGGCGATGGCGATGGCGATTCAGACAGCTTCCAGTGGACTGTCCTCACTCCCTCGCCAGACTCACGCGGGATTTACGTCAGTTCCAGCAGAGGGAACGACGCGAATCCAGGGTCCAGGGCCATGCCGGTTAAGACGCTCGCTAGGGCTCGCGAGTTGACACGAGGCCGGTTTCCCGACTGGATCTACCTCAAGCGAGGCGATGAGTTCCAAGGCGGCATCTCCTGCTATGGCGGTAGGGGACCGACCGAACCATGGGTGATCACCAGCTACGGCGAGGGCCCCAGGCCCCTGATCCACGGCCATCCAGATTTCGGAGGCCTCTATCTCGGGGGCGCGAACAGCTATGTCGCGGTCATTGGCGTTCATCTCAAGGCCGCTGATTCGGGAGCAAGCCTGGACGGATTCCGGTCGATCAACCAGGACACGACAAGTCACATCCTCATCGAGGACTGCGTGGTCGAGGACTTCCGCAACGGCATGAATCTACAGGGCGGCAGCCGCGTTTCGGTCCGAGGCAATGTGATCATTGATTCCGCAGCGCCGTTCGGCGGGCACGCCCAGGGAATCTACTCCGAGAGGATTGATGACCTGCTCATCGAAGGCAACGTGTTCGACCACAACGGGTGGCGAGAGGACGGGCTCGCAGATCCGACGATCTTCAACCACAACTGCTACATGAAGGGCACCGACGCCGACCCGCTCGTGCGCCCGGTCGTCCGCAATAATATCTTCGCACGCGCGTCGAGCTTCGGATGCACCATGAGTTCTAACCATACCGGAGGCATCATCGATCCGGTCGTGGAGGGCAATCTCTTTCTCGCAAACGCCAACGGGTTCGTCCATGGCGCGGGCCTCGAGTCCAGCATTCGCAACACAACAATTCGTCGTAATGTCTTCATGCGACATGGGCGCATGCTCAGCAGCGGCCCCCAGGCCTTCGGCATGGAGCTCAACGGGGTCGATGGCGGTCTCGTTGAGAATAACTACTTCCTTGACACGTCCTTCGGCGGCACGACCTTCAGCATCCGGCTCTATCGCGGCCCGCAACGGGACATAGTCATCAGGGAGAACATCTCGTTCGATTGGCTCGATGGCGGGTTGGATATCATCGGCGGAACGCTTTCAAACGTCGTCTTTGACTCGAACGTGCTGGCCGATCCGGACGACTCGTGGACGCTCGTCGACATCTCCGATTACTCCCGCATGCAGGTCGATTTCACGGCCAACGCGTACCAACGGAGCGGGGGGCTCGCGCAGGGCGGATTCCGCCTCAACGGCGCCGGCCTCGGCCTGGACGACTGGCGGGTGACCGCCGATGAGCCCGACGCGGTACGCGCCGATAACCTGGACTTCGTCGATCCCGGACGCACGATCGACGACTATATGGAGTTGATTCAGATGGAGGGCGGCATGTCTGAGTTCCTGGCCGCCGCACGACGACAGGCCAAGGGCTCGTGGGACTCGGCACTCACCGCAGAGGCCGTGATCTCGTTCATCGAGGCGGGATACGAGATTTCGTCGCCCTGATCGACAGTTGCGTCTTTCGGATGGTCGCGATTGCTTGGCATCGGCGGAAATGGATTCCCCGCCAATCCCTGCCAGCCCGCATCAACCGGCCACCGACGACGGCCCCTACCAAAGAGAGTCCCAAACTCCATGTCGGGCTATCGGTCGTTCCCTATTCGGCTTGCGAAACCGCCTGTTGGGATCTCTGAACAACCAGGCGTGACCGCGGCGCCGCGGCAGCGGAATCAAGCGGCCCGCCCCGCGCAGGGGCCGACGCCAAGGCGGCAACTCCCACGCGCAGCACGCCCGCGGCCCGGTCAGCGCGATCACGCGGCGAAGGGCGAGGTTGTTCGGATGTCCCTGTTCATCTGCTCCCGCTCGCGAGACGATGTCCGGGATGACCAGGATCTCAGGGTTTACCATCATCAGGACCAATCCGACAGGTAGGATCCCCGATCGGTCGATACCCAGGAGGCATTTGTGCCCGAGCGAGGGGTAGAGGCGAGCGCATGATCGCGGCCGGAGCGAACCGGGCCGAACCGTGGTGAGAGGTTTACAAGCAGTGCGGATCGCGATCGTCATGCCGCATTTCCCGTCGCAGACGCACACCTTTTACTGGCGAGAGATCAAGGCCCTCCGAGGGCTTGGGTTGCAGGTGGAGCCGATCAGCACGACGCCCCCGCCGCCATCGGAGGTCTGCCACGACTGGTCGCGTGGGGCCCAGAGCCAGACCCGGTACATACTCCCGGTGCGTCCCGGCGCTGCGCTCGCGGGCGCCGCGCGGCTGTTGCTCTCCGGGCCGCGAGGATGGTGGGCCTGTCTTCGCCTGTTGATGCGGGCCGAGTGCCAATCGCTCGCCGAACGCTCGCGGTTTGCCGCGCTGATTCCGATCGGCGCGATGGTGAGCGCGATGGTGCGACGCGATCGTATCAAGCACCTGCACGCGCACTCCTGCGGCGATGTCGCCTGGATCTGTCTCATCGCGTCGCGACTCTCGGGCATCGGATACAGCCTGACGCTGCATGGCCCGCTCGAACACTACGGCGGAGCACAAGCACTGAAGTGGCAGAACGCCCGATTCGCGATCGCGGTGACCCGCCGACTCCGATCGGAGGTCTTGCGGGACCTGCCGGGTGTCGACAGCGCCACGGTGCACGTCGCCTCCATGGGCGTGGAGCTGGACCAGTTCGTGCGACAGACGCCCTATGAATCGGCTCGCGATGGCGAGACGGTGCGCGTCGTGACCTGCGGGCGGCTGCACCCGGGCAAGGGTCACGCGGATCTCATCGACGCGGTCGCTGTTCTGAACCGACGCGGCGTGAGCTGCTCGCTCGAGATCATGGGCGAAGGGCAGGCCCGATCGGACCTCGAGCGGAAAATCACCGAGCATGATCTGAATCAGATCGTCACACTGCGCGGCGCGGTGGGCGAGAGCGAGGTGCGCGAAACGCTCGAGCGAGCCCACGTCTTCGCGCTGGCCAGCCACGACGAGGCGATAGGCGTCGCGACGATGGAGGCGATGGCGATGGAGCTGCCGGTTGTTGCGACGAGCGTCGGCGGCGTGCCGGAACTGATCGACCATCGCGTCAACGGGTTGCTCGTGGCGCCAAGACAGCCCGGACAACTCGCCGACGCGATTCTGACCATCGCGCGTGATCCATCGCTGGCGACACGTCTCGGCTCGGCGGCGAGAGAGGCGATCGTCGAACGATTCGGATCCGACGTCAGCGCCCGGGTCATCGCGTCGGAACTGGGTGTCACGCCTCCGACGAGCGAGAAAGACCGACGGGAACAGCCATGCGCGTCTTGATCATCGCCGAGTCTGCAAACCCCGAGTGGGTCAGCGTGCCGCTGGAGGGATACTCCCACGCCCGTGCGATTGCGCGCCAGCACGATGCCCATTTGGTCACGCACCCGCGAAACCGAGAGGCCCTCCTTCGCGCTGGCGTCGATCCCGAGTCGTTCACGACCATCGACAACGAGTGGATCGCTCGCCCGATCCACCGGTTCGAGAAGCTCATCCGCCGAGGCGACGGCACCGGCTGGACGACCTCAATGGCCATGCGGTGGATCCCGTATCGGGCGTTCGAATCGCGTATTTGGAAGGAGTTCGGGCCACGCGTTCGTCAGGGCGATTACGACGTGGTCCATCGCCTGACACCGCTGAGCCCCACGGTGCCCAGCACGCTCGCCGCTCGCTGCGCCAAGGCCGGCGTGCCATTTGTGGTCGGACCGCTCAATGGCGGATTGCCTTGGCCAAAGGGCTTCGATCGTGAGCGCCGGCGCGAGCGCGAATGGCTCAGCTATGTGCGCCAGGCGTACGAGCTCGTGCCCGGATACCGATCGATGCGCCGGCACGCGTCGGCGCTGATTATCGGGTCTCGGGCGACCTTCGAGCAGATGGATGCCAAGGTCCATGACCGGTGCGTGTATATCCCCGAGAACGCAATCGACCCGGCGCGGTTCGGCACGCCGCCGCAGCGCCAGCCCCTCGCCCAGGAGGATCCGATCCGTGTCTCATTTGTCGGGCGGCTGGTCCCTTATAAGGGCTGCGACATGCTCATCGAGGGAGCCTCGCTACTGATCCGCGAGGGACGCATCAAGATCGACATCATCGGCGACGGCCCCGAGCGGGGGCGGCTGGAGGCAATGGTCGCCCGAGAAGGGATCGCCTCCGGCGTGCGACTTGTCGGCTGGGTCGAGCACGCCGATCTTCAGGGACACTTGGCACGCGCACACGTCCTTGGGTTTCCCAGCGTGCGAGAGTTTGGCGGCGCGGTCGTGCTGGAGGCCATGGCGATGGGGGTGGTGCCATTGGTGCTGGACTATGGTGGGCCGGGTGAGCTCGTGGATGAGAGATGCGGGTTTGCCCTGCCCATGGGATCGCGCGAGCAGGTCGTCGCCCGCGTCCGAGAATCCCTGACGCGGCTCGCGAACAATCCGGCACAGATCGAGCCCATGAGCGAGGCCGCGATGCATAGAGCCCGAACCCTCTTTACCTGGGATACGAAGGCGTCGATGGTGGGCGAAGTGTATCGCTGGGTGGTCGGAGAGCGGGAGAAGCCCGATTTTGGGATGCCGCTGTCATTCGAACGATGCGCCTTGGCGGTGACGGGAATATGATCGCGAAGAAGGACAAGAACCCGGGCGTCTGGCGCCAGAAGCACGGCTGGCATCGGTATCTGCGGCACCGCTTCGCCCGCGAGGCCGTCAAGCTCGTTCTCGGTCGGATGCTGCGGTTCACGCCGCTCCGTAAGCCCGAGGCGGGGTGGAGCATCGTGCTGGGAACGCCATGGGACCTGCACCACCTGCTGGCGGTAAACCTGCGGTTCATCGAGCGGTGCGATCTGGATGGACTGCATCGGATCATCGTCGTGTTCGACCGCACGCCTAAGCCCGGGGGCGAGGGGCTGATCGCGTCGGTCGGCGCGCAGTTCCCTGGACTGCCGCTCGAGTTTCATTTCTATCCCGAGCGCCCGGGAAGGCTGGTCGAGCGGGTCAATGTCTCGACGTTCTTCAACTCGATGAACACCGTGACGGCGCTCGAGCAGTGCCGGACGCGCTATGCGGTCCTGCACGACTTCGACCTGTACCCCATTGTCCCGCGATACTTCCAGGAGATCGTGCGAGCGCTGCGAGACCGAGACCTGCGTTTCACAGGGCTGGAGCATACTTTCTTTGATGGCCTGACCGAGGAGGACAATCAGATCGGCACCTGGTGCTTGGGCATCGACGTGCAGTGGCTGCGGGCTAACTGGCGTCCGGTCGACTGCTTCCACAAGGTTGTGTCGATCAGAGGCCGCCCGACGATGCTCGATCCATATGCCTGGATTCAGTTGCAAACGCCACAGCGGTCACTGGTCCGCACGATTGACGGGACGGCGTGCTGCCACGTCAAGAACCTGTGCAGCACCCACCTGCGATTCCGATCACGCAAGCCGTTCAGCGTCGCGTGGCGGCTCCACTACCTCTGGTACCTCGAGAGCCTCGGCCCTTGCCCCGACCGCCTGGAGGAGATTACCACGCTGATGCGGTCCGCCGAGAGCTCGGTGCTCGTCGTGGACGAGCGTCCGATCGACTTTCGCGAGACCGATTCGACTTGTGAGAATGTCCTTCGCGATGAGCTGACTCGATTGGAGTCGCAACTCTTCGGATCACTGCGGCCGCGCACCGACGGGTATCTCCGTGAGTTTCGCGCATTTCTCGAGCGGTTCGGCGCGGTCCCAAGCACGGAGCAAGCCGCGTGAACGAAGCGGCCGGACCACGGACGGTATGACCAGACCATGGAACTCATCGCGTGTCTCGACCTGCTGGACGTGTTCGATTCGCCCGGCTGGGCGCCGGCCCCGAGTCCATACCTACGCAAGGCGGACATCGGGGTGCAGACCTGCCACACCGAGGGGCTCAGCCTCGCGTTGCTGGAGCGGATGATGGCGGGCCTCGCGATCGAGGACGGCGTGACCGGAGTTCTCATCCCCAGCCAAGACGAGGAAGCGCTGACTAATGCGCTTCGATCCGTGGTCTGCGATTCTGATCGAGCCGAACGGCTCGGGGCCGCGGCACGCAGGCGCGCCATCGACGAGTTCAGCATCGAGGCGATGTCCCGATTCGCGGTCGAACAGTACCGGCGAGTGCTGGAGGCGAGATGAGCCCTCCAGAAAACACCATCTCGACCGCCGACAGCAGCGCCGGCGAGGTCGATTCCCGACCACTCCGAACAAAGGCGCTAACCGCCTCCTCGTGGCGATTCGGCGTCTGGGCCACCGCAAAGCTCGTTCGCCTGGCCACCAATGTCGTCCTCGCCTGGCTCCTCACCCCCGCGGCGTTCGGCATCGTCGCCCTCGCCGAGTCCGTCATGCGCGGGCTCAACATGTTCAGCGAGGTCGGCATCGGGCCGGCGATCGTGCAGAACGAACGCGACGACGACGCGTTCCTCAACACGGCCTGGACCATGCAGGTCATCCGCGGCGTGGTCCTCGCCCTCGCAACGCTGGTCATCGCCGGGCCCATCGCAATCTTCTACGAGGAGCCGGCTCTCGTCGCCATCCTGCCAGCGATCGGCGTCACGGCGCTGATCGCCGGCTTCAACTCCACAAGCTACTTCACGCTCAACCGGACACTCAGCGAGAAGCACAGGGCGATCCTCGATCTGGTCAGGGCCATTGTCACCCGCGGCACGATGATCGCCTTCGCGATGCTCGTGCTGGCCAACGAGTGGGCCCTAGTCGCCGGGTCTCTCGTCGGCGCACTGTTCTTTACGGTCTTCAGCCACCTCTATCTCCCCGGCGTCCGCAATCGGTTCACCTGGGACAAGTCCGCCGCTCGGGCCCTGGCTCGTTTCGGCGTCTGGGTCTTCATCGGCACGGCGATCGCGTTCTTTGGCCAGCAGGCCGATCGCCTCATGCTGGGAAAGCTGGACACGCTCTCGGTTCTGGGCGTCTACGGGATCGCGCTAACCGTCAGCTACATCCCCCTGGAACTCTCGTCAATCCTTATCGGCACGGTCCTCTTCCCCGCGCTCAGCGAGGCCGTCCGCCAGCAGAGCGGCGACCTCCCGGGGCGAGTCTGGCGCATGCGCCGCCCGGTCCTCCTGGCGGGGATGCTCGCGGTCGTGTGCGTCGTCGTCGCCTCGCCGCTGTTCTTCGAGCTGCTCTACAAGCCGGAGTACCACGACGCGGCGTGGATCGCCCCGCTCACATGCAGCACCACTTGGATCCTGATGCTCAACGACTCGGCCAACAAGGTGCTGCTGGCGATGGGAAGAACCCGCGCCCTCGCCTTCAGCAGCCTGATCCGTGTCATCTGTACGATTGTGTTCGCTCTCGTTGGCTATTGGCTGGGAGCAACGCCCACACTCGCATTGGGAGGATTCATCCTAGGCACCGCTCTCGGCGCACTGAGCGGGCATATCGCCAACGTTGTCGTGCTGGCCCGCAGCGGCGTCTGGCTGATCCGCGACGACCTACTGTTCACCTTCGCCGCCGGCAGCCTCGCGGGCGGTGCCTGGGCGGTTGACCGGGCGATCGCCACGAACCTCGCGGCATCTCCCACGCAGATCTCCCTCAGAATCGCCGCTGGCGCGACCATCGCGGGCCTGCTCGCGCTCTTCGTCATCGTCCGGGTACGCTCAGAGATTCGCCGGTAATCGGCCGATGGTGACAAGCGACCACGGAGTTTGTGCTTGCTGAACCCGCTCGTACCAATCGCGATCATTGGCTGGCTCGCCGCCGGTCCCGTGCTGGTGGTTCTGCTCGGTGCCCGCCGGGGAATGCTCGCGGCCATCCTCCTCGGATGGTTGTTTCTTCCCGTGGCGAGCATCTCCGTGGCGGCAATGCCCGATATCTCCAAGCACCTGGTCGTTGTCTCTTCCGCGTTGCTCGGCGTGCTCCTGATCGAGCCCTCGCGACTCGCGAACTTCCGCCCGCGGTGGATCGACGCCCCGATGGCCGTTTGGTGTGTGATCCCACTGGCATCAAGCCTCTCAAACAACCTCGGCATCTGGGACAGCGCGTCCGCGGTGCTCCACCAAACCATCACTTGGGGCGTGCCCTGGCTATTGGGGCGGGCCTATCTGGGCGACGCTCCGGGGATCCGCGACCTGGCCCTAACCATCGTAATCGGCGGGCTCATCTATCTCCCGTTCTGCCTCTGGGAGATCCGGATGAGTCCGAACCTGCATCACTATGTCTATGGATACCATCAGCACGCGTTCATCCAGACTCGCCGATTCGGCGGATGGCGGCCCATGGTGTTCATGGAGCATGGCCTCGCGGTCGCGCTCTTCATGGCCGCCGCGGCCTTGCTCGCCACATGGATGTGGGCGACCCGTGCCGAACGGCAGATATTCGGCGTGCCCCTGGCTCTTCCGGCAATCGCGCTGCTCGTCACGACGGTCCTCTGCAAGAGTGCGGGAGCGATCGTTCTATTGGCCGTGTTTCTCACGGTGCTCCTGGCCTGCCGAGCGGCGCGGCTCCGGCTGCCATTGCTGGCGATACTTGCGATCGCGCCCCTCTACATGAGCGCGCGGACGACCGGCGTGTGGCACGGGGAGCATCTCGTAAATGCCGTTGCAGCCGTTGCCCCCGCTCGATCGTCCTCATTACAGAGCAGATTCGACGCCGAGAACATTCTCGCCGAGCGGGCGCTCGAACGCCCGATTTTCGGCTGGGGAGGCTGGGGACGATCGCGCGCCGCCAACGCCAGCGGCGCCAAGGCAGCGGTCACTGACGGATTCTGGATTATCACGCTCGGCCAGCGTGGACTGGCCGGCTTGGGGGCTGTCACGATCATCATGCTGACGCCGGCGTTGCTCTTGTTGACTCGCATCCCAGCGCGGCGGCTCTTCTCTGCGCAGGCCGCGCCGTACCTGGCACTGGGAATGGTCACGCTGATGTTCGCTCTCGACAGCCTCCTCAACGCGATGCTCAATCCGCTCTGGGTGCTCGCGATGGGTGCGCTTGGTGGAGCCATGACCAATCCCACGCCCCAGCCTATCCGCCGCCGCACGCCTCCGGCGCCACAGGGGAGTGCCGCGTGACACCCCGCGTTGCCATCGTCGTCGTAACGTATCAATCCGAGAGATCAATCGGCGATGCCCTCCGGTCGCTCCGGAATGTCCAGGACGCAGGCGACGCCGAGATCATCATCGTCGACAACAACAGCACGGATCGAACGCGCGAGCTGCTCGCCGAGGCCGGCTCCTGGGCCCGGATCGTCCACTGTGGCGACAACGTCGGCTTCGGGAGGGGATGCAACCTGGGCGCTTCGATGGCAGACGCGCCGCTCATTCTGTTTCTCAACCCCGACGCGCTGATGACCGCGTCGGCGATCAAACGCCTCGCCGATCACATGGACACCCACCCCGCCGCGGCGATCGCGGGCCCTGCCATCCACAGCGCCGATGGCAAGTATCAGCACGCCGGGCGCGTCCCGACGCCCGGACGAATCCTCCGCGCCGCGATCGGCGCGCCCGCGCGAAATCACCACGAGCGGGTCGTCGCCCCGAACGAGCCGCCGTTTGAGACCACATGGGTCAGCGGCGCGGCGCTGATGGTCAGACGCAGCGTCTTCGAGGAACTCGGCGGGTTCGATCCGCGGTTCTTCCTCTACTTCGAGGAAACCGATCTCTGCAAGCGTGCCCGCGCCGCCGGCCATCAGGTTTGGGCCGTCGGGGAGTCGCGCGCCCAGCACGCACAGGGGGACAGCTCCAGAGACCGGCGGGACGAACACTACTCCGGCTGCATCGCAGAGCACTACTTCCGCAGCAGGTTCTATTACCTCTGCAAGCACCACGGCTGGGCGTGGGCGCTGGCGACCGATCTCGGCGAACTCGTGCTCCTGACCGCCCGAGCCGTCTTCCGATCGGGCGCCCGACGCGTCCTTAAGATGCGCCTCCGAGGCCCGCTCATCACGCCTCCGAGGAGATCCGCCACATGAGCCGCGACCGGAAACCTAGCGTCGGCGTCGTCGTAATCGGACGCAACGAGGGTGACCGCCTCGGGCGCTGCCTGGACGCCATCGGCGCGGGTGGCGTGCCAGCGCTCTATGTAGACTCGGCGTCCACCGATGGCAGCGTCGAACTCGCTCGAGACCGCCTGACACGCGTCCATGAGCTCGACGACCGCCGTCCACTGAGCGCCGCCCGTGCTCGCAACGAGGGCTTTGAGGCTCTGACACGCGAACTCCCGGCATTGGAGATCGTCCAGTTCGTCGATGGGGACTGTGTCCTCAATCCTGAGTGGCTCGGCGTTGCCGCCCAGACCATGGCCGACGACCCGTCGATCTACGCTCTCGCTGGCGTGCTGAGAGAGGATGACCCGAACCGATCGGTTTACAACAGGCTGTGTGACATGGAATGGGCTGTTCCGCCGGGCGAGGCGGAGCATTGCGGCGGGATATTCGCCTGCCGCGCGCCAGCGTTCCGCGAAGCGGGCGGCTTCGACCCCTCGCTCGTCGCCGGCGAGGAGCCGGACCTCTGCCGCCGATTGAAGTCGCTCGGCGGGCGAGTCGTCCGCATCGACGCGCCCATGGCGACGCACGACGCCGCCATGACAAGCTTCGCCCAATGGTGGCCCAGAGCGGTGCGCAGCGGATACGGGGCCGCGGCGGTCGCCGCCCGCTCGAACTGGCGCAACCCCACACCGCGCCGCACGATCTTGAGCGCCCTGTTCTGGGCAGTCGCGGTACCGACCGTCGCGGCCGCCGGCGCGGTATCAGCCGTGTGGATTCCCTGGTCGCTCGGGCTTACCGGGCTGGCCATCCTGGCCGTGCTAGGCATCCTCTTACGCATCGCGTGGCGCAAGGCCAGGACCGGCGTTCCGGTCAAACATGCGATCTTGTACGCGGCATTCTGCGTGCTCGCAAAGCCCGCCCAGACGATCGGTCTGCTCCGATGGGTGCGCAAGGACTTACGACGACCCGCCAGCAACGTGGAACACGGCGCGGCATGCGAACCTATCGAGCAGCCTCATCGCGTCCGATAGGCCCGCCACCGCCTGAACCGGTTCGCGGTCTCGCCCGATGCACCCCTATTGTCCCCGGCCCCGCGCGAGAACTCGATGCCCATTGCCTACCTCAACAGCGAGTATCCCAGCCTCTCGCACACATTCATCGAACGCGAGGTTCGGCAGGTCCGGGCGCAGGGGCTCGACGTCATCACGTTCTCGATCCGCCGACCGGGTCGCACCGGGACGATCGGCTCCGCCCACGCACGGGCGGCACGCGAAACGCGCTACGTCCTCGACGGCGGGGCGCGCCTGATCGGGTCCATCGCGCGGGGACTCGCGACAAATCCACTCGCCACCATCCGGACGATTCTCTCGGGTCAGCGACTCAGCCCCCCGGGGCTTGGGGCGAGGGTCTGGCACCTTGCCTACGCGATCGAGGCGATCCGGCTCGCACAGATGCTTGCCCACGAGCGTGTCCGGCACGTCCATGTGCATATGGCCAACAACGGCGCGTCGATCGCCCTGCTCGCCACCCGGTACAACCCACGCCTGAGCTACAGCCTGACGGTGCATGGTCCCTCGGATTTTTACCACGTTGAGCCGATCCGCCTCAGACAGAAGGCCGAGAACGCCTTGTTTGTTCGCTGCATATCGGACTTCTGCAGGTCCCAGGTGATGACCTGGACCGACCCAACCCACTGGGACCGGCTGCATGTGGTGCGCTGCGGCATCGACACAGGCCAGTTCCGACCGGCCGATCGCGATGCTCAGGGGCCAATCCGATTGCTGACGATCGGACGCCTGGATCCCATCAAGGGCCAGCACATCCTGCTGGAGTCGTGCGCACAGCTCGATGCGATGGGTGTCGATTGGTGCCTGAACGTCATCGGAGACGGCAGCTTGCGAGCGGACCTGGAATGCAAGGCCGGATCGCTGGGTATCGCGGATCGAGTCACGTTCCAGGGCGCAGTGAGCCAGGACGACATTCGCCGTCATCTCGATGCCGCCGACGCCATGGTTCTCAGCAGTTTCAACGAGGGCGTTCCGGTCGTGCTCATGGAGGCGATGGCGTGCGGACTGCCGGTCATCGCCACGCGAGTCGGCGGGATGCACGAGCTGGTCGAGGACGGCGTGAGCGGTCTGCTCGTCCATGCGTCATCGGTCGGTTCCCTCGCCGAGGCGATCCGTACGCTCGCTCAGGACGCCGATCGTCGCCGGGCAATGGGCGAGGCCGGACGCCTGGCCGTGGTTGCCAAGTACGATATCGCGCAGACGGCGTCGGGCATGGTCGATGTGTTCGACGGACACGTCGAGTCGCGCGTGTCCGTGGGTGAGCAGTCCGACCCGCGAGACGCGCGGGCACCCGTCATTCCCGAGCCGAACGCTCGATAGCTTCCACAGACTCCATGAGCCAGGACACGCCCACTCAGAAACCCGCTTACGTCCTCATCACACCTGCGCGCGATGAGGAGGACTTCGCCGAGCGGACGCTGAGCACCGTCGCCGCCCAGACCGTCCCGCCGGCGCTCTGGGTCGTCGTGGACGACGGCTCGAGCGATCGGACGCCGGAGATCCTCGAGACCTGGCGAGTGAGGCTGCCGTACCTGCGGATCGTCCGGCGCGAGAAGCGGGCCTCCCGCAGCGTCGGCCCGGGCGTGATCGACACGTTCTACGCCGGGCTGGAAACCGTTGATCTCGACCAGTATCCATTCCTCTGCAAGCTCGACCTCGAACTCCCCCCCCGCTACTTCGAGACCATGCTCGAACGCATGGCCCGCCAGCCGCGCCTCGGCACATGCAGCGGCAAGGCCTATTACCCGGCCCCCGACGGCACGCTCATCTCCGAGGGCGTCGGCGACGAGATGTCCGTCGGCGCCATGAAGTTCTACCGCACCACCTGCTTCCGCCAGATCGGCGGCTTCGTTCGCCAGGTCATGTGGGACGGCATCGACTGCCACCGCGCCCGCATGCTCGGCTGGACCGCCCGCTCCTGGGACGAGCCCGAGATCCACGTCACCCACCTGCGCCCCATGGGCTCCAGCCACGTCGGCATCTGGACCGGGCGCAAACGCCACGGCTTCGGCCAGCACTTCATGGGCACCAGCCTCGCCTATATGACCGCCAGCGCGATCTACCGCCTGCCGCAGCGCCCCGTTGTCGTCGGCGCACTGGCCAACTGGTGGGGGTTTGTCCAGAGCATGCTGCGGGGCAACGAACGCCTCGAAGACCCGGAGTTTCGCACGTTCTTACGACGATACCAATGGAGCGCCCTGCTCCGAGGCAAGCAGGCCGCGATCAATCGCATCGAGGCCGAGTACGCCGATCGCTTCAAGCCCGAGCGGCCCACGCGCTGGTCCGACAAACTCGGAGCCGCGGCGTGATCTCCCAGAGCCAGACACTCCACGCCGAGGACAGTGGCGGCTTCGACTCCAGCGCCAAGCCGGCCGACCGCGCCGACGGGCCCCGGGGCCTGCCCGTGATCCGGCTCATGGGCGTGAAGATCCACGCGATCACCGAGACGCAATCCAACGAACACATCCTCAGCGAGCTCGCCCAAGGCCGCGGCGGGGTCGTTATCACGCCCAACCTCGATCACCTCCGACGCGCCGTCAGAGACGCCTCCTATCGCGAGATGATCGAGCGGGCGGATCTGTCCGTGCCCGACGGCATGCCTCTGATCGTCGCCTCCCGCCTGCAAAGGACGCCCCTGCCCGAACGCGTCGCGGGCTCGGACATGATCTCCAGCCTCAGCCGATGCGCCGCCGAGCACGGGCGATCGGTCTTCCTGCTCGGCGGCGACGAGGGAACCGCCGAGCGGGCCGCCGAGGTTCTCGTCGGGCGGTTTCCTGCCCTGCGCATCGCGGGCACGTTCTACCCGCCGATGGGCTTCGAGGACGACGCAGCGCTCATGGAGTCCATGCTCAGCACGCTCCGCTCGGCCAGTCCCGACATCGTCTTCGTCGCCCTCGGCTCGCCCAAGCAGGAGCGCCTGATCGAACGCATCCGATCCGAGCTACCCCACGCCTGGTGGCTCGGCGTGGGCATCAGCTTCAGCTTCCTCTGCGGCGACGTCCGCCGGGCCCCGCCTTGGATGCGTACCATCGGCTTTGAGTGGCTCCACCGACTTTGCAGCGAACCAAGGCGTCTATTCCGACGATACCTGATCGAGGGAGTTCCGTTCGCCATACGCCTCATGGGCGCAAGTCTCATCGCCCGCTTCCGTGGATACCAGCCACAGAGCGACCTTCAAGGAGAACGCAGCCAATGAACGCCCTCACCACGATCGCGTCAGGCCAGATAGATGTGATCGGCCAGGGAAACGCTCTCCATCAACCCATCCGGCCGGGGCATGTGGTCACAATGAACTCGATCATCGTTCCTTTGGTCCCATTCCCGGCATTCAGCTCCGTCCGCAAGCACATTCGCAGAGGAATCCCGTCCACCGACCTCAGAGTTGCTCGAAGGAGATAGTCCACGGCACCGACTCCCTCACGAGCCGGGACGGAGAATCGGCAGGAACTGCCAAACGGAGTCGATTGCCCCGCGCTACCTGCCGAGATCTGGCCGACAGCCTTTTGCCGAGAGTCGTTGTGGGAGCGCCTAGCACGCACCTCTGATCAGGACAGGATCGCGAGGAGATTCACAATGTGCGTCATCGCACAAGACAGGACCATGCCAGCGCATGCCCCTCCCGATGTGCGCGAGGGTGTCGTGCTGATGGGCGGGCTGCGTCCGACTCCCAGGCCACGCCGCAGCGCCCCGCAGCGCACGGTCACCCGCTTCCGCCCGAGCGAGACCTCTGTTGACGGCGGGCCGAGGAGAGGATTCCAGTGAACCCCGCTCCCCCGAGTTATCAGGCCGTTCAGCCAGATTGCTTGGCGGCGGGCCACGAGACGCCGTACCACGGCACTGTCGGCTATCTCGTCGGCCAGTTCCCGCGATCCACTCACACCTTCTTCTGGCGTGAGATTTGTCAGCTCCGAGGTCTCGGAATCGGCGTCGTGCCGATCTCTACGCGACCCCCCCCGGGCGTCGCAGCCGCAAAGGGCTGGCTCAAGGAGGCGTATCAAGAAACGGTCTACCTCAGCGAGCTCGTCCGTACGACACGAATGCGCACCCTCACGAGACTCCCAGGAGTCGCCTCGGCAGCTTCTTGTGCGCTTCGATCGACGGGCGGCAATCGCTACCGCTTGCGTTCGCTGTGCTTGATCGCCCCCGCGGCCGCGCTGGTGCAACTTGGCCATGAGCGGGGCTTCAGCCATGTGCATGTCGGGTTTACCGAGAACGCCGCCCAGATCGCGTTGCTTGCAAGCCGCCTCGGACGGATTGGATACAGTTGCGCGCCTGGCCATTCACTCGTTGGCTCTGGACCGAACCAGACTGCGAAATGGCGTCGGGCGACATTCATAACGCCGGCTTCTGAGTTTCTGGAGAATGAAGGACGGCGCCTGCTTGGACCGGATGCGATGCCGCCTTTCGTCGAAGTCGCGCCGCACGGGGTCGATACAGAGGAGTTTCGGCGATCAGCCCCATATGTGCCTTGGGACGGCGCGGAGCCGCTCCGGCTATTCAGCTGCGGCCGTCTGACCGGCTGCAAGGGGCATCTGGATGCGATACAAATGCTTGGCGAGCTTGATCGACGACAGCTTCACGCCAAGCTCCGCATCGCCGGGGACACCACGAGCAGACCATATGTCACTCGCCTACTCGACCTTGCCGATGAGCTTGGGGTCCGCACGCGTGTACAACTGCTCGGCGCCATAGATCCTCTTGAAGTCCGTCGCGAGCACGAGCGCGCCCACATCTATATTCATCTCTCACTGGAGGAAGGCCTCGGCGTCGCGATCATTGAGGCCATGGCGATGTCGAATCCGATTGTTGCAACGCGTGTCGGCGGGATACCGGAACTCGTCAAACACGACGTCCGCGGGCTACTCGTGCCTTCCAACTCGCCGACCGAGGCTGCTGATGCGGTCGAGCGCTTATCACGGGATGCAACTCTTGCACGCCGATTGGGCCAATCCGCCCGGCGGCACTGCTGCGGTCACTTCTACGCCAGCCGCAGCGCAGAGGTCCTTGCCGAGCTCCTTCTGAAGACCAATGCCCTCGCGGGGAGTCGCGATGCGTAGGTCGCAGATTCTCTTCCTGTGCCCCGGCGTTCCCCATCCTCCATTTCACGGTGCGCCGCAGCGGAATCACCTGCTCTACGAGTCACTCCGGAGCGTTGGCGATGTTGCCACGGTCGTCGTCGGACACAATAAACCGCTCTGCGAAGAAGACCTACGCACGCTTCGCAAGACCCACAACCTGATCGGAGTTCTTGAGCCTCGAAAACTCGGACAGACCGGCGCATTCAGGCTCCTGCACCCCTTGCATCCCAGGCGTATCGAGTTCCTCGCCAGAGCGATCGGCGACGCCGATCGCGAGTATCGACCGCAGCGTCATTTGCGGGAGACGATTAGAGAGATTATCGCGCGCGAGCAGATTACTCTCGTCGTTGGCCGCTACGCCCACATAATAGGGAAGACTGGTGCGGCCGACCTTGCGCCCACGCTCTTGGACATCGACGATCTCCAGCCGGAGATGCTCGAACGTTCTATTCAACACAGGCGTACGAGCGGGATTGCGAGTCGACTCGAGAAGCGCCGGCTCCGACGGCTCCGGGCACGCCTGCCCGCCCGTTTCGAACAATACGCCGGGCTGTGGGTCGCTAACCCGAACCACCGTTCCTTTCCAGGGCTCGAGCGTGCTTCGCTTCTACCCAACGTGCCGTACACGAGTTACACCAAGCCCGATCTGAGCCCTGAGCCAAGCGACGCAGCGTCGCGAACACTGCTCTTCGTAGGCAATCTCGGCCACAACCCAAACCTCTTCGGCCTCGAGCGGTTCATCCACCTATCCTGGCCCGTCGTCCGGAACGCGGTGCCCGATGCTCGCCTTGACATTGTTGGCAGCGGCAATACCGAAGGGGCTCGCCGGCGGATGGGAGAGCCCGCCGGAGTCCACTACCGGGGTCTCATCGAGGATCTGGATGAGGCCTACGCTCAAGCCGCATTGTCGATCGTCCCTATCTACGACGGCAGTGGGACGAACATTAAGGTCGCGGAGAGCCTCTATCACGGACGCGCGACCGTTGTCACTCCATTCGCCCTTCGGGAATACGCACCACACCTCAGCGCAAACGAGTCCGTCCTTGTTGGCAACTCCGACGCAGAGCTGGCTGAGGCGTGCATTCGGCTCCTCACCGACAACACGCTACGCGACTCGATTGCCGCGACCGGTCGCGAAACTATACGGACACGGTTCAGCTTCAGTGTGTTTCGGGAGCGGGTCGTCGCGGAGGTCCAGAGGGTCCTCAATGGCGCAACGGAGGACACCGGGGCGGCGGAGGACCAATGACTTGCGCGACGACCAGACCTGCGCGCGATGCTGCTGACGCATCGAGAGCGATAAGGGCAGCCAGCCGGGTGGCGATCCAACGTCCGATCGGAATGACGATCCAACTTGTGCGAAGCCTCGTGCTCACAGGACTCTGCGACTGGAGACCAACGTAGGGCGCGCCTGGCTGCCGAGCGAGCAGCGCCGGCAGAGTGGACGATTTACCTTCCAGAACCGGCCCCTCCCGTTCCTGCTGCTCCTAAGGTCGAGCGGCGGCGTGAGCGGACCTCGACCGAGCAAGGAGCGGACCAGCCATGAGCGCGTACGAGAACCTGCACGCGAAGCTTGGACAAGGCGAGGCGATCGCCGGGATTATTGGCCTTGGCTACGTTGGACTGCCGCTCGCCCATGCGCTGCACCGAGGCGGGCTGCGGATCCTTGGCTTTGACGTCGACGGTGAGAAGATTGACGCCTTGGAAAGGGGCACGAACTACCTCCGCCATCTTGGTGACGATGTCTTCGCCGAGTTGGCCGGTTCGAACAGGTTCCACGCCACCACCGACTTTTCGCGCCTGGGCGAGGCAGACGCGATCATGGTCTGCGTCCCCACTCCTCTCGGGCCGCATCACGAGCCCGATCTGAGCTTCGTGCTCGAGTCGGCACGGTCCATCGGACGCACGCTTCGTCCGGGCCAGCTGATCGTCCTTGAGTCCACGACCTACCCCACGACCACGCGCGACGAGTTCGTGCCCGCCATGATGGGCGTCACATGTGAGCGGGCCGTCGGGCTCGAGATCGGGCGCGATGTCTTCGTCGCGTTCAGCCCTGAGCGCGAGGACCCCGGAAATGCGTCTCACAGCACGCGTTCCATCCCGAAACTCGTGGGGGGAATGGACGAATGCTCGACCAAGATTGCCGCGGCTCTCTATCGAAGAGGCGTCGAACACGTCGTCGAGGTGAGTAGCCCGGAGGTCGCCGAAGCCGCCAAACTCCTGGAGAACATCTTCCGCGCCGTCAATATCGCCCTGGTCAACGAGCTCAAGATGGTGCTGACCGAGCTGGACATCGACGTCTGGGAGGTCATCCGCGCCGCCAGCACCAAGCCATTCGGCTTCATGCCCTTCTACCCCGGCCCGGGTCTCGGCGGGCACTGCATCCCCATCGACCCGTTCTACCTCACCTGGAAGGCCCGCGAGGTCAACCGCCCCACCCGCTTCATCGAGCTCGCCGGCGAGGTCAACACCCGCATGCCCGAGTATGTGATCGAGCGCCTCACCCTCGCGCTCAACGAAGAGGGCAAGGCTGTCCGCGGCTCCAGCGTGCTCGTTTTGGGCCTCGCCTACAAGCCCAACATCGACGACACCCGCGAGAGCCCGAGCTTCGAGCTGATCGAGCGGCTCATGAACCTCGGCGCAAGGGTCGAGTATTCCGACCCATTCATCCCCCGAACGGTCCCGGTCCGCAAACACGACCTGGCCCTCCAGAGCGTCGAACTCACGCCGGAGTCGATCGCGTCATTCGATGCCATTTTGATCTCCACAGACCACGCGGCGTTTGATTATCGGGCGTTAGCCCATCACGCCCGCCTGATCGTGGACACCCGTGATGCAATGCGTTCGTACAAACACGAGGTATCTGGTAGACTCCTCCGGGCGTGATGGACCATCGCTCGAAAGCACCCACCCGCTTCTAGGTGCAAGTGGCTTCGGTGCCGCACTAGGCCGATGGGGAGGGCAGATTGTGCGGTTCGGCACGGGTCTTGGGGTGTTTTCCTCGTCCTCATGACCAATAATGTGCCGTGGTGGGAGCGCGATGCGAGTGGGATCTGTCGAACCTGAAAATCTGTACTCGGCGACGATGCTGGATGGCGCGTGGAAGAGTGCGTGCGCGATCATCCTCTCGGGCGGATTGCGATCCTCTGCGCTCATGCAGTCGACCGGGATCGCGACGCTCGATCTGTACATCACCGACCGCTCCAGAGTCATCGATCACTGGATCGGAAAACTGGGCGACGTGATGGACGACCCGGATCTTGTCCGCGTGGTGGCGGGACACGCGTGCCCCACGCCGAGGCTGGAAGCGACTCCCGCGCAACTTGCGCTGGAGCCGGACCCCTATCGCGGTCCGGGCGGCGTTGTACGCGACGCCGCACACGAACTTGGAAAAGGCACGGTTCTCGTGCTCGAGGGCGCGCGCTACCTCGATGACACCCTGAACGCGATCATGGAGCGTCACCGGGAGACGAGCTCGCTCGCCACGGTGGCGATGAACCCCGACGGCACGCCCGCGGGCATCTATGCCATCGAGCGGGAGGCGATCGATCTGGTCCCATCGCGTGGCTTCATGGATCTCAAGGAGCAGTGGCTGCCGCGGATCCAACGGGTTGGGCGGGTTGAGGTCTTCAAGCTTGGCGGGCGCGGCGCATTGCCGCTCCGTACGCCGCAGGAGTTTCTCGGCGCGGCACGACTCGCCGCGCTCGGCGCCGAACGCTGCGATTCGCTCGATTCCGTCTGGGTGACCGGAGACGGCGAGCATTGGACGGTCCGTGGACCGGGGGTTGTGGTGGAAGACGGCGCGCACGTCGAGGACTCGGTGCTTCAGGCCGGCGTAGTTGTTCGAGCAGGGGCCATCGTGGCCCGCTCGATCGTGTGTGAGGGCGAGGTGATCGAACGCGCCGAGCAGGTCGTGGATCGAGTTCTTCGGCGATCGAGCCATGCTCGACGCGACGGGTCCGCCCAAGGAACCAGACCATGACGGTCGAGACGGACCAAAGAAACCACGAGCAGCGGACAACAGTCCGGCGGTGGATTCCGCCTCGCATGGCGATTGCCCTGGGAGTTCTGACCACGCTCGCGGTAGCAGCGTCGTGGCCGATCTGGGTGGACATCTTCACACTCGGGTGGGAGGTGGACGAGCAGTCTCATGTGCTGCTCGCTTTGCCGATCGCCGCCTGGCTTGCCTGGCATCGTCGTGAGCGGCTTCGGCGGTGGGAGCAGCGCCACCTCTGGGTCGGCCCGCTGGTAGTCCTGGGCGGCTACGCGATGGCCCGGTACGGCTTTGCCAACGGCTACCAGGTGTTCTGGCACGGGGGCGGGATCGCGATGGTTATCGGCGCAATCCTGAGCATCGTTGGGATCCAAGCCGCGTGGCGGCTCGCACCCGCGTTCGGCGCCCTCGCGTTCTTGTTGCCGGTCCCCGGGAGGTTGCGGGTAGAGATCGCGCTCCCGCTCCAGGAAGCCTCGGCAAGGGCAACATACTTCTTCATGGATCTGTTCGGGGCCCCGGTGACGCGCGTGGGCAATTCGCTGACCATTAATGGTCAGACCGTCGCCGTCGCCGAGGCGTGCAATGGCATGCGGATGGTCGCGGCGATGGCGCTGATCGCCTACGCGTTTGTCTTCACGGTGCAGATGAGGCTGAGCGTTCGCCTCTTGATTCTGGCCATATCGCCGCTGATCGCGGTCGTGGTCAACGTGCTGCGCCTGGTCCCGACGGTACTTTTCTACGGGTATCTCGATCACGAGATGGCCGGGTTTCTGCACGATATCAGCGGCTGGCTCAGCCTGCTGATGGCGCTCGGGCTGCTCTGGGGGCTCATCGCGATCCTCCGCTGGATCGAGGTGCCGCTCATGCCTTATGCGGTGTCGGAGGGGTAGGGATGACGCGATTTGCGACAAGTCCGATCCTTGCTGCGGCGCTCAGCGGGGCGCTCTTGGTTGTTGCGATCCTCGCCGGGGGCCTGACGAGCCGGGATGTCCCGGGGACCGACGCCTTCCACGCACGGATCCGCGACGCCGTGCGATCGGTGCCGATGGTCATCGGCGACTGGGTGGGCGAGGACGCCGAGCCCGAGCCCGCGGCGATCGAGATTCTCGCCCCCGTTGTCATCATGCAGCGGCTGTACCGCAACGCCCACACGGGCGAGACGATCAGCCTGCTCCTCATCTACTGCGACGACACGCGCAATCTCATGGGCCACTATCCCCCTGCCTGTTATCCCAACGCACGCGGCTGGTCCCTGGTCCACAGCGTGCCCGAGCCGGTCGAGATGTTGCAACGCGATCACCCCGCGACGAACTATGCCTTCTCCCGCGTCGTAGAGGGTGTCGAACGAGATCTCTCGGTGCTGAACTTCATGGTCTCTCCGTCGCCCGAGGCCCCCATGCTGCCGGACATGGACGCGCTGACTCGGGCCGAGCCGACCAGATTCACGCCGGGACTTGGCGCGGGTCAGGTGCAGATTCTCGGACTGGACTCGCTCCAGGTCGAATCGCGCGAGGCCGCCAAGAGGGAGTTTCTGCGAGCCATCGAGCCGGTCATCCGGGTCATCGCGGAGGGAGCGTGAGCGTGGGCGGTGAGATCGAGCAATCCGACGTGATCTACTACGGCGACTCGGTCGCCGCCGGGGGCGAGCAGCACATCGACACGGTGCGCATGCTTCGGCGTGCGATCCGCGGGCGCATGCTTATCGCGGTTGTCCTCATGCTCGCCCTTGGCTCCATCGGCGCCATCGGCGGATTCCAGAGCGCCGATCTGGTGTACCGCAGCGTGGCCCAGGTGTACGTCCGGCCGAATCTCAAGCCGATCCTCAATCCCTCGGACACCAGCCAGATCCCCCCCATGTTCTCCTCGTACGTCCGTGCGCAGGTTTCTCTCGTGCAGAGTCCGGACACGCTCAGGCTGGCACGCGACAAGCTCATTACGCAGGCCAGCGACGCGACCGGCCAGGAGCGTTTGTCGATCATGGACGTTGCGACGCCGATCGCCATTCGCGACGGTCTGCGGGTCGTGCATAGACCGGGCGAGGAAGTGATCGACGTCTGGTTCATCCACAAGGATCCGGTGGCCGCCGAGGCCGCCACGAACGCGGTGCTCGATGCGTTCAAGACCAAGCACGAGGAGCGAAGGAAGAAGGGCGATGAGTTTCGCATCGAGACGCTCACGAACCTCGCGCGGAACGCGGAGTTGAGCGCTGGGGCAGCCGAGGGCGAGATCAACCGCATCGGCACCAAGTACGGGACGACGGATCTGTCTCTGCAGCATCAGAGGCTTGTCGAGAGCCGTTCGAGACTCCGCGCTCGCGCTGAGGCATTGCAGCATCAGATCGCTCAAACGGAATCGCGCGATGCCGATGGAACCGAGAGCATTGTCGATCAAGACGCGTCCGACCTCGTGCTGCTCGCGCAGGATCCGGAGCTCGAAACGCTCAGGGCGGCCCGCGACGCGAAGGAAGCCGAGATCGAGTCCTATCGTGGGCGACTCGGCCCCAACCACATGGTCATGCGAAGGCTCCGGGGCGAGCTCGCCGCGCTCGACTCGCGCCTTGAGGCTCGCCGAACGCATGTGCGGATGCTCATCGCGACCGGCGGCGCGGGCGATGGCCTCACGCTCGAAGCCAGTCTTCCATCACTTCGCAGGATGCTGGAGGCGACGAACGAGCTGCTCGCGCAGGCGGACGATGAGATCCGCGACGTCTTCGTCGACGAGGCGGCACTTCGTCAGCTCCGGCGCGACCTCGCCAATGCCCGATCCAAGCAAGAGGAGGCACAGGCCGCCCTGGATCGCGTCATGCTCGACGAGATCGTCAGCGAACGTGTCGGGTTCATCCAAACGACCCTCGCGTCCACCCCGAGCTACCCGTACTCCGATCGGCGCAAGGCGTACGCGCTGCTCGGCGGTGGCGGCGGCGCGGGGCTCGGCCTCGCGGTCGTCCTCGGCTGGGGCCTGCTCAATCGCAAGTATAACTACATTGAGGACCTGAAAGAGCCGTCGTTCACCGCCCCACTCCTCGGATGCCTTCCCGATCTTCGTGACCTCCGGGGCGGCAAAGACGAGGTCACCGCCTGGAGCATCCACCAGATCCGGAACCTGCTCCAGGCGAAGGTCGGCGAGCGGGACGGGCGAGGCAACCTCTACGCGATCACCAGCCCCCAATCCGGCGACGGAAAGACCAGCCTCGCGCTGGCCCTGGCGATCTCCATGGCCAAGAGCGGGAAGAAGACCGTCCTTGTCGATCTCGATCTCATCGGGCGAGGCCTGACCAAACAGCTCAAGCTCGAGGGATCTAAGGGCATTCGAGAGACCATTCTGAACGAATGCGTCAACGGCGAGGTGCAGAGCACCGAGGTGGACGGGCTCAGCGTGATTCCCGCCGGCCTCGATGAGTCCGTGGACGACTCCAACCTCTCGTCGTCTCGCCTCCGCCAGATCATGGCCCCGCTCACAGAGCAGTTCGACGCGGTGATCCTGGACACAGGTCCGGTGCTCGGGAGCCTGGAGTCGAGCCTCGCCTGCGGCCTGGCCGACGGCGTTCTGGTCACCATCTCGAGAGGACAGAACGAGTCGCTCGTCGAGAGCAGCCTGCAACGCATCCGCTGGCTCGGCGCCGACTGCATCGGGCTCGTGTTCAATCGCGCGACGCAGCGCGACCTCCGCCGGAGCCACTCGTACTCGGCGAGCATGTCCCGTCCCTCAGCGAGCGGTCCCAACGAACAGAACCGCTCGCGGCGCGCCGTCCTTGCTTCCGCGGTCGGCGAGCAAGACACCTTGCGAGTCCTCGGCCCGCCGGCCTCGGCCAAGAGGAAGCGGAGACGCCGAAAGTGATCGTCGCCGCGGAACAGATCGGAGAGATTTCGGACCTTGACGTCCGCGTTCAGCGGTGTTTCGGTGCCGAGGCGCGCGACCTCCACGATCTCTACTGGGCATCGCGGAGGATCTGCGTCATCCGTCGGGGCGTCGGCAGGGATGTCCCGCAGGGCCCCTCGCTCTACTTGCTCGTCGAGCCGAACGATCTCGTCCTGTTCGACCCCAAGCCCGCGCTGACGAGACTCCGGCGCGCCAGAGCGACCATCGTCAGACTCCGCCTTCGGTCTTCGTCCCCCGCCCGCTCTTTTAGAGAGAGGGTCCACGTCAACCGAGATGGCACGCTCGACGCCATCCGGCGTGAGTATGCCGATCGCTCGATCGCGTTGGCCCGCGCTTGGCTCACGCCGGACACAGGCAGCGCGCGCGCATGGGCCCAGCCGCAGAGTCGCTCTGCCGCCCTTTCAAAGATCCGCCAGCGAGCGCCGAAGGCCGCGACCGCCTCGCTCGCGATCGACGCGTCGTTCTCGCAACACGATCGGGGCAGCAACGACGAGACCATGAGGGAGCTGGTCCGGACCTGGCATCGCGTCGGCTCGGTCTTCCCGGATGTGTACGAGCTTCGCCACGGGGTTTGGATTCATCGCACCGCATCCATCGACCCCGATGCGCGTGTCGTGCCACCGGTCTGGATCGGGGCGAACGCGGCGATCTCCAGTGACAGCCCGGTTGTCGGACCGGCGATCGTCGCCGACGGCGGGGGCGCCGAGCCGCCTGATACCGAGGCGATCGACTGGGGAGCGCTGCGTGCCCCGAGCTGGCGCCTCTCGGGCACCGCCGGCCAGCGGATGATCCGCCGAACGTCCAAACGGGTATTCGATATCGTTTTCAGCCTCTGCGTGCTCGCCGTCACGCTCCCGTTCTATCCGCTCATCATCCTGGCCATCGCGTTGGAGGACGGCTGGCCGCCGTTCTTCGCCCACAAGCGGCAGTCGATGAAGGGCAAGCCATTCGGATGCCTGAAGTTCCGGACGATGTGCAAGAACGCGGACAAGATCAAGAGCGAGATTCTTCCGAGCAACGAGGTGACCGGCCCGCAGTTCTATGTCAAGAACGATCCGCGGGTGCTGCGCGTCGGATCCATTCTCCGCCGTTGCCAGATCGATGAGTTCCCCCAGTTCTTCAACGTCCTGCTCGGGCACATGAGCGTCGTCGGCCCGCGGCCGAGTCCGGACAACGAGAACCAGTATTGCCCGGCGTGGCGCGAGATGCGCCTGGGCCTTCGCCCGGGCGTGACCGGCCTCTGGCAGGTCAAACGCACGCGCGAGCCCGAGACTGACTTCCAGGAGTGGATCCGCTACGACCTCGAGTATGTGCAGCACCAGAGCTGGCGGATGGATATCTGGATCATCATCCAAACGATCAAGAGAGTGATCGGGGGGTAGAAGATGGCAATGACCAGCCGTGCAAAGAAGCGACTGGCGCTGGCGCTTGTCGTTGTTGTCCTCGGCGGCGGCGCCTTGCCGGGGGCATACCTCCTCCGCAGATCACAGAAGGCCCAGAGCATCGAAAGCGCTCTGGAAGAGGGTCTCGGTGCCTACAACGACGGAGACCACACGACCGCCGTGAAGCGCCTCCGGTACTATGTGAGCTCGAAGAGATTCAACGACGAGGCCAATCTCGCGCTGGCCCGCAGCCTCATGGTGGCCGCGGGCGAGAATGAGACCTTCCTTCTCCAGGCGATCGACCACGCGCTACGGGTAAGAGAGACCGACCACCTGCTCGAAGCTCGCGAGATGGTGCTGGACGCCTACGCCCGCGCCGGCAGGCTCAGCGAGTCCCTCCAAGCCGCCGACCAGGTGCTCTCCATAGACAGCGCACATTACAACGCATTGAGTGCACGGGCCGCCGTCCTTGTCTCTCTGCGCCGCTGGGATGATGCCCTCGAAGCCGCCCGGATCCTGCGCGAGGAGTATCCCGGCGATCTCGATGCCCAGTCGATGTGGTTCCACACCGTGATGTCGCTGCCGGCGAATCGCCGCCCGAGCGAACGCGAGCTCCGCGCACAAATGGAGCAGGTCTACCAGGACCACGCCGACGATGTCCGCTTCGGCCTCCTTCGCTTCGATTTCTTGCTCCAACTGAACCTTGTCGACGAGTCGGTCACCGCACTGCACGAGAGCCTGCGTGGCGCTCGCCTCGATTCGCTCTCGCCGACGCAACTGCGCCATTGGTCGATCCCGATTCACCGAATCGCGAATCTCGCTCGCGAGAACAACCTCAGGGAACTGGCAAGAGCCGCGCGAGCGAGGTTCTTGGACCTTGCTCTCGCCTCGCCGGATCTTGCCCGGCACGCCGAGTTGGAGCGAGCGATCGGCGCCTGGATGGACGGCCGCCCCGCCGACGCATTCTCGGCGTTCGAGTCCGCCGCGTCGCCCGCGGACACCGCGTCGACCGAGGCGCTCGGATGGGCGATGCTCATCGGCATTGATGATCCGTCGATCGAGGCAGAGCTCGAGCGGCGGGCCTCCGCGGAGGCCCGCTACTGGCTCGAACTCGCCCACGCTTCGGCGCTGATCGACGCCGGGGAGTTCCGCGAGGCCGAGACCGTGCTTGGCGCCCTCTCGGACAATGCCGGCCTGCGGTGGCTCGTGCACTTTGTCCGTGGACAGGCACGCATGCGCCTCGGCGATCCGCTCGCGGCGGCCGACGCCTTCGAGCGATCGATCGTCGAATCCCCGCGGGGCCCGGCGTACGTCGCCGCGGGCCGACTCGGCGAGGCTCTCTTCGACGCGGGGATGTACCGGCGCTCCCTCGAGGTCACGACCGACGCCGTCGCACTCGCGGGAGACGGACGGGTCAGCGAGATGCTCCCCAAGTCCGTCGGGATTCTCGCCGGTGCCGGATTGCTCTCCCGGGAGTTCTCCCAGGAGATTATCGATTCGCTCTCGTCGAACCTCAACCAAGACGACGCGAGCATCCGCGGCATGCCCCACGTCGTGAGCATGTACATCGCGCTCAACCGCGAAGACCTTGCCAAACAAATCGCCGCCAGAACGATCGATCGCGCCGAAGAGGCGGACGCCGGCACGCTCGCGGAGATCGCTCGGCTCATGATGACCGTCGACGCTGGCATTGCTCAGGACCTGCTGGATCTGGCGATGACCAAGGACACCGAGCACCCATCGGTGCTCCTGGCACAGGCGACGCACGCCGCCGTCGATGGCTCGGTCCCCGAGGGCCTGGCCATCCTGGATCAGGCGCTGACCACCGCCAGCGAGCCGACGCTCGCCAATCTGGACGCTGCGCGCGATCGGTACCTCGCGCGATTCCTCCCGGACGTATTCGAAGCCGAGGTCATCGAACGGGCCAACGCCGCGACCGCCAACGCTCAAGCGCAGCTCGCAGCGCTCTCGACCTCGGCCCTCTGGACCGACCAGGCGGCCTGCCGCGCCGTGATCGACCGCCTCCAAACGATCCTCGGAGAAGACGGGCTGGCCTGGCGCCCGCATGAGGCCCGCTGGATCCTGAGCTTCGCGCCCGACCAATCGTCCCGCGTGCGCACCGACGTGCTGGCCCCACTCTTAACCAGACAATCCCCGGACCCGCGTGTGCTATTGCTCGCCGCCGAGGGGGCCATGCGCGAAGCCCAGAACCCCGAGTTGAGTAGCCAGGCGGCACGCCTGCGCCTGAATGAAGCCGCCAACCTGTACGAACGGACCTCCGCCAGCGCCCAGGTGCTTCCGGCGATCACGCTGCGGTCGATCCGGAACTTGCAGCAGCTTGGCCGATTTGAGGAAGCCGACGCGCGCCTGCGGGCATTGGCGACCGACGCGACATTCTCGTACGCCGAGCGTGCCGAGGTCGCGACCCTCTTCGAACGCCGGGGCCTGTTCGCCGAGGCCGCCGAGGCCTTGGCAGCCATCGCCGGCCCGGATCGCAACCCCACGCTCCAAGGCCAGATCGCTCGCCTGTGGTCGCGCGCAGGCCGCATGTCGCGCGCCCGCGACGCGTACGCGCGAGCTGTCTCGGACCCTTCCGCGTCATGGACGATCGTTGTCGACGCCGCCGCGTTCCATGACGCGATCGGTGAGCCGGCCCGATCCCAAGCGCTGCTCGCGAGCCTCGAGCAGCGACTCCCACCGGACGACGCGGCGCTGGCCCGAGCCGAGTTCTTGTCTCGAATCGGAAAACCCGCCGACGCCGAGAGGATACTCAGCGAGCTGGCGCCCAAGGCTCCGCGATTTGCCACGCGTCTCGCCGAGTTTCATGCGCGCAATGGCCGCAATGAGGCATTCGACAACACCCTCCAGGACGCTCTGACACGTTTTCCCGACGACCCCGCTCTGATAGACCTGCGCAATCAACGCGAACAGCTCGCCCTTGGGCTGAAGTCCGACATGTCACCGGACGCCGCGGCGGTCGCAGAACTGTTGCAAGAACATGAGCGCGAGCCGATCCCGCCGGCGCAGCTCGTCGCAGAGCTCCGCGCCATCCTCGCCAGATACCCCACCTCAGCGCACGCGAGCGTCCAGCTCGTGCGAGTCCTGCGCGCTGACGGTCGATTGAGTGAAGCGCTGAGTGAGGCCCGCCAACTCGTCTCCCGCGCCGCCGCCGATCCCGCCGCGACCCAGCTGGCCGCCGTCGTCGCCATCGAGGCCGGTGACCTTCCGTCGGCGCTCGTGTTCGCCCGCGAGTGGCGCCGCCGGAGCACGCCCAGAACCGCGCCTGCGGATCGGCTGATCGCCGGCCTGCAACTCGATCTTGCTCAAGCCCAGGACGCCCTGCCGTGGGCCTCGGCCAATAGGGAACGAGCCGAAGCAATCGCACTGAATGCCGGACCTCCGGACACCGGAGAGGCACCCCCCGAGATTGCCCAAGTCGTCCAGATCCTTGTCGCCACCGATCGGCTCGCCGAATCGCAAGCGATCCTGGACCGGCTTGTCGCCGCCGACCCCGGGTGGGCCATCGTGTCGCTCGACTGGATCCCCGCCTCCCGCGCCTCCCCCGAAGCGCGCAGAGCCTGGATCGCCTGGGCCGAGCGGTCCTTCGAGCCCTCACCGGAAGACGCCAAGGTTCTCGCCCGTCACTGGTACGCCGCCGCGGCTCAATCGAGTGCGTCGGAAGATTTTCGCAGGGTTGTGGAGCTTCTCTCCACCTTTAGCGAGAACGAGTTGGATGCGCCCGACTGCGCCCGCCTTGCCGCGAGCTATTCCAATCTCGGAGAGCTTCACGCCGCCGCCCGCTGGTACGACAGCTCGATCGCCAAGAGCAGCGGCGAGCCCGACCCGCTCATCCTGAACAACGCCGTCTATGTCGATTACCAACTCGGACAACTCGACGACCAATCCCTGGCGAGAATCGAGACCGCGATCGCGCTGCTCGCCAAGCTGCCGCACGACAATGGAACGATGGTGAGCCTGCTGGATACCAAGGGCCTGGTCGAGTTGGGCCTTGATCGACCGGCAGATGCCCTGGCGTCCTATCAACGAGCCTTCGATCTGCCGTTATCGGAGCCAAAGGCAGACCTGTGGGTCGGGCAGGCTCAAGCACTTCTCGCGTTGGGAAGGACCGAGGAGGCTCGTGCGACGCTCAATGCATTGCCCGTCAATGTGATTCGGCCGCAGCTCCAAGCCCGCATCGAGAAGATCCGCGAGCAGTTCTAAACCCACCAGCGACGGTGGATTCGGACGTTTGCAGCGTCCCAAAGCCTTCTGAGTTATAGGACCTTGGCGGGCGTCAAATACGCAAAAAATCTACAAAAATTCCCTCTGGAGCGTTGCTGATCTGGGAGAGTTCCACTAGACTCCGGTCCGGTAGTGCGTTGGCATACCGGAGCATTCGGGTCCGTCTTCCGGATGTGTGAGGGTGGAAAATATCTGGTGCTTGAGAGCGTGCCGGAACTATGGGAGAGTGGCGATGAATCGGAAGAGTCTTGTGGCGGGTGGGGTTGTTGTGACATTGGCCGGCGGCGCCATGGCCGCACCACTGGTGTTCCAGATCGACGCGGACGCAATGAGCGCATCCGCATCTGGCGCATTCAGCGAAGGGTTCACGGGGACATTCAAGCTGTTCAATACCCCGGCCGATCCCGACACCAATGGCAATGCGGTGATCCTCGACATTCTCGTCGACGGCACTCCACAAACGACCGGCGGGGCGGACGCTGACGAGTTCTTCTTTGAGATGAACATCACGTTCGACACCGGCAGGATCACGGCCGGCGACGTGACCGTCAAGGTCGACGAGACCGGCTCAGTGAACACCTATTCGGCAGACATTCGCCCGACGACCGGAGTCGCCATTCAGGATGTGGGCGATGCGGGCTTTACCTACAACATCGCCGGGCTGACGTTCGACGGCATGTTCGCCGATGACGACGGCACGTTCCTCGGGGTTGACATCAGCCCGTGGGGCAGCGCTCAGCCCGTGCCGGGCTTCTTTTCAACCATCACCTTCGAGCCGAACGCGTCGCACGAGGACGCCGATGTTGACTCCGATGTGTTCGTCATGATCCCGCTCCCCTCGGGCGCAGCTTTGGCTGGCCTTGGCCTCAGCGGGATCGTCGTTCGCCGGCGTCGCTAGTCAATCTGGAAAGTCGTTCGACGTAATCGCGTACCGACGCAGAGATGCGTTGGGAAGGTATGTGTGAGTGGGACGGGCCCGGCATGGATTGAATGACCCGTGTCCGGATGAGATTGAGAGAAGTGAGAGAGAAAATGCGTGTATGTTTCCCCGTGTGCGTTGGCTTGACGGTTGCATCTATCGCGTCGGCCGACACGCTCATCCTCCAGGAACGCGCCCTCGACCACCCCGACGGCAACATCAACCCGCCGCCCTACGGGCTCCGCCTTGACGGCCTCTTCTCCCAGGCCTCGGACGAGGGCGGGTTCGCCGGAGGCGTCGGCGGTGCCGGCAAGGACACGACGTTCTCTTTCAGCACCAACGGCGCCGGCGTCGTCGTGAAGGTGTTCGAGGTCGTTGCTAATCAGTTCCGGATCGAGATCGCGGGCACGGTTTTCGGCGGGCAGGACGACGGCGACGACGGCAATCCCGACTTCGGTGCCGGGCTCTACGACATCTTTATGGACTACTCGTTCAACGTCGTCGAGATCGCCGACGGCTGGAAGGTGAGTCCGAACAGCGCCCAGAACGCGGGTTGGATCCGCTCCCAGGGCAACACGGACGTCGCCGCGGGCAACAAGTGGCTCTTCTACGACCGCACCGATAACAACAACAACTCGTTCGTGCTCCGCTCCGATAACCATCGCAACCCGGGCATCCCCCACAACTTCGTGGGGCGAGGCTGGAACACGCTGAACTCCGACGGCTCGAAGTTCGGCGACAGCGGCACCACGCAGGACTGGCTCTTCGTCACGATCCCGCTGCCCTCCGGATCCGCGATGGCGCTGGCCGGCATCGGTCTCGTCGGGTTGCGGCGTCGGCGATAGTCACCGTTTGCATATCAACGAAGAATCGGCCCGGATGATCCGGGCCGATTCTTTGTAGCGATAACTCGCCGGCACACCCATCATCGACGACGATCCGCCAGCCGGCGCTCCAATGCGCAGGGTGCCCGTCACGGACCGTCCGACGTGCGCCAGCCGGCGGGTCAGGTCTCCGCTCGCCATCGCGAACGGTGAATCGCGTCGGCCATTCGACTGATCGGACGAGGCGAACCGGCGATAACCAACAAACGCACGTCGCATAACCGGAACCTTCGCCGAAAACGTCAGCGGGCTCGATCAATGTGACGGTTTTCGCGCATGATTGCCATGTGCGGACCACCATGGCGCGCAGGACGTTGCAAGAAACCCGACCCAAGAAGAGAGAGAGAGTGAGATCATGAGAGTTGCACGAGTCATGGCGATGATCGCCGCGGCAGGAGCCACGGCCGGCGCGCTGGCCGACAACGTCCTTCAGGTCGATGTCGACGCGCTGTCGGCCGAGGCGAGCGGCACGTTCAGCGAGTCGTTCACCGGCGACCTGCACGTCTTCAACACCGCGACAGACGCGGATCTCAACGGCAACGCCGAGATCCTCGATGTGCTGATCGACGGGACGGCACAGTCCACCGGCGGCGCCGGCGTCGGCGACTTCGCCTTCGACATGACCATCTCCTTCGCCGCCGGCAAGATCACCGATGGGTCGCTGACGCTCGCGGTCGATCAGTCCGGCAGCGAGAACTCCTACACCGCCGACATCGCGCCCACCAGCGGGGTCGCGATCCTCGATATCGGCGGCATCTTCCTCATCGGGGGCCTGACATTCGACGGCCTGTTCGACGCTCCCCTCGGGACCTTCCTGGGCGTCGATGTCTCCACCTGGGGCAGCGTTCAGCCGGTCTCCGGCAGCTTCTCGCAGATCGCGTTCGAACCCGACGCGGGCAACGCGGACGCGGACACCGACGTTGACGTGTTCATCGCCGTGCCGACACCCGCCGCCGCAGGTATGGCCAGCGTGGGATTCCTGACGCTCCTCGGGCGTCGACGTCGGCTCTGAGCCACGCGCTTCACCAGCACGAAGCTGGAGAGTTGAGAGATGCGGCGGCCCGAAGGGGCCGCCGTTCTCATTGGCGCCGATCGACTGCCATCACAAACGGACCCGTTGGTCAAGTTCGTTCCATGGATTCCTTGCCGAGCCGCGCGAACCGGGGCACATTCCCTCTGGGTGGTCTTTCGACTGTCGGAAGAACAGTTGTGTTCGGGCTGGGAGAGACAAAGATGCGGATCGCGAGATATGTTGTGCTCGGGGGGCTGGGCGTGGGCGCTTCGGTGGCGTCGGCCATGCCGGTGACGCTGGCGGTCGATATCAATGCGCTCTCGGCTCAGGCCAGCGGTCCGTTGAGCGAAGACTTCACGGGCACGATCCAGATCTTCAACACGCCGCAGCGACTCGACGGCAACGCCGAGATTCTCGACCTGCTCGTCGACGGCGTTCGCCAGAACACGCCGGGCGCGCTGGGCACCGAGTTCGCCTTCGAGCTCAGCCTGGAGTTCGACGGCGGGAGCATCACCGCCGGTGATCTGATCGTCCAAGTCGATGCGACGGGCAGCGAGAACAGCTATTCGACGGCCGCCGTCGCGGTCCAGGACGGCTCGATTATCGACGCCGGCGGAGTCTTCTCGATCGGCGGCACGACCGTCGGCGGCGCGTTCGACGATGCGCTGGGAACGCTGCTCGGCGTGGACGTCTCACCCTGGGGGCTCGCCGAGCCCGCCGACGGGCACTTTGCCGTCATCGGTCTGGACCCGAATGGGCAGGGATTCGATCCGGACGCGGACGTGGACGTGTTCGTGCTCACGCCCGCGCCCGCGACTCTGGCGGTGCTTCTTGCGACGTTTGTCGCACCGCGTCGCCGATCTCGCATGCATGAAACCCCCCATTCGAGATAACCGGCGCACTTGACTTTACCTATCCTGCGCCGGTAGCCTCTCTTAGTTAAAGGAGCTACTCATGCTCGGATGGGCACTGGCGTTCTTCATTATCGCGATCATCGCGGCGGTCTTCGGTTTCACGGGAATCGCCGCTGGTGCCGCCTCGATCGCAAAAATCCTCTTCTTCGTGTTCCTCGTGCTCTTCGTTCTCTCGTTGATCTTCGGGATGACCAAGGGCCGGTCGACCCGTGTGTAGATGGCCGGTTCGCCCGGTAACAGGAGTCCCTTTTCAATGAGATCATTCAAACACCTTCGAACGCCCGCGCTTCTCGCGGCGACCACATTGCTCGCCGCCGGCCTCGTGGGCTGCGAGGATGCCGACGATCCGGCGGAGGCCGTCGAGGACGCGGCGGAAGAGTCGGCAGATGCCATCGAGGACGCGGGTGAAGAGGTCGAAGACGCCGTCGATGACGCGGTCGACGACTCCGGCGGCTGAGGGGTCGATGATCGAGAGCCGCCCGGCTCTGCTACTTGGTCCTGCCGTACTGTGATCTGTAATACTCGCGGTACGCGCCGCTCTTGACCCGACGCCACCACTGGTCATTCTCACGATACCAGTCGATCGTCGCCTCGAGCGCGCCGGGCCAGGCCGACCGCGTCGGCTCCCACCCCAGCTCACGCTCGATCTTGCCCGCGTCGATCGCATAGCGCAGATCGTGCCCGAGCCGGTCGGCAACGGGGCGGATCATCTCCTCGCCCTGATCCATGCAACGCAGGATCTCGTGGGTGAGTTCGAGATTCGACCGCTCGTTGTTGCCGCCGACGTTGTAGACCTCGCCCGATGCGCCGCCCTCGAGCACACGCAGCACCGCCTCGCAGTGGTCGAGCACATGCAGCCAGTCGCGGACGTTGCGCCCGTCGCCGTACAGCGGCACCGGTTCGCCCTCGATCAGGTTCGTCACAAACAGCGGGATGACCTTCTCGGGAAACTGGTACGGTCCGAAGTTGTTGCTGCAGCGCGTCGTCACGATGTCCAGGGCGAACGTGTGGTGGTACGCCGCGCAGAGCATGTCGCCCGCGGCCTTGCTCGCGGCGTACGGGCTGCTCGGCGCCAGCGGCGTGTCCTCGCGGAACAGCAGGTCCGGACGATCCAGCGGCAGCTGCCCGTACACCTCGTCCGTGCTCACATAGCACATCCGGACATCATGCCCGTCGCCCTTTGCTTGTCGCACGCCATCCAGGATGGTCTGTGTGCCGCCGATATTCGTCGAGATGAATGGCGATGCGTCCTGGATCGAGCGATCGACATGGCTCTCGGCGGCCATGTGTACGACCGCGTCGCACTCGCGTACCAGCGCATCCACCGTCGGCCGATCGCGGATGTTCCCATGCACGAAGCGATACCGCGGCTCATCCTCCAGATCGCGCAGGCTCTCGGCGTTGCCGGAATACGTCAGGGCGTCGAGATTGGTCAGGCGAGCGTCTGGACGCTGCTCGAGGAAGAAACGGACGAAGTTTGTACCGATGAATCCGCACCCGCCGGTGAGCAGGACGTGCTGGAACTCGCGTTGGCTCATGCTGTCTCCATGCTCTACAGGATACGGGGCTCATCAGATCGCGGGGCTCAAGATCACGGGCGCCAATCGCCGGCCGCAACGAGAAGCCTACTCCCTCTCCCATCGGGCGAGCACACCCTTGAGATTGTCTTTCCAGTGTGGCATCGGGCTGATCAGTTCCTCGGTCCGGGCCAGATCCAGCACGCTGTACGCGGGGCGCTCGGCGGGTCGGGGATATTCTGAAGTCGGACATGGCTCGACTCGGCACGAGGAGCCGAGGATCGCCGCGATCTCGCGGGCGAACTCGTGCCAGGTGCATGCTCCTCCATCGGTCACATGAAAAATCCCACGGGCCCCGCGATCGAGCAGCGCGAGCGTGGCTCTGGCCAAGTGCTCGCACGAGCTCGGGCGGCCTTCTTGGTCGTTTACGACCCGAAGTTCCTCCAACTCGCCGCAGCGTCGCGCGATGGTCCGCATGAAGTTCTTTCCCCAAGGCGCGTACAGCCAGCTCGTACGGATGATGAGGTGCTCGCAGCCGGACGACTCGATGACTGCTTCGCCCGCGGCCTTGGTCCGCCCGTACGCGTTGATCGGTTCGCGCGGGTGATCGACCGCGTACGGCTCGTCGGCACGCCCGTCAAAGACATAGTCCGTGGAAAAATGAACCAGCACGCTCTTGGCGGCAGCGATCCGATCGCACAGACGCCGCAGCCCCTTGCCACCGTTGACGGCGAGTGCCGCGTCCTCTTGCTCCTCGGCTCCATCGACATCCGTCCACGCGGCGCAGTTGATCCACACGTCCCGATCGGGGATCGGCGCTCGAGCGACCGACTCGGGATCGGCGAGGTCACAGGTCCGGCGCGTCGCGCGCGTGTGGAAGACGCCTCGCGACTCCAGCAGCTCACAGAACGCCCGCCCGAGCATCCCGGCGCTGCCGAGCACCACTGCCCCGCGCTCCGCGAGGGGGCCGCTCACGAGCGGGCCGCCGGTCATCGATGCTCAACCGTCCAGGGGAAGCCCGCGAACGCGTCGTGCGCCGTTCGCTCCTCGTCGGGATTCGCCGGGTCGTACGCGCGGGTGACATAGTACAGCAGCCCGGCGGACCCCGGCCCGACCGTCGCCGCCCCGTGCCAGAGCGTCGGCGGGATGATCACGACCCCCGGACGCCTCTCGCCCACCACCGCCATCCACGATTGGCGAACGTCGTCTCGGTAAACGCCGACTTTGAGATTGCCCATCACGCATAGCCAGAAGTCCGTCTGTCGAGCGTGGCGATGCCAGGCCTTGACCACGCCCGGATACTGCACCGAGTAGTTGATCTGCCCGGCAGGATCGAGCACGCCCAGCATCTGGTTCATGATCGACCAGCCGCGATCGTCGGCGTGGATCGACGCTCCGACAAACCGCGGCTCATTCGCCTCCACCGCCTGCGCGAACGCGTCGCTCATGGAGCCTGCAAAGACTGGGATCGCGCCGGGTGTCAAGCCGACCTCCGTTCAGATGCACCACGGAGACACGCAGACACCGAGAGCGAAGGCGGAGGACCAAACGCCCCCACCCAAGCTGCCAGTGCCCCACCAACTCCCAGATCCAACCCCTTCATCGCCTTCCTCTGCGCCCTCTGTGGTGAATCCTCTTCATCGAATCTCAAGCATTCGCCACGACAGGAACTTCCGCCAGATTCGCCCCGCCGTCGGCGACCAGATTCGCCGCCCGCAGCAGGCTTTCGAACGTCCCCGCGTCGGTCCACCACCCATCGAGCACCTCGTGGGTCAGATCGCCGCGCTGCAAATACGCGTTGTTCACGTCGGTGATCTCCAGCTCCCCCCGCCCGCTCGGCTTGAGTGTCTGGCAGATGTCGAACACATCGTTGTCGTAGAAGTAAATGCCGGTCACCGCGTACCTGCTCGGCGGGTCCGTGGGCTTCTCGATGATCTCCGTCACCCGCCCGCCGGGATCGTCGCCCTCGAACCGCACGACGCCGAACCGCTCGGGGTCCGGGACCTCCTTGAGCAGGATCTTCGCGCCGCTGGGCTGGGTGAAGAAGTCCCCCGCGGCCCGCCTCAGGTTCCCCTGGATGATGTTGTCGCCCAGCACGACGCAGACCTTGGCGCCGTCGGCGAAGTCCTCGGCGAGCTTCAACGCGTCGGCGATCCCGCCCTCACCCTCCTGATACGCGTACTCCAGGTGGCGCACGCCGAGATCCTTGCCGTTCTTGAGCAGCTTCAGGAAGTCCCCGGCGTGCTCGCCGCCGGTGACGATCAGGATCTCGTTGATCCCCGCCCGCACCAGGCACTCGATCGGGTAGTGGACCATCGGGCGATCGAACACCGGCAGCAGGTGCTTGTTGGTTACCAGGGTTAGCGGGCGCAGCCTGGTGCCGAGCCCACCCGCGAGGATCACGCCCTTCATGCCCACCACCCCTCTCAGGAATCAGACCGATAATACGTTCCTCGTCCGGATCGACGCCGCATCAAGGGTATCGGCCCACCCACCGCGCCAGATTGCCGGTTCTCACCAAATCTCTGCTGCCAAGTCGCCAGAATTGGCGTATCGTAGAGTATCTCGGGCGGGGATCGATCCCTTCACCCGCCGAGGTGGGAGTTCGGGAGAGAAAGAGATGACCCTTCGCAGCTTTGTCGCGGCCACGGTTGCAGCCCTGGCCGTTCCAGCGGTAGCCGATAGCGTGGATGTCCCGTTCACGCGGATCACCAGCAACGCGACCGAGAACGTCGAGAGCCAGTTCGGGCTCACGATCCAAGAGGTCATCGGCGACAGCTCGGTCGTGGATTTCGTGTTCACCAACGGCGTCGGCATCCAGTCCGCGATCAGCGAGATCTATATCGATAACGGGCGACCGACCGGGCAGAACCTCGAATCGGGGTCGATCTTCGAGCAGGTCGGGACCGACTTCAACTGGGGCAGCGCCGCACCTCCGGACCTGCCCGGCGGGGAGACGCTCGGCGATCCGTTCGACGTGACATTCTCGCTGCTGGGCGATGCGCAGGGCAACCCCAACAAGGGCATCAATCGCGCAACGGATCGGCTCACTATTCGATTCACCTATCAGACCGGCACCACGTTCACCGATCTGGCGCAATCGCTGAACAACGGCGGATTGCGCGTCGGCATGCACGTCCGCTCGATTGGCCAGGACGAAGAGAGCGACAGCTTCGTGGGCGGGCCGCCGACGATGATCCCGCTCCCGAGTGCCGCGGGGCTCGCGCTGCTCGGTCTCGGTGGGCTCAGCGCCCGGCGCAGACGCTCGGCCTGAGCGTCGACCACATCCCGCGTCCGCGATTAGTTCTCCGCGACGGGGCTCGTTGCCAGCCGGCCGGGCCGCACCGTGGGCGTGGACGGTTGCAGAGCCGAAATCCCGATACAAGGCTCTGACGCCGCAACTGCCTGCTGATCGCTCTGGGTGCCTGGGATTCTTGCCGCGCGTCTTTGACCAACCAATATCCTGAGCGTTGTCCTGTCTGAGGCGGGCGGCGTGCTCGCAAGGAAATCCGAAAGGCCCGCGTGCGATCGAGCGAGCTCAGATCGATGCTCGAGCGGCTGATGCCGCCCCTGTATCGATTCTGCGTGCACCTCACGCGAGATCCGCACGTCGCCGAGGATCTGGCACAGGACACCATGCTCAAGGCCTGGACCCATCGCAAGCGGCTTCGCGACGAGCAGGGGGCGACGCCCTGGCTCTTCGCAATCGCCCGCAACGCCTGGCTGGATGACCGCCGGCGCGCCAGGGTCCGCCGGCGATCTGCCCGACGCGTCGGCGAGACCGCCCGGAGGTCCGCCGCAGCCCCCGATGCGTTCGTCCATCTCGACGACGAGGTTCGGGCGGTCCTCGCCGCCATGGAGACCCTGCCCGAGCGTCAGAAAGACGTGCTCTTCCTGAGCGCCATGGAGGGTCTGAGCAACCCGCAGATTGCCGCCGTGCTCGACATCTCGCCCGGCGCGGTTAAGGCCAGCCTCTCGCTCGCCCGCCAGCGCGTCCTCGAGGCGTGCGAGACCCGCCGCCGATCGGAGGTGGCCCCGTGATGGACGACCATCAACTCGATCACCTTCTCTCCGCGACGCGCAACAGCGAGCCGACCCCGTCGGCGCTGATCGATCGCGTCCAGGCGCGCATCGTCCGTCGCCAGCTCGCTCGCCGGACTGTCGCGGGAACCGCCCTGCTCGGCGCGCTCGCCTCCGGCGTCGCGCTGCTGACAACGCTGGGTCCGTCCGGCCCATCGCGGCCGAGGACGGGCGATCCGATCGAGCCTCAACTCGCCGGGCCCGCACGCCCCGCCGAGGTCGAGCTCGACAGCGCCTACATGACCCAACACCTGGCCTCGTCTCACCCTAATGTCACGATCGTGCGCGTCTACCAGCGCCACGTCGAGCCCGAACCACAGTCAGAGGTCGATCCGGGAGCCACGGCGCCTGCGCTCCCGGACCCGCCGCAATCACCCCAGCCAAGGAGTTCATCCCATGTTCCAGCGGACGCAAGCCAAGATCATCGCGGGCACGAGCGTGCTCGCCTGCATCGCCTCGCAGGTCCTCGCGCAGCAGACTCCCACCGAGTCCCAGCCTGAGCAGCGCGTCGAGGTGCTCCCGCTTAAGCACGGCGTCGCCGAGGACGTCGGCGCAACGCTCCAGCGCGTCCTGCACGGCGCGAGGGTCACGCCCGAGCATCGGACCAACTCGCTGATCGTGATGGGCTCACCCGATTCGATCGAAGACGCCAAGCAACTGCTCGCCGAGATCGACGTCGAAGTCACCCGCCAGAACCCACCCCAATCGCGCGAGAAGTTGGTCCGCGCCTTTCCATTGCAGCACGCCGAGGCCGACAATCGGATGCTCGCCACCCTCTCCCAGCTCCTCCGCACCAGCGACCGAGACATAAGCTCGCTCCAGCTCGCCCTGGACGCCCGCCAGAACCAGGTCATCGCAAGCGGGAACACCGCGTACCTCGAGGCCCTCGCCACGCTGCTCGACTTGATGGACCAGCCCGCCTCCGACCCCGCGGCCCCGAGCGAGCTCAGCGTCCGCCTCCTCTGGCTCGTCGGCGGCGATTCCGGCGCGACCCGCGACGTGCCCGACGACCTCAAGCCCGTCACCGACGAGCTCGCCCGCTACGGCGTGACCGGCCTCAAGCTTGGAGCCCAATCAATCCTCCGCGTCGCGACCGAGGAAGAGTTCGGCTCACACTTTGTCAGCAACCTCGACGCCACCTGGGAGCACCAGATCAACGGTCGCCTCCGCTCAGCGCCCGACGACGCGCTCCGACTGGATATCCAGGTGGAAGCCAAGTCCGAGGGACGCCAGGTCTCAAGCGATCCGCCCCAGTACGTCCCCGGCGTCTCCACGCAGTTTGAGACAACCATCACGACGACCGCCGGCCACTTCGTTGTCCTCAGCATGAACCCGGTCGGCGACATGGACTCGGTCTTCGTGCTCCAGGTCAACAAGTCGAACTGAGCCTCAACTCTCGACCGCCGAGTTCTCTATCGCTGGGCCGGGCCGCGCGATCTCGCGTCGATCACCCGGTCCGCCTCGGACTCCACCGGCTCGCCGGTGGAGTCTCCTTCGTAGCCGGAACCGTCCACGCCCATCGTCCGCTTGATGAAGTCCCACTGATATCGGCGATACTGCCCCGAGCGGATCCCGTGCCGGCTGCCGGGATAGATCGCGGTCTCGAACAGCTTGTTCGCCCGCTGCAGCGCCGAGATCAGCCGAATCGAGTTGTGCAGATGCACGTTGTCGTCGATCGTGCCGTGGGCGATCAGCAGCCGACCGTGCAGGTCCTTGGCCCCCTCCACCACGCTCGTCCGCTCATACCCCTCTGGGTTCTCCTGCGGCGTCGACATGTACCGCTCGGTATAGATCGTGTCGTAATCGCGCCAGTCCGTCACCGGCGCGCCCGCGATCCCCGCGCTGAACAGCTCGCTGTGCGTCAGCGCGTACGACGTGATGTACCCGCCGAAGGAGTGCCCGCTGATCCCGACGCGCGACGCGTCGGCCCACTCGTTCTCCAGCACCCACGAGACCGCGTCCTCCAGATCCTCCAGCTCCCGCACGCCCATGTTCAGATAACTCTCCCAGGCGCTCTGCGCCCCCTTGCCGCTGGCCGGATACGGATCCGTCCGCAGCACCACGATCCCCGCCGAGCACAGCAACTGCTCCCACGTCCGCCCGCCCTGGAAGCTGTCGCGCACCGTCGGCGAGTGCGGCCCGGCGTAGGTCATCACCCAGATCGGATACTCTCGACTCGCATCGAAGTCCGCCGGCAGATGCAAAATCCCCTCGAGCTCCACGCCCTCCCGCCGCGTCGGAATCTTCATGTGCTCAATAATCGCCAACTGATAGTCATCGAGCTCATACACCGGGTTCGTGTCGATCCAGCGGATCAGCGCTCCGTCCGCACTCGACCGCAGCGCCACCCGCGGCGTCTCATTGATCGCCGACCACGCATCAATAAACATCGACCCGTCCGGGCTCATGGTCACCGCGTGCGACCCCGGCTCGTTGGTCAGTCGCGTCCGCTCGCTCCCGTCGAGGCGCGCTTTATACAGGTTGTTCGCGATCGACGAATCGACCGTGCCCGTGAAGTACAGCCAGCCGCCGTCCTCATCGATATGCTCGATCGAGCGGGCCTCGAACGCACCCTCGGTCACCTGCCCCATCAGCGAGCCATCCTTGTCGTAGCGGTACCAGTGCTGGAACCCGTCGCGCTCCGAGCTCATCAGAAACGATTCGTCCTCCAGATACCGGAACGCGCCCGGCGAGTCGATCCACGCCTCGGTCGCGTCGCGCATCAGCTTGGTGGGCGTCCCGCCGCGGGCCGGAACCTGAAGAATGTCCACCCACGTCTGGATCCGATTCTGGACATGCACGATCGCATTCGAGCCGTCGGGCGTCCACGAGACATGACTCACCAGGTACAGCCCGTCGTCATACGCCGAGAGATCCACTTGCCTCACCGCCCCGCCCTCGCGCGAGACGACGCCCATCTCGACGTGCGGATTCCGCTCACCGGGACGCGCGTACCGCTCGACCTCGACGCGTTGCTTCCGCCGCTGGTTGTCCACGATCGTGTACCGCGGCACGGCGCTGCTGTCGGTCTCCAGGAACGCCAGGTTTCGGGAGTCCGGGCTCCACCAGAACGCCCGCCAGTTGCGCCCGAACAGCTCCTCGTAGTACAGCCAGCTCGCCTTGCCCTTGCGCAGCGTGTCCGTGCCGCCGGTCGTCAGCGCCCGCGCGGCCTGCGTCTCGACATCGACGATCCACAGGTTGTTGTCCAGCACGAACGCGACCGACTTGCCGTCGGGGCTGAGCTGCGCCGCCTCCTCGACGGCCGGCGAGCTCGTCAGCCGAACGCCATGCGTCGCGTCGCCCGAGACGAAGTACAGGTCGCCATCATGCGAGAACACCCCGCCGAGCTCGCCTGGGTTGGCGAAGCTGCGCCGGGCGATCTTCCCCGCCTCGTCGCGGTCGATCGCCGGAAACGCCGCGATCCGATCCGCGAAGTCGTCGGTCGTGATCTCCGCCTCGCGGACGCGCCCCGTCCGCGCGTGGACCACGAGCTGCTCGCCCCCCTTGCGCTGGCGGTAATGCTCGTCATCGACCCACGCCAGCCCGCTCGCCGCCGAGCCGTCCAGGTCCGGGCGATTCCGACCCTCATATAGCATCTCGAACGTCAACCGCTTGGGCGTCTCGCGATCTTCCGCCAACGCCCGGGCTTGCCTGGTCAGGATCGCCGACTCCTCGACCACGCGAACGATCGGATACTCCCCGCCGGCTTCAAGTGCCTCGTCCAGGAAGTTCCAACTCGCCAGGCTGTCGGTCGCCTGCGGCTCGAGCATGTACGACGCCAGTTGCCCCAGATCCTGCTCGGTCCGCACCAGGTACCACCCCGGGGCGACCCGCACGCCGCGCGTGATCGGCGTCACCCGCGAGATGTTCAGCGCCCGATGCCCCTGGAACTCGCGCTCCGCGTGAGCCATCTCGTCGATCCGGTACACCTCGCCGTCCAGCTCCATCTCCTCGCGGACCTCGAGCACCTCAATGCCGTGGCGCTGGAGGTGCGTCGCTATCGACTGATGCTCGCGCGGGATCAGATACGCCCACGGCCGATCGACACTCAGCGTCGCCTGAAAGTCGTTGATGAGTTCGACCTTGTAGTCGCGCTCCTCATCGCTGGCCTCGACGCGATTGCTCTGCTCGTCGTACTCCTGATAGCCAAGCACCGTGACCTTCTCTTCGAACGGCACCGGCCGCTCGCGCAGCGCCACCTCGCGGCTCTCCGAAGACCGGTTGAACGCCTCGGCCGCTCTGATGGTCTTGCGAATCGCGTCCTTGTGCTCCGCAGCCTCCTCCAGCACCGCCCGGCAGAACTCCAGCGTCCCCAGCACGCGATCCTCGAACGTCGCGTAGGCGTACGCCTCCGACAGCACCGCGATCTGGTTCCGCAGCCCGCGATACGCCGCGCCGTACCGTGGCCACGCCGGATACGTCGTCCACTTGGTGTGCTCGCCATCGAAGTTGCCGTAGAAGAACGCCTTGTAGTCGCTCTGGTCCTCGAACCGCGCATCGACCGCCGGCAGGAATGTGTCGCGCACGAACCCGATCAGCCCCGGATCCCCCGCCGGGTGCTTCGGCCCCTGATAGGTGATTGTGTAGCGGTGATTCGACCCGTTGGTCGTGTGCGTATCGACGATGACCGCGGGGTCCCAGCGGTTCATGAATCGCACCAGCGCCCGCGTCTCGGGGGCCTCCATCTTGATCCAGTCGCGGTTGAGATCGAGATCCTGCGCGTTGTGGCGCAGCCCCATCTCCTCCGGCCCGTTCTGTCCCCGCCGATTGTCCGGCGCCATCTTGTCGTTAGAATCGGGGTTGTAGTTCGGCACCAGACACACCACCAGATCGTCGAGCAAATCCGACCGCTCGCCCAGCGCCAGCTCGCGGGCCAGCATCTGCAGCGCCTCTTTGCCGCAGGTCTCGCCCGAATGGATGTTCCCGAACAACAGCACGACCAGCTTCTTGCTCTCGCGCGCCTCCTCGGGGCTCCGCACCGGAGGATCCGCGATCACCAGCAGCGGCAGCTCCTTCCCCTCGTGCGACCGCCCGATCGACGACAGCCACGTCCGATCACTCGCCCCGTCGATCTCGCGCAGGAACGCCTCGACATCCGCCGACGTCCCCGTCCTGGCGAACCCGCTCGCCTCGCCGACCGTCTGCGGGGCGTCCGACTCAACCTGGGCAGGTGCCGAGCCGCACAGGCCCAGCGAGAGGGCGAGGATCACACGCATCATCATGTCGGCCATCTCCGTCTTGGATCGGATTCGAGCGTCAGGGGAAGATTCTCGGACGAGGGTATGAACCGTCCGCCCGCCAGCCCTTTGTACCGCCCGGCAGCCCGCGGTTCAACGATTCCCGAGTCGTCCCAGCCTCAGCGCCCGCTCAGGGGCCCACCCAGATCACTCAGAACCCGCCCGCGCTCGCCGCAAACCCCGCCGCCAGCGCCCGCACGGTCATCGGTAAACACAGGCTGTGTCCACGCTACAAACCGCTCGACCCCGCGCTCGCTCCGCCGCACGAAGCTCACCCGGCAGCGCACATACGCCACCCCGCCCTCCAGGCGAAACTCGCCGGACGCCCCCGTGGACGAAGCGAGGACCTCGCCATGCGGCCCCACCCACTCGATCAGCCACCCGAGCGCGAGCTCCCCGACATCCACCCCCCGATCGATCCGCCCCCGCACATGCGGCGACGCCAGGGCCCGCTGGGTCGCTCCCTCATCGACCGCGACCCGATACACCCCGCCCCCGAACGACAGCCTGCGCAACATGACGCCGCTTGTCGCGTAGAAGTCTCCCGCCCGCATCGCCGCGTCGAGCGCATCGGGCGTGAGCTCCTCGCTCCGCACCATGATCCATCCCCGACCGGGGTTCGAGACATCGTCGCTCCACGTCTTGAACTCGTGCGCGTCGTCGGAGCTGACGGCGTAGATCAGCATGCCGCGGGTCAGCAGCTCGTCCCACAGCTCCTCGGTGCTCGGATGGTCCGCGTCGCCCTCGTTTCGCACCGCCGGGTGCCCGTTGTGCAGCTCGAAGAAGTGGAGGTGATCGACCGGCAACATGTCGTCGGCGGTGACGGCGTAGTGGAAGTTAGGATGGTTCAGAATCGCCAGCCCTCCGGCCTCGATCGTCCCATCGACATGGCTCTGGATGATCTCGTGCTTGTGCTCGCTATTGTGCGTCCAGTCCACGAGCGAGTCGATGTTGAATCCCGTCGTGTGGATGACCTCGTTCCCGCTGATCTCCTCGCCCGCGACCAGGATGAAATCCTCGCGGGCGTCCGCCGGCAGCTTGACATCCGCCGGGTCGATGTAGATGTTGTGCTCACTCAGCACCAGGAAGTTGTAATCCCGCTCGAGATACCACCGAGCCACCGCCTCGGGCGAGCTGTCGGCGTGTCCGCACAGCTCGGTGTGCGTGTGCGTGTTGCCCTTGTACCAATGCCCGCCGCCGGTCGCTCCGCACCCCGCAACCTGACCCGAAACGACCAGAATCACACACCACAGCCCCACTTGCATGAGATCCCCTTCAACAGACCGACACAATACTCACCACAGAGAGCACAGAGGAGAAAAGTGCTTGAGAAGAACAAGAGAGGAAGAAGTTTGAACCACGGAGTTACACGGAGTCCGAGACCGAAGCGAGTGGTTTCCCAGCCCTCCAACTCCGCGCCACCCCGTGGTGAACTGGCTTTCTCTGTGCCCTCTGTGCCTCAGTGGTGAGTAACTCTGTAGAAAGCAACGCCGTGGTGAGAACCTCTCAGCACCCGCCGGCAAAGCGATCGAGATACGCGAAGAAATCATCGGAGTCACAGTCCGCGTCGCCGTCCAGATTGCAAGTATCCATGTCGCCACTCGCGAACGCGTCCAGGTACGCGAAGAAATCGTCCGAATCGGCGTCGCCGTCCCCATCGAGATCCGCCGCACAGCGGGTCCGCCCGAAGATCACCGAGGTCTGCCCCGCCGTCGGCCTGCCGCCGCCGGGATCTGCAAACCACGCGCCGATGCCGAGATCCGGCGTCCCGTCGTTGTTGAAATCGCCCGCGTGGAACACCTCGCTGCCGGACCGATCGCTCGGCGCGACGCCCTCGATCCGAAAGCCGGTCGTGCCGTCCAGCGACGCGAGATCGAACTCGGCCGGGAACGGGTCCTTCGCGTCGCGACCGTAGATCACATAGCTCGTCCCCGCGAACATCATCTCATCGGGGCTCGCCCCCGCCGCGCCAACGACGAGATCGCCCCGCCCGTCGCCGTTGACATCGCCGAGCGCCGCGACGGCGTACCCATTGCGATCGCCCGCCTCCAGCCCGCTCATCCTGAACCCAGTTTCCTGGTCGAGATCCCGCAGATCGAGCATCGGCTCGAACGGCTCGCCGCCCCGCGTATCCCGCCCGTAGACGACATACGACTCGCCCGCATACGCCCTGCCGCCCGGGTCCGCGTAGTATGCTCCAATGACCAGGTCGCCGATGCCGTCGCCGTTGATATCTCCCGCCGCGCCGACCGCGACGCCCAGTCTATCGCGGAAATCCACGCCGGCGATGGCGAATCCGTCCTCGCCGTTCAGTGCCGCCAGTTCGATCGCGGGCGGGAAGGCCCCGGGCCGCCCGAACACAACATAACCCGCCCCGGCGTCCTCACGCCCAAGCGGATCCGCCTGGCGCGCACCGACGATGACATCGTCAAGGCCGTCGCCGTTCACGTCGCCGATCCCCGCGACCGCCCCGCCGCTGCGATCCCCCTCGCCCGCGCCGTGCATCGCGAACCCGTTGGTGCCGTCGAGCGAGGAGAGCTGGAACGCCGCAGGAAACTCGCCGGCGTTGGCGGTGTCGCGCCCGAACACGACGTAGGAACGACCCGCGGAATACCGCCCGCCCGGGTCGGCGTAGTCGGCGCCAACTACCAGATCGTCGATGCCGTCGCCGTTGACATCCCCTGCCCGCTCGACGCCCACCCCCGCGATCTCCTCGGCCTCGACCCCGTCGATCCGGAAGCCGATCGTCCCGTCCAGCGAGTCCAGATCGAACTGGCGCGGAAACGGCTCGCCGTTGATCGCGTCGCGCCCGTAGATGATGTATGTGATGCCCGCGTTGATGCGTCCGTCCGGATCCGCCAGCGAAGCGCCGATCGCCAGATCGTCGAAGCCGTCGTGGTTGATATCACCCGCCGACGAGACCGCCCGCCCGATCTGATCGCCAACGTCCAGGCCCTCGACCTCGAAGCCGTTGGCGCCGTCCAGATCCTCCAGCGCCAGCTCCGCCGGATACTCGCCCGAGGCCCGCCCGAAGACGACGTATGCCTCACCGGCGACGGACATCCCGTTCGGGTCAGCGCGATACGCCCCGATCAGCAGGTCATCGACGCCGTCGCCATTGAGATCGCCGATCGACGCCGCCGAGAACCCGGCCCGATCGCCCAGCAGGATCCCCTCGATCACGATGCCGAGCGTTCCGTCACCGCCGTTGTCCGCCGACAGCGAAGAGAGCTCGAACACCGCCGGGAAGGGCTCGTCGAGTTGCGCGCGTGCCGTGCCGGCGACCGCCACCATCGCCGCGACATTCACAACGCATCTCGCTCGCATTCTCGGGCCCCTCTCTCCATAGCCCAGCAGATTCCCCGACTCCGCCCCAAGGGTACTGGCCAGAACCCGCCCCGGCCACGGTTTTTCCGCCCCGATCCACCCACGGATGCGATTCCGCCTAGCCTCAAAGCTCTCCCGGGATCTTGTTGGGTATGAGGAGGACTGATATCAACGTCGCAGTGCCCAAGGAGTCGGTCCCCGGCGAGCGGCGAGTCGCCGGCACGCCCGAGAGCGTCGCCCGCCTGATCTCCCTCGGCTTCGAGGTCACGGCCGAGACAGGAGCCGGCGAGGACTCGGGCTTTGCCGACGGTGCGTATCGCGACGCGGGCGCATCGATCGCCGACGACTGCTGGAGCGACGCGGCGGTCATCCTCAAGGTCCGCCCACCCTCGCACCAAGAAGCATCGCGCGTGCGAGACGGCGCGATCATCATTTGCCTGTTCGATGGCGATCCCGACGCGGAGGCCATGGCGACGCTCGCCTCGAAGAAAGCGTCGGTCGTCGCGCTCGATCGCGTGCCGCGCATCTCGCGGGCCCAGTCCATGGACGTCCTCAGCTCAATGGCGAGCCTCGCGGGGTATCGCGCCGTCATCGAGGCCGCGGCCCAGTTCGACCGCCCGCTCGGCGCCCAGGTCACCGCTGCGGGTAGCTCTAGGCCCGCACGCGTGTTGGTCATCGGCGCGGGCGTCGCGGGCCTCGCGGCGATCGGCGCGGCCCGCAGCCTCGGCGCAGAGGTCCGCGCAATAGACACCCGCCCGCCGACCCGCGAGCAGGTCGAGAGCCTCGGCGCCACGTTCCTCGAACTCGACCTGGACTTCGACGGTGAGGGCGAGGGCGGATACGCGAAGGTGCTCGCCGACGACATCCTCAAGGCCGAGCAGGATCTCGTCCTCGCCCAGGCCCCCGAGATCGACATCATCGTCACGACCGCGCTGATCCCCGGGCGCCCCGCGCCGCTGCTCATCACGCGTGAGGCTCTGCGCGCGATGCGCGCCGGCTCGGTCATCCTCGATCTCGCCGCCCTCCGCGGCGGCAACTGCGAAGGAACCCGCCGCGATGAGATCATCGAGATCGAGGGCGTCAAGGTCATCGGGTACTCCGACCTGCCCTCACGCATGGGCGAGACCGCCAGCCGCTTCTTCGCCGCCAACGTCGCCAATCTCGTCAAGGAAATGACCACCGACGGCGCGCTCACGATCGACCTCGAGAACGAGATCGTCCGCGGCGCGACGATCATGCACGAGGGCGAGCGTCTGGAGCCCCCGCCGCCGAAGATGCCCTCGCCCGCACCGCCGGCTGCGTCCGCCACGAAGCCCGAGCCGACGGCCCTCAAGCCGCTCGCGCCGGCGAATCCGCGCAGGCGAACCGCCATTACCGGCATCGCCGCACTCGTGCTCGTCGGGCTCATGCTCATGCTCGGGCGATACGCCCCGCAGAGCTTCCTCCCCCACTTCACCGTCTTCATCCTCGCCTGCTTCGTCGGCTGGCAGGTCGTCTGGAACGTCACGCCCGCGCTGCACACCCCGCTGATGAGCGTGACCAACGCCATCAGCGGCATCATCATTATCGGCGGACTGCTCCAGGCGGGCTCCGGCGAGTGGACAGCCGCCGCGATCCTCGGCGGCATCGCCGTCCTCGTCGCCACCATCAACATCGCCGGCGGCTTCCTCGTCACCCAACGCATGCTGCGGATGTTCCGGCGGGAGGGCGCATGAGCCCGGGCGTGCTCGCCATGGTGTACCTCGTCGCCGCCGTCTGCTTCATCGGCAGCCTCGGCGGGCTCAGCCGCCAGGAAACCGCGCGACGGGGCGTCATCCTCGGCGCCTTCGGCATGGCGCTGGCCATCGTCGCAACCCTGCTCAACGACGACATCCAGAGCCTGACGCTCATCATCCCCACGATCCTCGCCGGTGCGATCATCGGCGCACTCATGGGCGCACGCGTCCAGATGACCGCGATGCCCGAGCTCGTGGCGCTCCTGCACAGCTTCGTCGGCCTCGCCGCCGTGCTCGTCGGGTTTTCGTCCTACCTCCACCACGACGCGATCAGCGGCGCAGAACGCACGGTCCATCTCGTCGAGGTCTGGGTCGGCGTCGCGATCGGCGCGATCACCTTCACCGGCTCGCTCATCGCGTGGGCAAAGCTCAAGGGCACGATCTCGGGAAGGCCGCTGCTCCTGCCCGGACGCCATGTACTCAACGCCCTCGCATCGCTCGCAGTGATCGCTCTGGCTGTCCCGTTCGTCGGGGCCGCGGATCAGGGTGGGCTCATCCCCCTGATCGCCATGACCATCATCACGCTGGTGATGGGCGCGCACCTCGTCTGGGCCATCGGCGGCGCAGACATGCCCGTCGTCGTCTCGCTGCTGAACAGCTACTCCGGCTGGGCCGCCGCCGCCGCGGGGTTCATGCTCGCCAACGACCTGCTCATCGTCACCGGCGCGCTCGTCGGCTCCAGCGGCGCGATCCTCTCGATCATCATGTGCCGGGCGATGAACCGCTCGATCCTCAACGTCGTCTTCGGCGGCTTCGGCACCGCCGAGGGCAAGGCCCCCGGCGCAGGCGCCGAGCAAGGCACGGTGCGAGAAACCGACGTCCACCAGCTCGCCGATATCCTCGAGTCCGCCAAGCGCGTGGTCATCATCCCCGGCTACGGCATGGCCGTCGCCCGGGCCCAGCACGCGGTCCAGGAGTTCACCCAGATCCTGCGCGCCCGCGGCTGCGACGTGCGCTTCGCGATCCACCCCGTCGCCGGGCGGCTGCCGGGGCACATGAACGTGCTGCTCGCCGAGGCGGGCGTTCCCTATGACATCGTCGAGGAGATGGACCAGATCAACGGCCTGTTCCGCGACACCGACGTCGCGATCGTGATCGGGGCCAACGACATCGTCAACCCCGGCGCACAGACCGACACGTCGAGCCCGATCTACGGCATGCCGGTGCTCGAGGCCTGGCACGCCAAGGTCGTCGTCGTGCTCAAGCGCGGCATGTCCAGCGGCTACGCCGGGGTGGACAACCCGCTGTTCTATCACGAGAATACGGTGATGCTGTTCGGGGATGCGCGGGAGTCCAAGACAAAGCTTGTCGAACGCCTCCGCCCAAAGCATTAGCGCAGATTACGAGCCCGAAGCGCGAGCGAGGAAAACGCCAAATGCGGGCGCTGCGTGTTCACCTCGCTCGCGCGTCGGGCTCGTCGATGACGAGTGAATCCCAGTTCGAACTCAGCACCCCACCGCAAACACATCCAGATACGCGAAGAAATCATCCGCATCGCAATCCCCATCGTCATCGAGATCGCACACGCCCAGATCCCCACCCGCGAACGCATCGAGAAACGCGAAGAAGTCGTCGCTATCCGCCTCGCCGTCCCCGGTCAGGTCCGCCGCGCAGCCCTTGCGATGCGAAAGCAGCCAATCCACCGCCAGCGGCGCCAGCCGATTGTCCTCCGGCCCCTCCCCGAGCCCCCCACTCCAGAACCGCGGCCCGTGATCCGATCCCACGAGCGTCCACAACTCCGACACCCCGGCGTCGCAGTTCTGGTCATAGATCCTCGCCGATGCCTCGTTCCCCGCCACGCTCACGTCCAGATCGAACGGCACGCCGATATCGCGCGACACGAGATCGCATCCGTCGTACCCCGCCCAGAACCGCGTCGAGTCCTCCGCGCTCGGATAGCAGCCCATGAACGTGCATCCGCCGTTGTGGCGGATCACGTCGTCGGCGGTCCCCGAGATGTGCAGCACCGCCACCGGCTCGCTCGGCGAGCACTCGCTCACGTCCCGATAACTCCGCCCCGCGAGCGAGATCACCGACGCCGCCAGATCCGCGTGCTCGCACGCCATCCGGTTGGCCATGAACCCGCCGTTGGAGTAGCCCATGAAATGGATGCTCAGCTCGTCCACGGCGTACTCGCCCTGAATCGCCTCGACCAAGCCCCGCAGATACCCCGAGTCATCGACGCCCGTGTCGAAGAAGTCACAGCACGCGTCGGTCGCGTTCCAGAACCGCTCGCCGATCGCGTCCACCGTCCCCTGCGGCACGCAGTACAGAAAACGCCCACCCTCCACCTGCTGCACCAGGTTGAAGTAGCTCTCGATCGCCGCGCTGTTCTGGCTGTAGCCGTGCAGCGCGACGATCAGCGGCAATGGCTCGGTCGGGTCGTAGTCCGTCGGCAGCCACAGGGGCACCGGGCCGCGCCCGCCGTCGACGAAGTCCTGGTCCTGGGCGTGAGTCGCGGAGCCGAGGACGACGAGGAATGTCGCGAATCCGCCCAATGTTGTGCTGCGCATGAGAAGCTCTCCACCCCACTCGAATCGGACTATACCGGATCCGGCAGGGCCGGCGAAGGGGGGATTTGAAACACGGAGGGCCACGGAGGGCCACGGAGGGGAGTTGCACCGCGGAGAACGCAGAGGGCGCAGAGGGAAGATGGGGTGGGGCGTGCCCTGTGGGCGCTCTTTTTTGCGCGGGTTGGGAAAGGTGCGGGAGGGGAAGGGGATGGGCGCGTTGGGGGAACGGGGGGTAGGTGAGCCGGCAGGTGGGTCTTTGGGTGGGCGCGGAGTGGCAGCACTGGCGGGCGAGCCGCCAGTGGCACCGGGTGGGTTGGTGATGCGGAGGAGGAAGGTCGCGGCTTTGCGGGAGGATTCGTTGATGCGCCAGGCGAGGCGGGGGTCTTCGTACTCGTCGGGGGCGTTTGCGGTGATCTGGATGAGGCGGGAGGTGGCGGCGGCCTGGGCCTGGGCGGCGATGGCGCGGGTGCGGATCGCCGCGAGACGCTCGAGGGTGGCGATGTCGGATTGGGTGCGGTCGGACTCGGCCCAGGTGAGGAGTTGGTCGAGGGAGAGGTTATAGGACTTGGCGAGGGTGAGGAGGCCCTGGGAGGGGGAGAGGAAGGCTTCGAGGAGGGTGTGGTGGTCGGGGGGTTGGTCGGGTTGTGGGCTGGGTGCGGGCATGGGGGTATTGTAACAGATTCCAAACGCAGTTGAAGGGGTTTGTTTGGTTTTTTTGAGATTCTCGTGACCCTCCCGCCGCCGTATCGGGCTTGAAGCCTGATCTCGGGGGCCAAGTTCGGAGTCGGACGATGTCGCGACGCCGATTGTCGTCGCGGCTGGAATAATCCCCCCCGGGGGGATATTCTTCTTAGCATGAAGACGCAGGCCACTGCATCGACGTACCTCGAAGACGACCAGGTTCGGGCACTTGTCAATGCCTTGAGCCGTATCGAGGGCCATGTCGGTTCGGTCAAGCGGATGGTTAAAGAGCGGCGCTGCGCCGACGACCTCCTGACGCAGATCGCGGCGGTCAAGGCGGCGCTCAATCGCGTAACCGTTCGATTGGTCGACCTCGAACTCCGCCTGTGTTTGACCCAGTGCGGAGCGCCCAATGCGGAGGAGCGGTTCGACACCGCGATGAAGGCGCTGTCGTCCATGCTGAAGTGGTCCTGAAACGCCATAGCGCCTATTGCCCGAGGAGCACCGATGTCGAACTGCTGTTCCGTGCCGGAAGCATCTAGCCGTGATGGAGAAGCCCACATCGTCATCGTCGGCGGCGGGTCGGCGGCCTTTGCCGCCGCGATCCGCGCCTCCGAGTTGGGCGCTTCGGCGACGATCATCAACGACCGCCTCCCGATCGGCGGCACCTGCGTGAATGTTGGATGCGTGCCATCCAAGACGTTGATCCGGTCGGCGGAAGCGCATCACCGCGCTGCGCATCACAGCTTCGACGGCATCGAGAGCACGAGCCGGGTGGCGGACTTCGCCGCCGTGAACCGGCAGAAGCAAGAGCTCGTGGCACAGTTGCGCCAGGCCAAGTACCTGGATGTCGTCGCGCCGCTCGACGGCGTACGCCTGGTTGAGGGGCGAGCCAAGATGGTGTCGGCCGACACCATCGAGGTGAACGGGGAACGGATCGCGGGCGATCGTATTCTGATCGCGACCGGTGTCGCGCCGTTCGTGCCCCCGATCCCGGGCTTGGCGGACACGGGCTACCTGACGAACGAGTCGCTGTTCGAATTGGATGAGTTGCCGGAATCGCTCATCGTTCTCGGCGGGCGCTATGTGGCGCTTGAATGCGCCCAGATGATGGCGCGCTTTGGGACTCGCCTCACCATCCTTCAGCGGTCCGAGCGGATCCTGCCCACGGAGTCGCCCGAGATCACCGACGCGCTCACCGCGTACTTCCGCGAAGAGGGAATCGAGGTGGTCACGGGCGTGGAGACGCGCAGTGTGCGCCGCGAGGGCGGCCAAGCGGTCGTCGAGGCAGCGGTGGACGGGCAGACCAGGAAGTTCACGGCCTCGCACATCCTGGCCGCGACGGGGCGACGCCCGAACACCTCCGGCTTGGGCCTCGAGGGCGCCGGTGTCGAACTCGACGATCACGGGTTCGTCGCCGTTGACGATACACTTCGCACGTCGGCGCCGGGCGTATACGCCGCGGGCGATGTGATCGGCGATCCCGAGTTCGTCTACACCGCCGCCTACGAAGGCAAGCTGGCCGCCGAGAACGCGATTCTCGGAAGAAGCACGAAGCGAGACTACACAGCGCTGCCGTGGGTGATCTTCACCGATCCACAAGTCGCCGGCGTCGGGCTCGACGAGGCGCAGGCGCGGGCAGAGGGCATCGACGCCGAGAGCGCGACGCTGCCGCTGACCCATGTTCCCCGTGCGTTGGCGGCTCGCGATACCCGAGGGTTCATCACGCTGGTGCGGGATAAAGCGAGCGATCGTCTCGTCGGCGCGCGCATTCTTGCGCCCGAGGGTTCGGAACTGCTCATGGAGATCGCGCTGGCGATCCGCTACGGCATCTTGGTCGAGCAGATTCGTTCAAGTTTCCATCCCTACCTCACGCTCGGCGAGGGCGTGAAACTCGCGACCATCGCCTTTGGCAAGGATATCGCCGCCTTGAGTTGCTGCGCCATGTAAAGGGAATGCGCCCATGCAAGATCACACCACCCACCCAGATGACTCCGATTGCTGCGGCACCACAGCCACCGGCGATTCCGAGACCGGCAATCGTGGACGCATCGCCGGAGGCGCTTCCGCATTCGGCGCGGTTATCACTGCCGTACTTTCGTCGGCCTGCTGCTGGCTGCCGCTTCTGCTCCTGGCGTTTGGCGCTTCTGCGGCGGGCGTAAGTGCGTTTTTCGAGCGTTGGCGTCCACTGCTCGCCGTCGTGGCGATCGCGTTTCTTGCGGCTGCGTTCTGGCAGATGTACTTTCGCAAATCGCCGTGCGCTACGGGGGCGTGCAAAGACGATGCATGCGAGACCGAGCCACGCAGGCGAGGTGTCTTTCCACAACTGATGCTGTGGACGGCAACCGTATTCGTGGCGAGTTTCGTGCTCTTTCCGAAGTACGCCGGTGTCGTGGCCAACACGCTGTACGGCCAAACCGCCGGCGTGGGGGCGACAAGCGACAGCTCGCTCACCACGGTGCGGTTCGATGTCACGGGAATGACATGCGAGGCGTGCGCCGTAACGCTTCAAGCAGACCTTGCCAAGATCGACGGTGTGGTTGCCGCCGAGGTCGACTACGGATCGAAGACAGCCGTGGTTGAGACCTCGGCCCCCGATGCCGTCGAGCAGATCCAAGCCGCCGCGATGCGGCACGGATACACAGCGACACCCGTATCCGGCGACCAATGAACGCCGCGTACTTGCTGAACCAGCCGCCGGGCGTCGGCGGCGCTTCATCACGAAGGGAACCCAACCATGCCGCTCTCGAAGATCCTGATGTCCTCGCTTGCGGGGTGCTGCCTTGTTGGTACTGTCGGGCTCACCCAGGTCGCTGATTCGCCTGAAGCGTCGTGTTGCGCGCCGGCATCGCGGG
>JAJDDM010000079.1 GCA_029260315.1 Phycisphaerales bacterium | reverse complement strand
GCTCCTTACCTTGGGCAGTGCTCCAAGCACGCGCTCGCTAACGTATAGGGGCAACGGGCTTTTCTCATACCCATCTGATGGTCGGGGCCTGTGATACCAAGCCACCTGATTGGACTCGAACCGCTCTCCAGCCTCAGTTCTTCAGCCTCAGTTCTTCGGCAGCAACCGCTGGCGGAGGTTCGGCTTGCGCTGCTTGAACGGGTCCCAGACGTACGACGCCGCCTCCTGCCCGCGACGCCGGTCGTAGGAGTCAAAGGGTGAACGCGACTCCTCGCCGGCGAACAGCGAACGCTGGCAGGCGGGCAGCAGGAGCGAGCATGCGACAAGTCCGAGGGCGAGGACGGGGCAGCGAATGAGCGAATGAGCGAATGAGCGATGCGCCGGTTGAGTCTTGAAGTCTCGATTCGTCATCGCACGTCCTGCCACTTCGCCACTTCGCCACTTCGCCACTTCGCCACTTCGCCACTTCGCCAAAAAAGTGTACCGCCCCCGATTCGAGGGCGGCACACTGGAGGAGAGAGAGAGCTGAATCTTGGAACACCGATCTGAACCGCTGTGTCAGGCCCGGTATTCCGCTTAGGTCCTAACCCTTATACGGAATCCGAATCCGCCCTGTTCGCGCCCGGTTGCTTGGTTCGGCTCAAATCTGAGAGATTTCGTGCTCGCCCCAGGGCGACGTAGATCACCGCCGCCACCGCCGTCGCCAGGTTCAAGGACCGCTCTCCGGGGGCCATGGGCAGCGTAATCGCCCGATCGGCGTGCCTGGAAAGGATCTCGGGCGGCAGCCCGCGGGTCTCCTTGCCGAAGACGAGGTGGTCGCCGGGGCGAAAATCGGCCTCGTAGATCGTCCGCTCGCACTTGGTCGTGCAAATCCAGATATTCGCATCCGGATTCGACCCGCGATATGCCTCCCACGAGAAATGCTCGTGCAGGTCCACCCTGGGCCAGTAGTCGAGCCCCGCCCGCCGGCGTGCCTTCTCTTCCAAGCTGAAGCCGAGCGGGTGGATCAGGTGCAGCGAGCAGCCGGTCGCGACGCACGTCCGCCCGATGTTCCCGGTGTTGTTCGGAATCTCCGGCTCGTGCAGAACGACCTGGAACATGGCTCGATGATGATCGGCTCATCGCCCCTGGGTGCGGATGTACTCGGCCTCGGCGGCCCGGCGCGCCTTCACGCCCGGATCGATCCGCAGCACCTTGTTGAGAGACGACTCGAAGCGCGGGTCGCTCATCAACCCGTACCAGCGGATCACGCCGTCAGAGCTCACCACGGCCACGGGCGCGCCGAACCAGCCATCGGGACCGATGGAGCCCTCGTCGATGTCGAACCCATTCCGCCGATCTCCCCCGGATGCCGCCGTGAACATCTCGCTCGACAGGTTCAGCATCAGGCCGTGCGTGATATCCACCTTGCGGACTGTGTCGCGCAGGACGCGCGTGAGGCGCTCGGGCGAGTTCGCCTCGTCGTCCTCGCCCCGCCCGCGACGCTCCTCGCGTGGCGTCAGCACGCCGATCACGGCGACGTCTCGCCCCTTGAGCTTCTGGATTCGCTCGGCCTCGAGCATCGAACGCTCGTACGTCCAGAGCAGGTCGGGGTGCCAGAAATACACGACCCGCGCCCTACCGTTCAACGGGACCGGCTTGGGCAGCACCTGGGCTCCTTCCGGGATCGGCAGGCTGCGCTCCTCGTCGTCACCCCGCCGGCGACGCCGATCGTCGTCGTCCTTCTCGGGCCAGTCGTCCTTGTCGATCGCCGCCCACTCGCCGGCGCTCGGCGGGGTGAACGGGATCTCCGGCAACGACCGCAGATCGACCTCTTGATTGATCCCGCCGGTGGCCCGGAACGCCGCGTCGGCTCTGCGACGCTCATCGTCGATGCGCTGGTTCAGCGTCGCCGCGTCGTCGCGAGATTCGGCGATCAGCGTCTGGACGGCCTCTGTCACGCTGCCGGTGGTGATATCCGCGAAGCGCAGCTGCCCGGCCCGATCGATCACGAAGAAGTCCGGATCCTGATCGACAAGCAGCGCTTCGCGCACACGCCCGTCGGCGTCGTGGGCGATCGGGAATCGCACGCCCCGGGCCTTGGCGAGGGCCTGAGCCGACGCATAGCCCTTGGGATGGTGGATGCCGATGACCCGCAGATCCGACCCATGCTTGTCGGCGAGCTGCTGCGCGAGCGCAAGCACCTGGTGCGAGGGCGTATACCAGCTCGCCCAGGTGACCAGCAGCACGACCTTGCCGGAGGTGTCGCCCGCGGTGATCGCCGACTCGCTCGACCAGTCGCTCAGCTGGCTCAGCAGCCCGGTGTCGAAGCTCTTGCGCTCCATGGCATTCAGACGCGCGCGCCGATCGCCGGCGCCCTCGCGGACCACGTCAGCAAGCGATGGCGCGACTAGGAAGGAGCAGGCGAGAGCAGGAATCAGGCTTTTCATGGATCATCTCCTGAGGAGCGATACGACCCTGGAACGGGCCAGGATCGATTGTACCGACGTGTGCGCTCGCGGCTGACTACCGCGTGCGCATCGGCTGGATAACCGAGAGCGGTGTCAGCCGAGCGGATTGCCCGCGCAGACCCGAACCACGCCCCAACACCCTCTCAGACGCCCTTCTTCGGTGTTTGTTCCGCGAAGTGGTAGAGTACGATCGAGGTCGCGACCGTCACGTTGAGTGAGTCCACGCCCACCCGCATCGGGATCCGGACTCTCAGATCCGCTTTCTCGATCGTCGCGGCTCGCAGTCCCGGGCCCTCGGCGCCGACCAGGATCGCCGGGCGCTCGATCCGGGCGGGGTCGAGATCGCGCAGGTCGATCGCGTCCGAGGCGGGGGTCAGGGCAATCATTGGACGCTCGGCCTCTCGCAGCGACGCCATGCCGCGGGTGTGCCACGAGTCGGTCTCGGCGAACGGAATGTGCAGAACATGCCCCATGGAAACACGGATCGCCTTGCGATACAGCGGGTCGCAGGTGCGGTCGTTCAGCAGGACACCCGCGCTCGGCCCGATGAGCCCGGCGAGGGACCGAAAGATCCCGCCGACGTTGTCGTGGTTGGCGAGGTCTTCCATGACAACGAGCAGCGACGCGTCGCGGATGAGCCGGTCGGGGTTGGTGGGCGGGCCGCGTTTGCCGCAGGCGAGCAGGCCGCGATGGATCTTGAACCCGACGAGCGTGTCCATCGCGCGGGGCTCGACGGCGTAGATGGGCGTCACAGGTTCGGCGGCGGCCAGCAGATCGCGCAGGCTCTCCACCCGATCGCTCGCGACGAGGATCGACTCGACCTCGTAGTCGGATTCCAGCAACTGCTCGACGACGAGCGTGCCCTCTGCCATGAACCTGCCGGTCAAGGCATCGGGGCCGCTGACCCGATCGGGGTTGTGGCGGGCCCGCAGCCACGCGTCGGTCTGGTTGGCGTAGGGCTTCAGACGCGGATCGGCGAAGTCTTCGATCTCGATCAGGTTCAGGTCCGACGCCGACATCGCCGAGACTCTACTCTGAGATTGAAATACGGAGGGCCACGGGAGGGCCACAGGAGAACAAGCCGCGATGGTCTCGGGGTGTCAGATTCAACACCGGATGCAGGCTCCGTGGCCCTCCGTGGCCCTCCGTGGTGAATGACTTGGAGTTATGGCAGGCGGTCATTCTGGGGCTGGTCGAGGGGATCACCGAGTACCTGCCGGTGAGCTCAACCGGCCATCTCATCATCGCCAGCGGGCTGATGGGCCTGACCGAGCCCGCGCAGAAATCCGCGATCGACGCGTTCAACATCGTCATCCAAGGGGGTGCGATCCTCGCGGTGCTCGGGCTCTACTGGCCTCGCGTGAAGCAGATGATCCTCGGCGTGCTCGGCAAGGACCCCGAGGGCCTGGGCCTGGCGATCAACATCTTCGTCGCCTTCCTGCCCGCGGCGGTGCTGGGGCTGCTGCTCGATGAGCACATCGAGCGGTGGCTGTTTGCGTTGTGGCCGGTCGCCGCGGCGCTCTTCCTCGGCGGAATCTTCATGATCGCCGTCGAACGCCTGCGCAAACGTCACACAGACAAGCCATCGGGTAGATCGGCTCTCCGAGCCGATGCGGACATGCCCGATGGGCACTCGAGCGGATCAGAGCACGAACTCATCGAGCCGGGGCGGGAGATGACGATCGAGCGCCTGACCTGGAAGCACGCGCTGATCATCGGGTTCCTCCAGGTCATCGCGATGTGGCCCGGCACCAGCCGCAGCATGATGACCATCACCGGCGGCGTGCTCGTCGGCCTCAAGCCCAGGCAGGCCGCGGAGTTCAGCTTCCTGCTCGGCCTGCCGACGCTCGGCGGGGCGACGGTGTACAAGCTTTTCAAGAATCTCAAGGACTCCAGCGAGGCGGGCGTGCCGAATATGTTCGAGCAGCTCGGCGTGCTGCCGATCGTCATCGGGCTCATCGTCGCGACGATCTCGGCGGCACTCGCGGTGCGCTGGCTCGTGGCGTTCCTCAACGACCACGGGCTGACGCCGTTCGGCGTGTATCGGATCGTGCTGTGCATCGTGCTGGTAGGGCTGGTGCTGGGCGGAGTGATCGAGACGTTTTAGGCGCCATCGCCCCTGGATCGCACCAATCATCCACCCGCCCCAACGGCGCACGCACCCGCCCGGAGGGCGCATGCTCCCGCCCGGAGGGCGCATGCTCGTTACCAGGGGCTTCAGCCCCTGGAACCAGCCCAACTCACACTCCGCCCGGAGGGCGGACGCGACGTTCGCCCTCCGGGCGAGAAATCTAACTGCGCCTAGATCCAGGGGCTGAAGCCCCTGGCTACATCCATGCGCCCTCCGGGCGAGGAATCCAGTTGCGCCTGAATCCAGGGGCTGAAGCCCCTGGCAACGAGCGCGCGCCCTCCGGGCGAAGCGATAACGATGCTCAGTGAGATCCAGCCCTACGCCGCGTCCATCAGCACATGCAGCGCATCCGCCCTCGCCGCCAGCCGATACGCCTCGGCCCCGCTCGCCAGCGGCAACCGACGTTCAACAAGACTCGCCGTGTCAAACTCATCGCGAGCAAGCAGGTCCAGCGCCTCGTCGATCGGCCCGGTCTCCACTCCCACGAGCTCGGCCTCTGTCGCGATGATCGCCCCCGCGTCGAATGCACCAGCAACGATGCCGGGCAGCAGCACGACCTTACCGCGCGGACGGACAAGGCGCAGCGCCAGGTCCAGCGGCTCGGCCACGCCCCGCGAGATGATGACGACGTCCTGGTCGGCCCGCCGCCCGATCTCGTCGGCGTGGCGATGCTTGACCTGCCACTTCTCGCAGAGCTGAAACCGCCTGGGCTGCTCGCCGATGACCCGGACCGAGGCGTTCAACCGCGTCATGTGCTGCGCGCACAGCAGCGCCTGGGCGTCGTCGCCCAGCACCGTCACATACGGGCGGGCCTCGACGCGCAATCGCCTCGCCGCGTGGATCGCCCGCGCGACCATCGGCGCAAAGATCGCCCCGTCGTCGTCGAGCTGCTCGGGGATCGGGATGAGATTCGCCGTCGGCACGCACAGCGGGCTCTGGTGGCACCCGTCGCGGGTCAGGCCCAAAACCTGGCGCTCCCGGCAGTGCTCGCGCAGGCCCCGGACACACAGGTCGCACTCGCCGCAGGAGACGATCGGACGCACGATCACGCGCCGCTGGCAAAGCGACTTGTCGGCGGCCTGCTCGACGACGCCGACGGCGTGGGCTCCCAAGACGCGATTCCCGCGATCTCCCGCCGAGACCAGATCGATGGCGTCGATCGCGAATCGCGTTGGGCGGATGATCGCCTCGCCGTGCGAGGCGGTGATGTCACTCTGGGCGGGATCGAACTCGATAGCGTCGCGGAAGATCAGGCGCATGGATGGAGGTATCGGCCCGCACGCGCCCCGCCGACATCGCGAGTCGCAGAGCGGGCGCAACCGCCCCCGCACCTACATGTTCTCGGACCCGATCTCGGGCATGCCCACCGGCGAGCGCGGCTCCTCGTTCGGCGGGGGCGGGAAGAATGGGATGTACTCGATCCACCGCTTGTCGCGATAAAACACGGGATAGATGTACGCCGTCTGGCCCGCGAAGGGCGTCCTCGAACTCGTCAACCACACCTGCCACCTGGCCCGATTGAGCCCGAAGTCCTCGCCCGTGAGCGTCCGCAGCGAGAGCAACGCGTTGTGGTTGACGCTGAGCGACCGGTCGTCGATCGCAGCGATCAGACGCTGGACGACCACGCGCGAGGCGTACTGGCCCAGGGCGTGGGCCGCGTCGGCGCGGATGTCCACGTCGCCCTCGATATCCGGATCCAGGCGCGCCAGCAGCGGCTCGATCGCGATCGGGTTGTGCAAACGCTGCAACGCCTGGGTCGCCTCCAGCCGGACCAACGGATCGTCGTGTTGCAGGCTGGGAACGATCAGTTCGACGTGCGAGGGGTCGCCGTGGTTGCCCAGCGCCCGGATCGCCGCGGCTCGCACATTCGGATTCTCATCGTCGGCGTAGTCCTCGTACATCCGCAGGTAGATCTCCTCGCCGCCCCAGGGGGCGTTGGCGAGCAGCATCGTGCCGCGGAACCGGTTGTCGGCGTTCTCGGTGTCGAGGGCCATCTCCGCCGCCTCGGCGGGCGTGGGCGGAGCGAAGGTCTCCGAGAGCGTCCGCGCCCCGGGGCGCGCGCTCTGGATCGCATTACAGCCGAAGACGATCGGCACGAGAACCACCAACACAAGACATCTGGTCATGGCGACTCCGGATCAGAACGAGCCGGGCGGCTGGTCTCGCATCGAGACCGGCGGATCGAAGACCTCGCGGAGCAGAATCGCCCGCCGAAGGTCGCTGACGGTCGGACGGGCTTTGCCGAACAGTGTGCCCAGAGACGAACCGGCACGCGCCGCGGCGGCCTGCGACTCCGCGTTCTCGTGAAAATCCAAAGCCGCGGAGAGCTCGACACGGTGCGGGTCCTGCTCGAACGGTTGCGAACGCGCCGGCGGCACAGCGGTCGAAACCTGTCGGGACGAACGCCCCTGCTGTGATGACGAGCGGGCCTGCTGCGGGCGCACTGGCTGGGCGCGTGGGGGCGCGGGGCGGCGTGGGGCTGAGCGCGAGACTGGGCGTGGCGCTGCGGACGATGATTGCGCGGATGCAGAGGACGGGATCGATCGCACCTGGGCGCGCCCCGCCTGGGCGCCTGGTTGGGCGGGCGATGGGGCGCGAGCCTGCGCCGCCTGACGAAGACGCTCCTGCTGACGCCGACGGAGTTCCTCCAGGCGGGCACGGCGCTGGGCGTCGATGTCCGATGAGCTTGGGGTCCTGGGGGTGCTCGCGGCGCTGGACGCTGCGGATGACGATTCCTGGAGCGTCTGGACCCTGCCGGTGCGAAGCTGCTCTTCGCGCAATCGCTGGCGCGCGGACTCGATCCGGCGCTGCTCCTTCTTCTCCTCGAGCTTCTTCCAGATCGACCCGGCCGCGGGCGCACCGATGACCAGCACGAAAATCAGGAAGTTGATCCAGCCGCTGCCCATGCTCAGGATTCTACTCGGCTCAACGCCGCGGGCGCGACCAGCGGGCCGTGCGGACTCTGGGCGATCTCAAACTCCACGCCGAAGACCTCGCGCAGGGCCGGATCCTCCAGCACCCGCCCGATCGGACCCTCGCTGGCGATCCGCCCATTGGGGCCGAGCAGGATCGCCCGATCCGCCAAACGCCCGGCGAGGCCCAGATCATGCAGCACGATCGCCACGCCGACGCTTTCCAAGTCTCGCACGATCTCCAGCGATCGCAGCGTGAACATCGGGTCCATCGCGCTGAACGGCTCGTCGGCGAGCAGGAATCGCCCGCCCGAGCCTTCCAGTTGCACCAGCGCCCGTGCCAGAGCGACGCGCTGACGCTGCCCGGCGCTGAGTGCCGCGAACGGCTCTGAAGCCCGGTCCGCCAGATCGACGGTCTCCAGTGCCCGCTCGGCGAGCTCTTCTGCCCTCGATCCGCCTTTGGAATAGGCCCCCAGCACGACGACCTGACGCACGGAGAAGCTGAACGCGACCTCGGGTTTCTGGGCGATCGAGACGATTCGCGAGGCGCGGGCCCGCGCCGGGATTGACGAGACCGCCTCGCCGTCGAGCTCGATCGACCCCTGCCCCGGACGCAGCACCCCCGCGAGCAGGCGCAGGAGCGTCGTCTTGCCCGCGCCGTTCGGGCCCAGAATCGCGACGATCTCGCCCGGCTCGCTGCGCAGCGAGACGCCATCAAGCACCGGGCGATCGAACGCGAACGAGATGGCATCGGCGGTCAGGGCCATGGGCGGGGCTTACGATGGACGGCAGGTTGCTTTGCGCTCGATTGTTCCCGCTCCGGGGACGTGAAGCGCGGCAGTTCATGAGGAGCGCAGATGGCTGGCAAGACGATCGCGGTGGCGGGCTCGACGGGATTCGTGGGTCGCCACGTCGTGCGAGAACTGCTCAGCCGCGGCTGGCACGTCCGGGCCCTCACCCGCGACATTGAAAAGGCCGGTGACACACTGCCCACCGCCGACGACGCTCTGACCATCGTCGCCGGCGACGCCTTCGACCGCGGCGCACTCGCCGACCTCTGCGACGGCGCAGACGCCATGGTCAACTGCATCGGCATCATCCGCGAGGCCCCCGGCGGGCAGATCTTCGAGCGCATGCACCCGCGCACCACCGGCCGCCTCATCGAGGCCTGCAAAGCCAACGGCGTCGGGCGATTTGTCCAGATCTCCGCCCTCGGCGTCCGCGAGAACGCGCCCACGCCCTATTACCGAAGCAAGTTCGAGGCCGAGATGCTGCTGCGCGCCAGCGGCCTGCGCTGGACGATCCTCCGCCCGAGCATGATCCTCGGCGAGGGCTCGGAGTTCGTGAGGCTGGCCCGCGGTTGGGTGACGGGCAAAGAGATGCCCCACCTGTTCGTCCCCTACTTCCAGCGCCACGTCGGCGGCCCGCCGATGCCCGGGCTGGCCAAGCTCGAAGACGCGAAGATCCAGCCGATCGCGGTCGAGGACGTGGCCAAGGCCGTCGGCGAGTCGATCGCTCGCGAGCAGGCCGCGGGCGAGCTGTACCACCTCGCCGGGCCCGAGACGCTGACGATGCCGGAGATCCTGAACAGGATCAAGGAATCGACGCCGCTGGCCAAGGATCTGCCGATGGTGGCGATGCCGCACACGGTCGCGGCGGGCATCGCCAGGGCGGCCAAGGCCTTGGGCCTGCGCGATGCGCTGCCGTTTGACTATGGGATGGCGGTCATGGCGAGCGAGGATTCACTGGCCAAGCGCGAAAAGGTCGAGGCGCAGCTCGCCATCGAGCCGCGCGAGGTCGCGATCGCATAAGAGGCCCCGTGCCACCGACCGCTGCTTTGAGCGGTTGGTGCGATGCACACCCGCTGCAATAAGAAGCGCCGACCATGCAAAGCCATGGTCGGTGGCACGATTGCCATAGACTCCCTCACGCATCACTACCCACCCCGGAGCCCCCATGGCCCTGAAGTACGAAGCCCGCCTGCTCACCCACCTCGCCGACCAGAACGACACCGGTCGCCACATCGCCCTGCTCGCAGAAGAACTCCGCGTGGATGATCTCGAGGAGTTCAAGAAGGCGGTGTTCCAGCTCGCCGACGAGGGCAAGCTGAACCTCGACGAGCAGGGGCGGGCGAGCCTGCCGAGTATCGAAGACCTGCCCGAGATCGTCGAGGGCGAGTTCCGCAGGGCCCAGGGCGGCTTCGGCTTCGTCGAGCTCGACCGCAGAACCAGAGAACGCTCGGTGTTCGTCCTCGCCCGCGACTCGGCCGACGCCATGAGCGGCGATCGCGTGCGCGCCCGCGTCTGGCGCGACAAGGGACGCGAACGGCGGGGCGACTTCCTCCAGAAACAGTTCAAGGGCGAGATCGTCGAGATCCTCCAGCGCAAACGCACCACCTTCAGCGGCGAGGTCATGAAATCCGGCGGCCAGTGGCTCGTCCAGCCCGACGGCAAGCTCCTGCGCGACCCCATCGTCATCCGCGACGCCGAGGCCAAGCACGTAAAGCCCGGCGACAAGGTCATCGTCGACATCACCGATTTCCCCGAGGGCAACGCGCTGGCCGAGGGCGTCATCTCCAAGGTGCTGGGTGAGGCCGGCATGCCCGATGTCGAGACCCACGCGATCATCCTCGCCCACGACCTGCCCGGCGAGTTCCCCGACAAGTGCCTCGACCAGGCCCGCGAGCAGACGCGGCGCTACGAGGCCGAGATCGCGAAGTTCCAGGGCGGCGAGCCGCTGGACGGGCGTGCCGACCTGACCGAAGAGTTCATCTGCACGATCGACCCGCCGGACGCCAAAGACTACGACGATGCGCTGAGCATCGAAAAGCTCAAGGACGGCTGGCGCGTCGGCATCCATATCGCAGACGTCGCCCACTTCATCGATCCCGAGACACCGCTGGATGTCGAGGCCAGGGACCGCGCCAACTCGTGCTACCTGCCGAGATTGGTCATCCCGATGCTCCCGGAGATCCTCTCCAACGGCATCTGCTCGCTGCAAGAGGGAGTCGAACGCTACGCCAAGAGCGTGTTCATCGACTATGACCGCAAGGGCCATGTGCGTAACGAGCGTTACTGCCAGTCCATAATCAAAAGCGCCAAGCGGATGACGTATCTCGAGGCCCAGGCCCTGATCGACGGCGACCAGGACGAAGCCAAGAAGCACGCCCGCACCGAACCGAACTACACGCCGAGGCTCATCGACACGCTTCAAACGATGAACACATGCGCCAAAACAATTGAACGCAGGCGCGACGACCAGGGCATGATCCACCTCGACCTGCCCGACGCCGAGCTCATCTTCGACGACGACGGCAGAGTCATCGACGCCGTGCCGGAAGACGACGCCTACACGCACACGCTTATTGAAATGTTCATGGTCGAGGCCAACGAGGCCGTCGCGCGCCTCTTCGAGCGCCTGCACGTCCCCGTGCTCCGGCGGATCCACCCCGAGCCCACGCCCGGCGCGAGCACCGAGCTGCGCAAGGTCGCCACCGTCGCCGGGTATCGCATCCCCGAGAACCCCACGCGCGAAGAACTCCAGGGCCTCTTGAAAGCCACCTACGGACGCCCCGCGGCAAGAGCCGTCCACATGGCCGTCCTCCGCACGCTCACCAAGGCCGAGTACAGCCCCGCCCAGATCGGCCACTTCGCCCTCGCCAGCAGCGCCTACGCCCACTTCACCAGCCCGATCCGGCGCTACCCCGACCTCACCGTCCACCGCGCCCTCGCCGAGTTCCTCAAGCGCACCCGCAACGGCGAGGAGCCGCCGAGCAGCGACAAGGCCCGCAAGAACATGGGCGACCAGATCATGGACACCAAGGCGGGCATCCCCGAAGAGGACCTCGTCGTCCTCGGGCGCCACTGCTCGATGCGCGAGTCAGAGGCCGAGGACGCCGAGCGCGAGCTGAGGCAGTTCCTCGTCCTGCAACTGCTCGCCGAGAAGATCGGCGAGGTGCTCGACGGCGTGATCACCGGCGTCAGCACCCGCGGCGTGTTTGTCCAGATCGACAAGTACCTCGCCGACGGCATGATCAAACGCGAGGACCTGCCGGGCGATGTCACCCGCTCCAACAAGCCGCCGCGCTGGACGATCGACGACCGGACGGGGGCACTCGTCGACGCTAACAGCGGGCGGGGGTTTTCGATGGGTGACCGCGTGCGGGTGCGGATCGCCGCGGTCGATCTCGCGGCGAGGCAGATGGACCTGGTCATAGACGACCCCGAGAGCCGCGCGGCGGGCAAGGCCAAGGCCGGCCTCAAGCTCGGTCAGGACGGCGCAGGCCTTGGCGGCGGCATGGGCGGGGGCAAGGGGGCCGGGTTTGGGGATCTCGGGAAGATGACGGGGGGGCAGAGGCGGAGTCGGAAGAGTAAGCAGAGGGATAAGGGGAAGAAGGATTATCGGAGGGATAAGAAGGGACATTAAGAGGTGTGGCATGGCCGCTGCTTTGCGCGGATATGCATTGCAGGCACCAAGTTATAGCCACACAGAGCCGTGGCCGAGGAGCGACACCATGGACAGCGGCTATACGTCGAATGAGTTGTTTCACTTCGTTGGCCGTCGTGATCCGAGGGATCACCAGGGGAACTACCAGACGCTTCTGAAGGTTATTCGTGCTGGTTGTGTGTCACACCCGCCACATGAGCCCGGTTGGGAAACCGTGAAGTTGAAGATCAATCCGGAGAGAAGCTTGGCTTCCGAGGAACTGATTGTGCCGACGGTGACCTGCTTCTGCGATATCCCGTTCGATCATCTGGCGATTCACGTCGCCAAGTATGGCTCATTTGGAGTCTCCTTTGACAGGCGATTGCTCGTGAAGTATGCCGCCCGGCCCGTCTCGTATATCCCGCTTTCTCCCGAAGACTGGGGAGGCGTCGGTGGCGAAACGATGCTGAAGGACGTACAAGCCGTCTTTCAGGGGCTCGAACAGATGAGGAGCCCCACGCATCAGAAGAAAGGCTCTCGCCGCCACCTCGGAAGAGTACCGAACTCCCCAGAAGAGACGCTAGATGCGCTACACGCAGTCTTCGGGAAGGACTTCCTTGCGTTCATCAAACCGTTCAATTCGACCTTGGCTCCGAACGATCCGAACAACTTCTACATGGAACGGGAGTGGCGGAAGTTCGGGAACCTCTGCTTTGATGCCGCCGATGTACGACATGTCATTGTGGAGGAGTCTTTCGTGACGCGCGCGAGACAAGACTTGCCCAAACTCTCGGGAGTTGTTATCCCGGCACCGACTCGGCGCAGCCCCTGATACGGCCGAGCTGAGTCCATGCGTCGCGTTGCCACTCCCAATCCGGCGGTCGGGCGGATGATGGCCGCTTCTTTCAGCGGCTATGCGTTAAGGGCACGAAGCCGTGGCATGGCAATCAGCCTTCGAGAAGTCCGTGACACACGGCCCAGACTTCCTTGTGACCATGCATGCCTATTCTGTGCAGAGATCAACAGGGACGTGCTTCCAAGTCTGCGTCCGCACAATGCCAAAACGACCGCTGCCTCTGCTAGGTCGGCGAAAGTAGGCCGGTGACGCTTGGCGCAAGAGGCGAAGGGCCTTCCAATAATCAGTAATCCACCGTTCCTGTCCCTTGATCCCAATCTGGAACCCGCGAGTGCGCCGAAGAGAGGGCAAAAAAGCCGAGCCGTCGCTGGCAACCGGTACAGCAACCGAGTGCTTGCCATTCATAGCATTTTCTCCTGTCGGATCTCGGCGCACACGCCACGAGCGATTGGCGCACGTAGCCGTGGAAACTGGCATTCGGGTGAGTCATCGCACACGCGCCAACCCGCTTTGCGATCATGGCGCGCGCCAACTTCAAGTGGGCGCGGAATGCGACCCTCTCTAGTGGGTCCTCCCCCTTAAATTGGAGAGCATCCCTGAGGGAATCGGTCGCCGCTTCAGTCCGCGGTATAGCGGGTACTCTCTATGTTCCGTTCGCGCCCCGCCAGCGCAATCTTGGCGACTGGTGGCATGCAAGCCGTCGACTTTCCGTCCTAGTCCCCCAGGGACTCCGGACGAAACTGGGCAGCTCTGAGCGGCCCTTCGTTGCAGGCACGAGGTCATGGCCGCGCAGAGCATGGTCATGGAGGCCGGTGATAACCGGCCTCCATGCGCGTAAGATGCCGCGTCCGTCAACGAGGCATAGGAAACGATCAATGGAAATCGACTGCGCCGCGATCCGATTGCCCAACGGCGAAGTCATCGTCGGCACAGACCACGGCTCGATCGTTCGAGAGCACGACATCGACCTCGATCGAGAGGATATAGACTTCGAGTTGGGCTTCGTCACCGAGCGCGGGGTGTTCCTTGATCGGGACGAGGCCGCGCGAGTCGCTATGGAAGCGGGCCAGGTCGATCGGGCGGATCGACCTCTGTTTCTTGAGAACATTGGGCGACCGGAACCAGACTTGCGCGACGGAAAGATCGAGTCAGACCCGAAATGACCGCCCCGCCCCCCGCCCCGGCACCACCACCGACCAAACCTGACTCGCCACCACCTCCCCGCCCTCATCCACCGTCCGCACCACCATCCGCACATACCCCCGATCCCCCCGCGTCGAGGCCCGCACCTCCACCACCTCAGCCTCGGCGTGAAGCCGCATCCCCGCCGTCACCGGCCTCGCGAACCGAATCTCATCAACGCCCATCCCGATCAGCGGCGTGTCGCCGAACGGGCGTGCCTCCACCATCAGCCGCATCGTCAGGCTCAGCGTGTGCCACCCGCTGGCGACGAGCTTCCCGAACGGCCCGGCCTCGCCCGCCGCGGCGTCGGTGTGCATCGCCTGCGGATCGAACACCTCGGCATACGCAACGATGCCCGCCTCCGTCACCTCGACCTCACCCGTGCGAAACCGATCGCCAGCGGCGAGATCCTCGAAATACCGAGCAGCCTCAGTCACGCCCGAGCATAGCGAGCCGATCCGGAACTCACCACGGAGACACGGAGGCACGGAGAGAAGAGCAGAGTGGAGGATTGGAATGGGATGCCGGCCCTCGTTGCTTGCCATCTCCGTGTCTTTGTGTCTCCGTGGTGAACTCTTTTCTTCGCTCACGCCCAGCCCAGCCCCTCCGCCAACCGATTGAAGTTCTCACACCCGCCGTCGGTCACCGCCACCATGTCCTCCACACGCACGCCGCCGACCTTGAACCCGTACAGCCCCGGCTCCACCGTCAGCACGTCGCCCACCAGCAGCTCCGGCCCGCCGAGATCCAGCAGCGGCGGCTCGTGCACGTCCAGCCCGATCCCGTGCCCGGTGCCGTGCACCATCCGGATCCGATCGTCCAGCTCGTTCTCGTGCAGTCCCATGTGATACCCCCGCGCCTCGATGACTTTCGTCACCGCCTTGTGCACGTCCTCGCCGCTGGCCCCCGCCCGGCAAGCAGCGATCCCCGCCGCCTTGGCCTCGAGGACCACGCCGTGCATGTTGGCGACCTCATCAGGAATCTCGCCGTGGACAACCGTCCGCGTGCAATCGCCGCAATACCGCGTGGCCTTGTTCCTCGGAAAAATGTCGATGATGACGGTCTCGCCCGTGCGCAGCTCGCCGCTGCCCCGGCTGTGGCAATCGGCCCCCTGCGCCCCGCCGGCGACGATCGAGTCGGCGTTCTCATATCCCTGGCGCAACAGAAAGATGTCGATCTCCGATCGCACCCGCTCGCTGGTCAGCGGCGCGCCATCGACGGTCAGCACGCCACCCTTGCCCGCCGTCGCGCCCGCGACCATCTCGCACGCGAAGCGCATGACCTTCTCGGTCATCGCCTGCGCCTCGCGCAGGTGCTCGAGCTCGCGCTCGTCCTTCTGTCGCTGCTCGCGCAAACCCAGCTCGGCGTCGTACACGACCTCGACGCCGGCCTTCTCGATATGATCGGTAAAGATCAGCGGCGTCGTGCGATGCGCCCGCACGCGCGAGATCCCGAGACGCCTCAGCGCCTCGCCCGTCGCCTGCGCCGTCGCCGTCTCGCGATCCCCGCTCAGCCCGCCCGCCGGCTCGAACCCCTTCGGACAGGCGACCTTGTCCGCCCGCGCGTGCTTTCTCGCCCGGTCCATCTCGATATCCCGGATGATCAGCAGCGACTCGCCCGGCTTGCCGTCGCTGTTCAAAACGTCGATGATCGCCCCGGGATCGCCCACGCCGAAGCGGATCCGCCGATAGAACGCGGCGTTGCGCTCCGAAATCCCCGCGTACAACGTCGCCTCTTTCATCGCGCATCCTCCCGTGTTCTGCCCAACAACCGGTGGCACGGGCGTCCCGCCCGTGCGTGATAGACATCTTCCACGAGCGCGAGCGAGCACTCCGCCCGCACCACCAACAAATCGACCCACGCCGCCGCCATCCCCCCGACGCTCCCGCGCCGTCCATCCTACGAGAGTTCATCCCCCGCCTTCACCACCGCCTCCACCAGCCGATCGATGTCCGCCGCCCGCGTGCGAAAGTTCACGATGCACGCCCGCAGCGTGAACCACCCGCCGAGCACCGTCGGCGACATGAACAGATCCCCTCGCGCGACCACCGCCTCCAGGATCCGCCGATTCAATGATTCCAGTGACCCTTCGTCGAGTCGCTGACTCTCCGCGCCCTCTCGCGCTCCACCCGGCACATACCGAAAACACGAAACACTCAGCCCCGAGCCCAGCCCCTCCAGCCTCGCCTCCTGCGCGATCCGCTCATCCAGATACTCGCGAAGCTCTATATTCTCCGCGATCCTCTCTGCGATCGCGTCCACGCCGCGCGCCTTGAGGATCATCCAGACCTTCAGCGCGCGGAACCGGCGCGAGGTCTCCAGCGCCCGATCGAAGTACGCGTACCGTTCATCGTCCTCGGTGTTGCTCACGGCGGTGTAATCCGCGTGCACCGACATCGCCTCGACCATCCGCGCATCGTCGCGCACCAGCAAACACCCGCAATCCAGCGGCGCAAACAGCCACTTGTGCGGATCCAGCGACAGCGAATCGACCCGCGCGAACGCATCCCGCAGCACCGCGTATGCAGGCAGCATCGCCGCGGGCGCGCCGTACGCCCCGTCCACATGCACCCACACCGCCTCCCCGCCCGCGTCCCCTCCGGTCCCGACCGCTTCGACGATCTCCTCAATCGGATCGATCGCCCCGGTATTGGTCGTCCCCGCCGAGAGACACACGCACGCCGGCGCCAGCCCCGCCGCGCGATCGCGCTCGATCATCCGCACCAGCTCGCCCGCCACCATCCGATACCGCTCATCGACCGCGACCAATCGCACGCGATCCTCGCCGACCCCCAGCACCATCGCCGCCTTCTTCAGGCTGAAGTGCGTCTGGCTCGTCAGATACACGCACACCCGCTCGCGCCCGCACCCCGCCTGCATCTCCGCGTTGCGCAGCGCCGTCGCCAGCGCACTGAAGTTCGCCATCGACCCGCCCGAGGTCAGATACCCGTTCGGCGAGCCGAACCCCACCGCCTCGCTCAACCACCCGACCACCGTCCGCTCCATCTGCACCGCCACCGGCGCAGACCGCCACGCCGGCAGGTTCTGGTTCAGCGCCGACGCGATCGCGTCCGCAGCCACCCCCACCGGATCCACCGACGAGCTGACGTAGCCGAAGAATCCCGGATGCCCGTTCCGCCGAGACCCCGGCATCACCACCCGCGCACACGCCGCCAGAATCTCCTCCAGATCCCCGCCCTCGCGAGGCAGCGCCTCCTCCACCAGCGCCCGCGCCTCCGCCCCGGTTATCCCAGGCGTGATCGGATCCCGCCGCTCGGCTTCCAGTGACGCGACCACAAGCTCCCACGCCCGCGCTCCCAGCGCCCGCAGCTCCTCACCCTCCATATCGAACCGCTCGCTCATCGCGTCATCCGTTCCCAAGGAAACCCCGCCGGGATCAGCTCCGGACGATCGTTCAGGAACCCCACAAGAAACTCAAACGCATCCACAAGCCTCGGCCCCGGACGATTGAACATCTGATTCCCATCGACGATCGCCACCCGCCCCTCGCGCACCGCCGCCAGCTCGCAGAACCACGACTCCGCACTCAATCGTCGCGCTTCAGCGCGAGCCTGCGTCAAACTCAACCCGCAGGGCGCGATCACAACGAACTCCGGCTCGCTTCGCACAAAGTCCTCACGCGCCACGCGGATCGAAGGCCCCGCCAAGCGCGCCCCCGCCTGCATCCCCGCGCCCACGCCGCCCTCCTCCGGATCGCGCGTCGGGTTCAGCGGATGGCGCCCCCCGGCCCGCTCGATCATCTGCACATTCCAGTGCCCCGCCACATAAAGAGGATCGGTCCACTCCAGAAACCCCACCACCGGCCCATCGACATATGGATTCACATACTCCTGCGCCCGCCACAGCCGCTCGCGCAATCGCACCATCACCGCCTGTGCGCGCTCAGCCGCGTCCATCGCCTCGCCGACGCGCAGCACGTCGTCCAGCACGTCCTCCAGCGACTGGGGGTTCAGGCTCAGCACCCGCGCCTCCTGCCCGGTGGAACCCCTGAGTTCCCGGACGACCCCCCGCACCGTCTCCAGGTCAATCGAGCAGACGGAGCACAAATCCTGGGTCAGAATCAGATCCGGCCGCAGTTGTTCCAACGCTCGTGCGTTCAGGTCGTAGAGGGATTCGCCCGAGGCCAGCCGCTCGCTGACCTGCCGATTGATCGCCGCGGCGCTCACGCCCCCGGCGGGGTCATACCCGGTCCGCTGCGCTGTCAGCACCGGCAGGTCGAGCCCCTCTGGAAAGTCGCACTCGTGGCTGACGCCCACGAGGCCATCGCGTCCGCCCAGCAGGCAGACGATCTCGGTGGCGCTGGGCAGGAGACTCACGATGCGCATGGTGAGGATCGGCGCGTCGCGTCGATGGAGACCGACGGTGGATAAGGTTAGACCCCAGGAGGCCCCACCCGTGCCAGACCAGAGAATGGAAAGCAGCGCCCCAAGGGTCTGGATCCCCCTCTACTGCGGCTTCGCCGTCGGGTTTCTTCCCCCCCTGGCACTCGCCCAGGCCGATCGCACCGGCTCGGCGGGCGCCAGCAACGTCGAACGCACCATCCCCGGCACCAATGAGCAGCCCCTCGACGACGAGGAACAGGGCGGCGCAGACCCCGTCATTCAAGACGACATGGTCAGCTTCTCGGCATTCAGCGACGCCATCGACCTCGTCGACCTCGTCGACATGATCGCCACCATCCTCGACATCAACGTCAACATCGACCCGAGCCTCTCCGGCGAGGTCATGTTCAACAAGGGCTTTTCCGTCCACCGCGACCAGCTCCTGGACACACTCAACTCCCTCCTCGAACAGAACGGCTTCTTCATCACCCCAGACCCCAAGACAGGCTTCTTCGCCGTGCTCCCCGATTCGGAGATCCCTTCTCGATTCGATGACGGCGCAACCGGTCTGGAAACCACCCGCCTCATCCCCACCGGCGGCGTCCGACCCTCGGCACTCCAGAACACCATCAACGCCATGCTCGGCCTCGGCAGCGTCCAGCCCGGACAGGCCAACAACCGCATCGCCTACCTCGACGACGCAAGCCTCATCGCCGTCACCGGCCCCCCCGGCAGGATCGCACAGATCCAGTCCATCGTCGACGCGGTCATCAGCGAATACCTTTCGATGCAGTTCGTCCGCTTCGAGCTCGTCGAGATCGCCGCCCCCGTCGCGCGCGATTACATCATCTCCATCGTCACCGGCCAGGAGCCCGACCGCCAGAGCCTCTCACAGAACCTCACGCGCCAGCTCCAACAGCAGAACCCGGGCCAGTTCCCCGGCCTCTCCAGCGGCTCGCTCGACAGCATCCCCGACCGCCTGCGCGTCGATCCCGTCGGCAACGCCCTGCTCTTCCGAGGCAGAACCGAAGAACTCGGCTCCGTCCAGACCCTCATCGCCCTCATCGATAAGCCCAGCACGCTCAGCCACAAAAAGTTCTTCACCGGCAGCGCCACCATGACCGTCGCCCAATTCGCCTCCAGCCAGGGCCTGGGAGAGGTCGTCTCCTACGAGCAGTTCCAGGGCCAACAGCCCAACATCAACCGCGTCAACGTCAACCCGCAGGCCAACATCCAGAACATCAGCTCGCCCATCCAGACCCGCGGCGGACCCGTCCTCGTCGTCGACGAGACCCGCGGCTTCATCATCCACTACGCCACATCCGCCCAGCACAACGCCCTGGAAAACCTCGTCGAACAGCTCGACGCGCCCAGTGAAGAGGTCGTCATCCGCGCCTACAAGCTCCAGCACGCCGTCGCTATCGACGTCGCAGACCTGCTCACCGGCATCCTCCAGGAACAGCAGATCCAGCGCGACGATGGCGGCTCGCTCCTGCCCCAGAACCAGGGCCCCGGCAACCAGGCCCAGCCCGGCGGGCGCACCAGCCCGATCGATCCCGACCGCGAACAACAAGACCCCGGCGAGATCTTCGTCCCCGACCATCCCGACGCCGTGTTCGTCGTCGCCGACGTGGCGCACAACCAGGTCCTCGTCAAGGCCTCGGTCCGCCAGCAGCGCGAGGTCGCCAAGCTCGTCCAGACCCTCGACATCCGCCAGGCCCAGGTCTACCTCGACGTCAAGATCGTCAGCATCTCCGACTCAGACACCTTCCGTCTCGCCATAGAGAGCCAGCTCATCAACGCCGGTGGCCAGCCCGTCGTCCAGACCGACTTCGGCCTCACCACGCCCGGCGAGGGCGGCATCACCGTCCCGCGCATCGTCAGCCCGGGCCTCGGCGGCTTCACCACCGCCGTCATCCTCAGCGACCAGCTCCCCTTCGTCCTCAACGCCATCCAGACCGTCACCGACGCCAAGGTCCTCGCAAACCCCACCCTGCTCGTCAACGACAACGCCGACGGACGCATCGAGGACACACGCCAAGAGCCGTTCACCGTCCGCACCATCGGCGACGGCGGCGTCGAACGCCAGTCCGTCGAGTTCGCAGACGCCGGCACCATCGTTGAGGTCACCCCACGCATCTCCAGCGGCGGCTACCTGACGCTCGAATACCTGATCGACTTCTCCAACTTCATCGGAGAGAGCACGGGTGAAGGCCAGCCGCCACCCATCAATCGCCGCATCGTCAACTCCGTCGCCAGCCTGCCGACCGACTCCACTATGGTCCTCGGCGGCATCACCGTTGACAACCTGGTCAACACGGTCATCAAGGTGCCGTTCTTCGGCGATATCCCCATCTTCGGGCACCTGTTCCGCGACACCTCGCGCACGCAGTCCGATTCGGTGCTCTACATCTTCATCACCCCCAAGATCCTCCGCGACCGCACCTTCGCCGGCCATCGCCTCATCGCCGAGGGCCCCATGAAGATCTCCGACATCGCCCCCGACGCGCCCCCCCTCGAACCTGTGATGATCCCCATCATCGAACGCCGCATCACCATGCCCGGCGCAGACCCCGCACTCGGCGAGGGCGGCTGAATGCCCTTCGGACGCTCCAAGTCCAACGCGAACGCCGGAACAGAACTCGCCCCGCGCGAGCCCTCCGCGGACGAACTCCGCCACATCGGACGCGTCATGGGAGAGCTCGGCCTCTCCGCCGAGCAGATCCGCCAGTTCCGCCTCGCGCCCGGCTCCGAGTCCGAGCCCTGGGACGTCATGCTCCAACTCATGGCCCTCGATGAGCAGCAGGCTCTGAAGCGCCTCAGCGAACGCACCGCCATCCCCTTCAGCGCAGAGCCCAAGGCCGAGCCCTCCGCCAGCCACTTCTACGAGACCATCCACCCCGACGTCGCCCGCCAGCACCTCGTCGGCGGCATGAAGAGCGACGGGCAGGTCATGACCGTCGCCACCGGCAGACCCCTCATGCCCGCGGTCATCAGCATCATCGAAGACAAGCTGGAAATGCCCGTCGAGCTCGTCCTCTCCCCGCGCGGCGCCGTCGCCAGCCTCATCAACCGCGGCTACGAGCAGCGCGGCGACCTCGTCACCGAGATCATCGAAGAGATGCCCCTCGATCAGTCCGCCATCGAGTCCGCCGCCGGCTCCATCGAGGCCGGCAACGACCTGCTCGCCCTCGCCCGCCAGACCCCCGTCATCCGCCTGGTCAACATGATCCTCTTCGAGGCCCTCCGGCGCAGAGCCTCGGACGTCCACGTCCACCCAGAAGAAAACCGCCTCAACATCCGCTATCGCATCGACGGCATCTTGCACGAGGCCTTCAGCCCCCCGCTCAGCCTCGCCGCCGCCATCTCCAGCCGCTTGAAAGTCATGACCGAGCTCGACATCGCCAACCGCCACAGCCCACAGGACGGCCAGACCAACGTCCGCATCGGCCAGAAAAAGGTCGACATCCGTCTCAGCGTCATCCCCACCATCCACGGCGAGCGCGTCGTCCTCCGCCTGCTCGACCAGTCCCAAACCCAGCTCGACCTCGAAACCCTGGGCGTCTCCTCGCGCGTCCAATCCGAACTCATGGACCTCGTCGAACGACCCAACGGCATGCTCCTGGTCACCGGCCCCACGGGCTCGGGCAAGACCACCACGCTCTACGCCTGCCTCGGCCGCATCGACCGCGCCACCCGCAACGTCATGACCATCGAGGATCCGGTCGAATACCGCCTCGAGGGCATCAGCCAGATGCAGGTCAACCCCAAACGCGGCGTCACCTTCGCCGGGGGTCTGCGCGCCCTGCTGCGACAAGACCCCGACGTCATCCTCGTCGGCGAGATCCGCGACAAGGAAACCGCAGAGCTCGCCATCCAGGCCTCCCTCACCGGCCATCTCGTCCTCGCCACCCTCCACACCAACGACGCCCCCGGCGCCATCCCCCGCCTCATCGACGTCGGCGTCGAGCCCTACCTCATCACCTCCAGCCTCCTGGGAGTCCTCGCCCAGCGCCTCCTCCGCCGCAAGTGCGCCGACTGCGCCGGCACCGGCGCCGACCCCACCACGACCGACGGCAAGTGCGAAAACTGCTTCGGCTTCGGCTACCGCGGACGCCTCGCCGTCTACGAGCTCATGGCCGTCAACGACGAGATCCGCAAGCTCACCTCCCAGCGCGCCGACGGCGTGCAGATCCGCGAGGCCGCCGTCGCCTCCGGCTTCCGCACCATGCACGAGGACGCCGAGGAAAAGGTCGCCCAAGGCCTCACCGACAAGGCTGAGATGTTCCGGATGCTCCACTGAACCCGGATTTCCCAGATGGATCTTAGATGTCGGTCTACTGGCCACTCGTTTGGGCCTGCGGCTACAGGCTGTTCTTGACCGCCGAGGCGGAGATCAAGCAGCATCCGATGGGTGAACCAGGCAGGGGCGCCTTGCGGGTGGATTTCGACCGAATAGACCGCGAAAGGCGTGGGATGTCACTTCGCCCGGACCACGTCCAAACGGTGGGTCTCTGAAATGGTCCTTTCGCCCCCCGCCGCGGCCCTTTTCGACATGGATCTCGTCCGCAAATGAGCAGATTGGGCTTCAATGTCGCGAGACGTGTGGTAGGCTGGTGCAAAAAGGCCCGGGGTCGTCGCCAACCGCAATATGAGAAGTGTTCGGATGAAGAAAGGACCCCACAAGATGCTGCAAACTTCCCCCGCCCGGTTCGCCATGGCGGCGATCACCCTGTCTGCCGTGAGTGCCTTGCCCGCCGCAGGCCAGACGATCATCAACGAGACTGCCAAACTCCTGCCCAACGACGGTACATCGTTTGAATCGTTCGGCTTCTCCGTCGCGATCAGCGGCACCACGGCCGTGGTTGGGGCTCGGCAGGACGACGACAACGGCACCAGCTCCGGGTCGGCGTACCTCTTCGACACGACCACGGGTGAGCAGATCGCCAAGCTCCTGCCCAGCGACGGTGCTGCGGGGGATTTTTTCGGCACCTCCGTCGCGATCAGCGG
>JAJDDM010000078.1 GCA_029260315.1 Phycisphaerales bacterium | reverse complement strand
GTAGTCCTTGAGCTGCTGGCGTCCTTCCAGAAACTCCACATCCGTCGCCCATTTTTCATGGTCGGCCAGCATGTCGGGCGTGATGAGATCCATCCACTCGTCAATGACCTCGTTCATAATCGACGGACGAAAATCCTCCATCAGGATCGTGGCGATTCTCCGCCGGATGTAAACACCAGATCAAAAGTGTACCAGGCAGCGGAGAAAAAGTGTACCACCTGGGCTGTGGGTTAGCCGATCCCTTCGGGGGTGTCCAGAGGGATCGGGGGAATCGCGGGGGGCGAGCCCCCCGCGAAAGGGCACCGGTCAGTCCGACGAGGGTGGACCCCTCGGCCTCTCTTCTCTCGATCTCATGAGCGTCTCTCTTTTCCCTTTTCACCCTCACCCTTCGCGCCGCGTTTCGTGCGGCCTTTGAGACGATAGGATTTCTCCTCGATGGGCAGGATGTGCACGCGATGAGTGAGCCGATCAAGCAGAGCCCCCGTCAGCCGCTCGCACCCGAGCACGCTCGTCCACTCCTCAAACGGCAGATTGCTCGTCACGATCATGCTGCCGCGCTCATAGCGCTGACTGAGGATCTCAAACAGAAGCTCCGAGCCCGTCTTGGAAAACGGGACGTAGCCGAGCTCATCGACGATCAGAAGCGGCACCTTGGCCAGGCGCGCCTGAAGGCGCACCAGGGCCTTCTCGCTCCGGGCCTCGGCCAGGGCGTTGACGAGACCGGCGGCGGTGAAGAAGCGCACGGCGATGCCGCGCTGGCACGCCGCCATGCCCAAGCCGATCGACAGGTGGGTTTTGCCCGTGCCTGGGTTGCCGAGAAAGATGATGTTCTCGCGCCGATCGATCCACTCGCACCGGGCCAGCTCGACCACCTCCCTCTTGTTGAGGCTCGGCGTGGCCGTGAAGTCGAAGCCGTCGAGGGTCTTGGGCGAGGGGAAGCACGCCTGCTTGATCCGGCGCTCGGTCCCCTTGCGCTCGCGCTCGATCAGCTCCAGCTCGCACAGCCGCAGCAGAAACGAGGGATAGTCGGCCTTGTCCGCCGCACACTGCGCGGCGACCTTGGCGTGCTCGCGCAGAAACACCGGCAGGCGCAGGGCCTTGAGGTGATGACCCAAAAGCACCTGGGGAGCGGAAGCGCTCTGTGTCATGACACACCTCCCACCGCCAGCGAGGCGTAGAGCGACAGGTCGGGCGGCTCCACACTGTAAGCGGCCAGGTGAGAGCGCCCGCTCAGGTCCAGCCGCGTGGGTGCCCTCTCGGGCGGACACAGCAGGAGGTTCCTGATCGCCTCATCATCCTCGACGCCCAGATCCAGCGCCCGCTTGACCGCCCGGGTCAGATCGCGTTGCGAGTGGTGCTCGAGCAGGCGCAGGACGCGGATGAAGGCCCGGGTGCCCCGGCTGTGAATCTGGTCGGTTTCCATGCGTCTGCGCAGGACATCGAAGCACTCGTCGAGGACAAGCCCCTTCATGGGCGCGCCGTCGTCGAGCGTCCGGGGCCTGTGCTCGACAAGGGGCAGATAGTGCAGCGGGTCGTAGATCGCCTGCTCCCGGCCGTGGCAGCGCGTGTGCTCGGCCACGCACCGGCCCTGGAAAAAGATCCGCACACGGCCCACGTCGGCGTGGACCGTCACCCGGTGGTGCGCCAGAGCGCACGGCACCGAGTAGTCGTTGGTGTCGAAGCGCACCAGGCACAGGGTGCTGACGGTCGTCTGCGCCACCTGGCCGAAGACCGCCGGGCTCAGGGGGATGGGCAGCAGATGCAGACGCTCCTCGTCGAGGCGCTCGGCGATGGTCCTGTCGTGGCCGCGCAGGCGATCTGCCCAGATGCGGCGGCACCGCTCGGCCAGATCGCGATTGAGCGATTCCCAGTCGATCAGGGCCGGGATCGGCACGAAGAGATTGCGGCGGGCCCAGCCCACGCCGTTCTCGACGTGGCCCTTCTCGTTCCCGCGCCTGACACTGCAGAAGTCGGCCTCAAACAGGTGGTGCTTGCAGAAGCGGTCGAAGACCGCATTGGGAGTCCTCTGTCGCCCCGGGCCGATCTTGGTGACGGCGGCTTTGAGATTGTCGTAGATGATCCGGCGCGGGACGCCTCCGAAAAACTCGAAGGCGCGCCTGTGACCCTCAAGGAAAAACTCCCTCGTCTCGCGGGGAAAGCAGGCCACAAACCGCGCATCGCTGAAGGGCAGCGTCATGACAAACATGTGGCCCTTGACCGTGACCCCGTTCTCTTCGAGGTCGGCCTCGCCCCAATCGACCTGGGCCACACCGGGGCCGAATGCGAGCGGGACATGGGCCTGCCTGGCGCGGTCCCTGGCCTCGGCGACATGCTCGCGCACGGCCGTCAGGCCCCCGGTGTATCCCCACTCCTCGCGCAGGCGGTCGAAGATCCTCTTGGCCGTGTGGCGCTGCTTGGGTTTGCTCTTTTGATCGCGGCGCAGGATCTCGTCGATGATCGGCACGAATGGATCAAGCTTGCGCCACCTGCGCTGCCCTTTGCTCTGGTGCTGCGGTGGAGATCCCTGGGCGATCATCTTGCGCACCGTCTTTCGGTGAAACCCCGTTCTTCGGGCGATCTCGCGCACCGACATGTCGTCGTGGAAATGCATCCGGCGCACCCGGACATAGTCCTCCATCGTCTTCACTCGCTTTCCTCCAGCCCGTCTCGGTCGTCCGCCCCCCGGAGGGGGCGAAGCGGCCGATCATGACCGGAACATCGCGGTGGAGCACTTCAAACTCGCGCCGACAGAGGTGGGACACTTTTTACCTGGTGTTTACAAAGGTGATTCTGACGAAGATGCTGATGGGCGGGACAACCACCTACGCAGCAAATCTGCGACAAGAGGAGGCATCCCGTGCGCTGCTGGGGAAACGGATCTTGAACATGCCGACACTATTCTTTGACGACAACGCAACCTTGTGGATGCCCCAGGAATTCTTCGAGACGCTCGTTGAGTATGAAGAGGACATCATGGGCGAACACTATGACACAGAGCCTCATCTGAGAGAGCTGCGGCAAGAACAACTTCACGGCGCGCCCAGATCGGGACCGCCAGTCGATGAGGATTTCGCCCCATAGATCTTGGTATTGTGTACTCCATTGGGGGGGGTCCTTTGCTCCAGAAGGGGCTCACCAAAACGGCTGGTCTGGATACGAATCGGGTTGCGTGCCCCACAA
>JAJDDM010000077.1 GCA_029260315.1 Phycisphaerales bacterium | reverse complement strand
TGGCCTTCGCTCGAAGACTCGCTCAGACCACGGCACCGCAACGGGGCGGCGCTGAGCTTCATACGATTGCCCCGGTGGGTTGTACGACGAACAACGCGACGGGGCCGAGCCCGGCGATTGCGCCGGGGGCCGATGGGATCGACGTGCGCGCGGTCGCCGCGACTTTGGGTGAGCGCGGGGCGGATGCGCGGCTGGCGGAACTCGTTCCCGGATTCGATGCGCCGTTCTTTCAGGCGGGATTGGCGGGGTATTCCGACGCGGCGATGCGGATCGTGGCGCGTCGCCACGGGTGTCCGTTGTGCGTGACCGAGGCACTGCTGGACCGGACGCTGCTGGCAGGTGGGCGGGGGTTTGCGAAGGCGGATCTGGGGGAGATCGAGCAGAACGTGCCGGGGGGCGCGGAGGATCATCCGCTGGTCGGGCAGATCATGGGGTCGGAGCCGGCGGAGATGGCGGCGGGCGCGGTGAAGATGGTGGAGCAGGGGGTGAGGAGGGAGCGGGAGTATCGGGAGATGGGTAGATCGGCTCTCCGAGCCGATGCGCGTCGGGACGGGTCAATCGAGGAACCGAGAGCGAATTTGAATAGGCAGCAACTGGACACATTGGGTCGGAGAGTTGCGCAGCCGACCGATGCATCGGCTCGGAGAGCCGATCTACCCAGCTTCGCCGCGATCGATGTGAACCTGGCGTGTCCGGTGAAGAAGATCGCGCGGAAGGCTCGGGGCGGGCATTGGCTGGCTGAGCCGCAGGGGGCGATCGCGATTCTGGAGGCTGTGCGCGGGGCGGTGGCGAGTGAGATTCCGGTGAGCGTGAAGATCCGGCGGAGCTTCGACGACACCGAGGAGATGGCGGCGAACTTTCACCGGATCGTGGATGCTGCGTTTTGCATGGGGTGCGCGTGGATCACGGTGCATGGGCGGACGGTTGCGCAGAAGTATGTGGGGCCGAGCCGGTGGGACGTGCTGAAGGAGATCCTGCGGCGCAATCCGGACCGGTTGATCTTCGGCTCGGGGGATATCTGGGAGGCGGCGGACATCTTCCGGATGATTCACTACACGGGGGTCAGCGCCGTGAGCGTGGCGCGCGGGTGCATCGGCAATCCGTGGATCTTTCGGCAGGCGCGGGAGTTGATGGCGGGGCGCGAGCCGTCGCCGCCGATGATTTCCGAGCAGCGCGAGGTATTGATGCAGCACTTCGAGCTGGCGATGGCGGTGAACACGGGAATGCGCAAGGTGGAGTATCACACGGCCAAGGCGATGCGGAAGTTCGGGATCCGGTTCAGTGCGCATCATCCGGCGGGGGAGGACGTTCGCAGGCGGATGATCGCGGTGGAGAGTCTGGAGGATTGGAAGGGCGTGGTGGACGAGTTTTACTGCGCAGAGGTCGCGACTTCATAGAGGCCCTGGCGCGATATCGCTTTGCATCAACTGGCGGAGAACTCGAACGAATGCGGGTAACCGAGTGACGTGCCATCAGCCGTAGCTCTGCACGGCTGGTGCTTCTGGGAGAGCGCCATGAAACACCAACCGCTCAAAGCAGCGGTTGGTGGCACGACGCTATACGCCCGAGCGAGAATCCTGCCGCGAAGCACTTGTGCCAAGCAATGCAAATGGTTTGCGGGCATGGGGCTTGTTCGTTACGCGAAAATCAACGCCGATTCGAACACCCAACGAGCCCAGGCTTGCGCCGGGGCCTCTAATAGGACATGTCGATCACCTTCGAGGAATGGATCCGCTGGAACTTCGATCGCCCGGAGGCGGTGGAGCCGAGCAAGGCGTTGGCCCTCGACGTGCGGCATGCCAAGTGGGAGCAAGATACCCGCACACGGTTGGCACATCTGATCCGCTTGTTCGAGGATCCGGTCGACGTGCTGCGTCCTTACTCCGACAACCAGATAGGCATGTCGCTCTTGGGCATGTTTGACTCCGGCGGTCGCGGCTGGTTTCGGCCGTCGGACTACAGGAACCAGCGTGAGGAGTTCGCCCGCCTCGTACATGCAGTGGGGCAGCTCGTGGTGATGCTGACCGCCGCTCGATGCCCGAACAAGCCAGACTCACATGAGAAGACCCGGATCGGCAGCGCGCTCTACATGTTCTGGGACATCGCGCCGATCTGGCCGGTGGATGGCTCCCAGGATTGGCTTCTCGATGTGTGCCTGGAAGAGATGCGAGCGGTTCTTGTCGGCTCAAACCATTGCGTGGCGCAGTGCCACGCGCTGCACGGTCTCGGCCACTTCCAGCTGTATCATCCCGATCGCACGACGCCGATTGTCGACGAGTTCCTCTCCACCCGAGCACGAGCGCACCCGGAGGTTCGAGACTACGCAATGCTCGCGCGAGGTGGGCGTGTGATTTGATGCATGCCCGCGGTCTACGCTCCACCATGGTGGACGCTCGCTATCAGACCGGCCTCTCCGGCGGCATGCTCGAGACGTGGAGCGCCGTGTTCGAGCGTCAGAAGGCGTTCGCCGAGCACGCGTTCGGGCAGCTCGATGACGCGGCGTTCTTCCGCGTGCCGAGCGAGGGGATGAACTCGGTCGCGATCATCGTGCGGCATGTCGCGGGCAATCTGCTGAGCCGGTTCACGGACTTCCTGACCACGGACGGCGAGAAGGACTGGCGCGATCGCGAGGGCGAGTTTGCGGGCTTTGAGATTCCGGGCGATGCGCAGGGGCTGGCGCGACTGCGCAGCGAGGTCATGGAGCGGTGGGAGCTGGGGTGGAGGACGTTGTTTGAGACGCTTGAGGGGCTCTCGGGGGAGGACTTGCTCAGAACCGTGACGATCCGCGGGGTGCCGCACGCGGCGCACGCGGCGATCGTGCGACAGATCGACCATTACGCGTTCCATATCGGGCAGATCAATGTCATCGCGCGGCAGTCTGTCGGCAGCGACAGGTGGGAGTGGTTCACGATCCCGCCCGGGGGGAGTGAAGCGTTCAACGAGCGGATGCGGCGGGCGCGGGGCGAGGGGTAGCGTTCGTGCGTTCAAGCGCGACCGGTGCCGTGGTCTGAGCGAGTCTTGGAGCGAAGGCCACGCCGGGGCACACTGATTGCGGTTTCATGCAACCGAGCTCACGATCGCTAGAGCGACTTGCGTCCAATCGGAGCGGGCAGCATCGCAGGCCCGACCATCAGATGGGTATGAGAAAAGCCCGTTGCCCCTATACGTTAGCGAGCGCGTGCTTGGAGCACTGCCCAAGGTAAGGAGCAACGGACCATGGATCGTATCTCTGTCGGATTGGATTATCACCAGGACGCCGTGCAGGT
>JAJDDM010000076.1 GCA_029260315.1 Phycisphaerales bacterium | reverse complement strand
CCCGACACCGTGCCACCAACCGCTGCTCTGAGCGGTTGGTGCTTCCCACCCGTGCCACTGGCGGCTCGCCCGCCAGTGCTCCCCGTGCCACCGACGCCGGCTTTGCGACGTCGGTGCTCCCCCCGGCGTCCCGCCCGTGGGCCCTCACCTCTTCTCCCACGCTCGCCCAACTGAGAATCGATTCTCAACATCCCCCATCATACGCCCCCCCACCCAGGGTTCGACCACGTCTCGCCCCACCCCCAACCCCCCGAACAGACTCCCCAGACCCCAGCCCCTGGACCCCAGACCCAGGCCGCGCCGGCGGCCTCCCCCGCCTACCATGCCCCCGCGAAAAGGGGCGGTAGCTCAGTTGGTAGAGCGCATCGTTCGCAATGATGAGGTCGTCGGTTCGATCCCGGTCCGCTCCACTGCACATAACTCTGGCAAGCCCCACATGACGAGCCGCAGCCGGAGCGGTCGGTGTACCTAGATCAGGATCAGCCCATTTGTAGCGGGCAGAACTCAAAGGACTGGCTGTCGTTCCGACTCAACGAGCCCGTAGCGCAAGCTAGGGAATCTTGCGGCATGAGCTGAAGTCGCGACGATACCGAAGCGTTTGGATTGAGAGCCGACCGCAACAAAGAACGCCGAGAGACGCAACAAATATCATTGGAACCAGGTGGTTAAGGAGAGCCTTTTCCCACGACCAGCCGCTGACGCGTCCACGAATGTTGGTCCACAGCTTGCCGAATTTGCTTGTACTCATGATTCAATCATACGAGCGAGTGAGCCAGCATGGCGGGTGGCGGGTGGCGGGTGGCATTGCCATGATACACTCTCAATCTCACACACCAACACCGTCCCTCGTCCGCCACATCTCGTCCCTACAACTTCTACCTTCCCAAACAACCCAATCTCTGATAAACTACCCCCCATGGAGGAAACCATAACAACCCTCCCCCCAACCACCGACGAACACGCCCTGCTGCGCGAGTACCTCACCGCAGACACCGACCTCATCCAACTCGCAGACAACCACCTGCTGCACATCTACGACCTCATCAAATGGATCGACTCACCCAAGGTCCAACAGGTCCTCCAAGACCTCGAACGCATCGCAAACATCAGAACCCGCGCCATCCTCGCCCAAGCCCAACCCGCCGGAGCGACCCGACTCGCCCAGACCGCCATCCAAGACCCCGACCGCATCGCAAAGGGCAGAACCACCGCCCACGACTCGGCCCGCAAGGCCGCCGCCCAACTCCTCCGATCTCTCAAAGTCCCCCCCAATGGAGGCTCTGGCGCAAGCCTGGGCGCTCCCCAATCACAGGCCCGACCGTCAGGAAGGGCGTCTACCCCCCCTTCCTCGCCTCCCGCGCCTCGTCGCAAAGCGCAGCGCACCGACCCGCAGCGATCCCACGCCGCGACATCGGCCAACCACACGCACTCATCACGGACTCGACCGCGCGGAAGGGCGTCCACCCGCCCTTCCTCGCCTCCTCCATCGCCGCGCGCCCGCCGCCGGATCACCGGACTCGACCGGATCGCAAAGCTCCCGCGCTACCTCTTCAGCGCCTTGATCGCTTCTCGGGACTCCGCGTTGGCCAGGTTCGCATACAGCGTCAGATCGCTCTTCACCGACTTCCAATATGCCGCCCGCGCAACCATGCCCTCCGGCCAACCGATCTGGAGGACGATCGCCAGCGGCTGGTCGCTCGCCATCGCGCCATTCTGCTTCGCCTGCGATGCGCCCCGCGGCGTGCCACGCCCCGGCATCGGCGGCATGTCCACCGCGAAGCCGAAGTCCGACATCGTCGGCTGCTTCTCCGGAAACTCCGACCCGACCGACTCGATTCCGTACCGATCCCGGAGCATCCGGACACGCCCCGGCGCGGCACGGTCGCTCGTATCCGAGAGATTGTCGAGAATCACCGTCTTGCACCCGCCCGCCGCCAACATCCGACCCGCCCGCGCGAACTCCTCCTCCGTCGCCAGGCTGATCTTGCCCAGATACGGCACGACCTCGATCCCGTACCGCTGACGCGCCAGACGAATGCCCGCGACGAGCTCCGAGTCCCAGGACTCATCGACGATGTTCTCGTAGTAGAACCGCAGCTTCCCGCCGTACTTGTCCCGATTCACCCCGAACGGCATCCACACACCCAGCTTCGCGCCCTCGCCCAGCACCTCGCGCGTCAGCTCGGCCCGATCAACGATCGTCGCCCGGATCCCCTTACCGCGGATGTGGCGGGCGATCCCCGACGGATGCTCGCCGTCCGTCCCGCCGATATTCATCCAATCGGCGTACTCGACGCGAGCCTCCTGCCGCGGCGTGCCGGGATTAACATCGCCGTCCGGCACGCGCCGATCAGGACGGGATTCCGGCACGGTCATCGTGGGCACGCAGCCGAGCAGCGACCACAGGAACAAGGCGAAGCAGGCGGATCTCATGGCGTGTACCCCCGGGACTTGCGGCGTTCAATGCATTATCCGCCCCACGCAGCGCGGACGCGGCCGATATTCCGGCCGCGATCAGCTCCCGCCCGGATCGTGCTCCTCGAACCACCGCAGGATCTCCGCGACCTTCGCCAGCAGATGGCTGGGCCTCGCCGCGATGCCGTGCGACGCCTCGGGAATCCGCACCAGGCGCGTCGCCACCTTCCGCAGCCGCAGCGCCTGGTAGTACTGCTCGCTCTCGCTCATCGGCGTGCGGTAGTCCGCCTCGCCGGCCAGCAGCATCGTCGGCGTCGAGACGTTGCCGACGAGGCTCAGGGGCGAGCGGTTCCAGTACTGCATCGGATCCTCCCAGGGCATCGCGCTGAACCAGTACGCCGGGAAGAACGTGTACGCGTCGGCGGTCAGCACGAAGCTCAGCCAGTTGATCACCGGCTTGGCGACAACCGCGGCCTGGAAGCGATCGGTCTTGCCGACGATCCAGGCCGTGAGCACGCCCCCGCCGGAGCCTCCGGTGACGAACAGGCGGTTCGGGTCGATGTGCCCGGTGGCGATCGCGGCGTCGGTGATGGCTATCAGGTCGTCGTAGTCCTGGCTTGGGTAGTTGTGATGGATCTCGTTGGCGAACGCGGCGCCGTAGCTGGTGGAGCCGCGTGGGTTGGCATAAAGCACGGCGTACCTGGCGCTGGCGAAGAGCTGGATCTCGGCGCTGAAGCGTGGGCCGTAGTCGGCGAAGGGGCCGCCGTGGATCTCGAGGATCATTGGGTGTGTGTCGCCGGGGATGTGGCCGGGCGGGAGGACGAGCCAGCCCTGGATCTCGAGGCCGCCGACGGACTGGGCGGTCAGCAGTTGCGCACTCGGCAGGTTCTTGTGGGCGAGCAGGTCCTCGTTGAGGCGTGTGCGGTAGAGCTCGGTGGTCTGGTCGCCTTCGGCGCGAGCGATGACGAGGTCTCCGGGGCGGGTGGGGTCGGTGACGGTGTAGGTGAACAGGCCCTCGGGGCCGACAGCGAACGCGCCGCTGGCGTAGGGTCGGCCGAGGGTGGTGCCGCCGACGTTGCGAGCTCGCTCGGTGATCCGGGCGCTGCGCGAGATGCTGGCGAGGATGCCGACGCCGTGGTCGGCGTAGGTGAACCAGATGGACTCGGCGTCGGGGGCGAACTCGAACGCGCCGACCGAGCGGTCGAGGTCGGTGGTGAGATCGCGTGTCTGGCGGGTTTGGAGGTCCATGATGGACAGGACGCTGGTGTGTGTGCCGAGCATGCGGTCCTCGAAGCCGCTGAAAGCGAGGGTCGTGCCGTCGGGGGCGAGTTGGGGCGAGCCCTCGACGCCGTTGCGCGTGGTCAGACGCTCGTAGTTGCCGGTCTGGATGTCGAGGCGGTAGAGGTCCTGCTCCTGGGGGTCGTACTCGGCGTCGTCGGCGGGGTTCATGGCGACGATGAGATCGCCGTCGGGCGTCCAGGCGAGCGGGCCGGCGAGATCGCGCGCGGCGTCGTCGTCGGAGAGACCGGTGATCTGGCGGGGCGTGCCACCGTCGGCGGGGACGACGAAGACCTGGCTCGCGCCGGGCTTGGCGTAGCCGGCGCCGTCGTTGCGGTAGATGATCTCGTCGACGATGGTGACGGGCGGCGCCCACTCGGCGTTCTCTGGCTTCTTGGGCAGCGCGGCGGGCGCGACCGGCTCTTCCTCGACGAACATGCCGAAGACGATCGACGCGCCGTCGAGCGACCACGCGGGGTTCTGCGCCCCGGCGGGCAGGCGGGCGATGCGCATCGTCTGATGCGTGTCCATGAACAAGACGCGCAGCTCGGGCTGTCCATCGGTCGAGGTGCTGTAGAGCAGGCGGTCGCCGCTGGGGCTGAAGATGGGCGAGGAGTAGGAGCCGTCGCCGGCGAGCAGGGGGCGATGGTCGAGCGTGTCCAGATCGACCATCCAGAGGCTGGAGACGAAGCGGTCGGTCATAATGTCGGCGCTGACGCGCTGGTAGACGACCGCCGAGCCGTCGGGGGCGATCGCGGGGCTCGTGGCGAACTCGAGCTCGAAGACGTCGCGGGGCTGGAAGGTGTCGTCGGCACATGTGATCGCGCACGCGCCGGTGAGCGTCGCGATAAGGAACTTCGCTTGCATCATTCTCTCCATCCTGTTCATCGTGGCAACGCCTGTGGAGTCCATCGTACACGCGGGGCGGATCTGCAGGTGTATCGTGGGTGCGCGCCTGCGCCTCGCTGGAATCCGACGTTGAACTCGCTTCGCACGCGGCTGGAGAGGGTTGCTGGTCGGGTCGGATAGCTCGCGTTTCGACCGGCTGGAAGCCGGTCGCCTCAGAGCCGCGGGCGTCAGCACGCGGCCCTTGGACGCCCGGGCGTCCAAGGGCCGCGAAACGTGCGTTGACCGCATCAAGCAAGAACCCTCGTCAACTCAGGTGAAGAGCGCCTGCAACTCCGGCGGCGGCCGTTCCACTCAAGACCACGCTGCATCCCGGCGTCCAAGGCTCGCGTGCTCACGCACGCGGCTCCGACCGGGCGACCAGCCCGCATCACGCCAA
>JAJDDM010000075.1 GCA_029260315.1 Phycisphaerales bacterium | reverse complement strand
CAACTGGTCAACACCGACCCGCCGTACAACGTCAAGGTCGAGCCGCGGTCCAACAACGCTATCGCGGCGGGCAACTCGTCATTTAAGGTCTCGAAGAAGACCCGCGACCAGAACTCCGACCTCGTCCGGCACCCGGAGAAGGCCAAGGGGACCGGCAAGAAGATGCGGGCCAAGGATCGGCCCCTGATCAACGACTTCGTGACCGAAGAGCAGTTCAATGTCCTGCTCGCCGCCTGGTTCGGCAACCTCGCCAGGTCCCTAGAGCCCGGACGGGGCTTCTACATCTGGGGCGGGTACGCCAACTGCGCCAACTACCCACCGGTGCTCAAAGCCAACGGGCTGTACTTCTCCCAGAGCATCATCTGGGACAAGCAGCACCCAGTGCTGACGCGCAAGGATTTTATGGGCGCGCACGAATGGTGCTTCTACGGCTGGAAAGAGGGGGCGGCGCACAGCTTCTTCGGCCCCGCCAATGCGCCGGACTTGTGGGCGGTGAAGAAGGTCACGCCGCAGAGCATGATCCATCTGACCGAGAAGCCCGTCGAGCTGGCTGCCCGTGCGATCCGCTACTCCTCCAAGCCCGGCGAGCGCGTGCTCGATCTGTTCGGTGGCTCGGGCTCGACGCTCATGGCTTGCGAGCAGCTTGGCCGAATGGCGATGCTCATGGAGATCGACCCGGCGTACTGCGACGTGATTCTTCAGCGGTGGATGGCCCATACCGGCCGATCGCCGGTGCGCGAGGACGGCGAGCGTTACGAGGATTTGGTCAGGGAGGAGTTGTAATGGGCAAGCGAGGCCCCGCTCCGACACCCACACCGATCCTGCGGCTGCGAGGCAGCTGGCGCGGCGACGCCAATGGCGCCGAGCCGCAGCCCGAGCCGGGCCGCCCCGAGAAGCCTGACTGGCTCAAGGGATACGCCGAGACCGCGTGGGAGCAGTTCGCCGACCAACTCGAGGCGATGGGCGTGCTGACCGTCGCCGACGGACACGCGCTGACGGTCCTCTGCCAGACGTGGTCGCGCTGGCGGCGGGCCGAGGAGTTCGTCGATCAGCACGGAGAGACGTATCCCGTGCAAGACAATCAGGGCCGCGTCCGGTATCTCAAGAAGTTCCCGCAGGTCGGGATCGCCCAAGCATGCGCCACCACTCTGAACCGGATGATGGCCGAGTTCGGTCTGACCCCCTCGGCCCGCAGCAGGATTGTGGTGCCGAGTGACAAAGCGAGCGACGACGAAGACAAGCGGCGATACCTCGCTGGATGAGATCATCCGGCTCGTGCCAGGGTACGACCCCGCCGCGACTGCGGGCGACTGCCGGTTCGAGCCCGAGGCGGCGCTGCGCGCGATCGGCTTCTTCGAGGACTGCCTGGTGCATATCAAGGGAAAATGGGCTGGCCAGCCGTTCTTGCTCGAGCCCTGGCAGAAGGCGATCCTCGCCAACCTCTTCGGATGGAAGCGACCCGACGGAACGCGCCGGTACCGCGAGGCGTTCATTTTCGTCCCGCGCAAGAACGGCAAGAGCTTGCTCGCGGCGGGGATCTGCTGCTACATGCTCTTCTGCGACGACGAGTGGGGCGCGGAGATCTACAGCGCCGCCGCCGAACGCGACCAAGCCGCCTTGGTGTTCGAGGTCGCCAAGCAGATGGTCCGCGCCGAGCCCGTGCTCGCCGAGGTCGCGCGGATCTACACGAAGTCCATCACGATCGAGCAACGCGGCTCGAGCTACAAGGCCATCAGCGCCGACGCGAGCACCAAGCACGGCTACAACACCCACTGCGCTGTCATCGACGAGTTGCACGCCCAGCGCAACCGCGAACTCGTTGACGTGCTCGCGACCTCGACCGGCGCACGGGCCCAGCCGCTGATCGTCCACATCACGACCTCCGACTTTGAGCGGATCTCGATTTGCAACGAGAAACACGGCTATGCGTCCAAAGTCCGCGACGGGATCATCGAGGATCCCGCTTTCCTACCCGTGATCTACGAGGCCACGCGCGACGACGATTGGACCGACCCGGCAACGTGGCGCAAGGCCAATCCCAACCTCGGCGTGAGCATCTCCGAGGACTATCTCGCTCAGGAGTGCAAGCGGGCCCAGGAGTCCCCCGCCTTTGAGAACACCTTCAAGCGGCTGCATCTGAACATCCGTACGGAGCAGGACGTGCGGTGGCTTTCTATGGAACGCTGGGATCGCTGCGGTGGCGACGTGCGTCCGGACTGGCTCGTCGGCGAGCGGTGCTGGGGCGGGCTGGACCTTGGCGCAACCGCGGACCTCACGTCGCTGTGCCTGCTCTTCCCCGACGAGAAGGCCGAAGGCTACAAGGCGCTGTGGTGGTTCTGGGCGCCGCGCGACAACGCCGAACGCCGAGAACGGCGCGACCGGGTGCCTTACCTCGCCTGGGAAAAGCAGGGCTTCCTCGAGCTGACCGACGGAGAAGAGACCGATTACCGGGTCATTCGCCGGCGCGTTGGCGAGATCGTCGAGCGGTACCGGATCGTCGATCTCGCGGTGGATCGGCTCTTCCAGGGCGCAGAGCTCTGCCAGAACCTCGCCGACGACGGTATCGAAGTCGTGCCCTTCGGCCAGGGGTTTATGAGCATGGCGGCGCCCGCGGCGGAGTTCGAGCGTCTGGTCAACCGCGGTGAGCTGCGCCACGGAGACAACCCGGTGATGCGGTGGATGGCCTCCAACGCGACGGTGCGGATGGACCCCGCCGGCAATATCAAGCCCGACAAGCAGCGGAGCCGTGAGAAAATCGATGGCGTTGTCGCGGCGGTCATGGCCCTGGGGCGCGCGATAGTTCGGGAGGAGGAGGTCAAGTCGGTGTACCAGACGCGGGGTGTGAGGTGGCTCGGGTGAAACTGTCGGATTGGCTCGTGCGCGTCCAAGGGCGATAAGCGGGCGCTGAGCGTTTTGCGAAGACTGGGCTCGACGCGGTTCGCTTGGGAGCATGTGGGACGCAGGGCGCTACTCATGGGGATCGGCCTTGGCGTAACTCGATGTCATTGTTCAAACGTGGACGGTGGTCGCTGGGAAGAAGGCCGGGCGGCAATCCCAAGTCGTGACAGGAGTCTCGCCATGAGCTTTTGATCCTGTCGCCCAGGATTGAGCGTTCCGGGCCTTTTGCCGAACACGTCCTCGAGGAGGCCCTTGGGAATCATCGGAGCGGTCCAGTCAGCATCGACGAACAACACCGAGCAACCGACCACTCGCCCGTTGTTGGTAGCTCGCGCGCTGTAGGCGGCGTCCCACCGACGGTGAAAGCGATCATCGTTGCCGTCATTGGGGATCTTGGGGTTCTTCCTGTGGCTGTGAGAAAGCGGATACGCCGGGTTGCCATGCACCATAAGGTTGTTCGGCAATGGCAAGCTACGGTCGGCGAACCAGTCCGCTGCTTCCGAGTGTGCATCGAAGAGCCGCTCGACGTGCAGCACCGCAATGAGACGCTGGTGGCGCTGCTTCATGCCGTAAGGGCCAAGGACCGTCAGATAGCCCACGTCATCGCCGGGCCGTAGTCGGGGGGCGAATCGGTCCCCGCGACAGAGACACATAATGACGGGCTGTGGATGCTCAAAGTCCGGCTCTCGCCTGATCGAGCCGTCGATGAATGGCAGAAGACCTCGCTCCGCGCAAGCCGCGCGACCCGCTGGAGAGGAGACCAACGGATGAAATGAGTTCAGATAGAAACTCCCCACGGAGGGAGCATACTCGACGCCGAAGAGAAAGCCCCGGCGAGCGCCGAGGCGTAGGAGCGACGAGATGTTCGGTTTAGCGCTGCTTGCCCATCGGCACGAAGAGCCCGCGTTCCTTCTTGGCGAACCGCGCGTCCTTGCCCTTGGCGCTGATCTCCCGGATGATTGCGGCGTACAAGCTCGCGTGGGGCGTCTTGCCCCCAGGGCTGGTCCACAGGCCCTGCTCGGTGACGAGGGTGTTGCGCTTGTACCCGATCCTGAGCCACTCGGTGCGTGAGCCGGCGCACTTCATCCGGCCTGGTCCATCCTGGCGTGGATCGCAGCGAACTCCCCGGGAGCCAGATTCCCCAGGGCGCTGTGAGGACGTTCCTCATTGTAGTGTCGACGCCACGCCTCGATCTTCTCCACCGCGTCGGCCAGCGACAAGAACCAGTTCGCGTTCAAGCACTCCGCGCGCACACGACCGTTGAACGCTTCGATCAGC
>JAJDDM010000074.1 GCA_029260315.1 Phycisphaerales bacterium | reverse complement strand
GGGTGCGGGGGTCTGTGGCGGCTCTGCGACGAGGGCCACGCTATCCGACCGCGGAGGGGGCATACACTCGACGGCTCGCTCAGACCACGGCACCCGCCCGCTGGCGTTCTGGCGCGGATCTTGCCGATACTCCGACATGGCGATGCCTGGGAGGGTGCTGATCATCGCGTCGAGTCGCAGCGCCGAGGCCTGCCGGGCTTCGCTTGGGCTCATCGAGCCGCCCCCCGCGATCCTCGGGGTCATCGCCGACTGCCGCCCTCCCAAGGGCCTGGCCAAGCTGGCGTCGCTGGAAGAGCTCGACGCCGCCCGCCTCCGCCGGTTCAAGGGCCAGATCGATAGCGCCGTCCTGAGCCTCCCGGCGGACCACCGCCAGATCCGCACCCAGATCCTCGCCCTCCTGCGCGAGGCCGAGATCCCCACCATCGAAATGCCCGCGATCGAGGACCTGCTCGCCTCGGCGACCGTCCCCGAGCAGGCCCGCACCGCCGACGCCCGCGCCCGCTCAGTCGACCTCGCCTCGCTCATCCAGCGCGATCCCCACGAGATCGACCACGAGGCGGTGGGAGAGTTGCTGCGAGCCAAGCGGGTCGTCGTCACCGGCGCCGGCGGCAGCATCGGCTCCGAACTCGCCCACGCCTGCTGCGCCTTCGAGCCCGAGCTCATCGTGCTCATGGAGCGCTCCGAGAACGCCCTGTTCGAGATCGACCGCCAGATCCAGCGCCGCTATCCCGCGATCGCCCGCCGGGCCGTGCTCCACGACGTCACCGACGAGCCCGCGACCCGCCGCCTGCTGCGCGAGATCCGCCCGCACGCGATCTACCACGCCGCGGCTCACAAGCACGTCCCGCTCATGGAAGAGCACCCCGCCGACGCGGTCCGCAACAACGTCTTCGGCACGCGTTCGATCGCCGACGCTTCGCTGGAAGCTGGCGTCGAGCGGTTCGTGCTCATCAGCTCCGACAAGGCCGTGCGCCCCAGCTCGATCATGGGCGCGACCAAGCGATTGGCCGAGCTGTACGTCCAGTCGATGCAGGACCAGGCGATCACCCACGCCCGCGACACCCGCTTCAGCATGGTCCGCTTCGGCAACGTCCTGGGCTCGGCCGGCAGCGTCATCCCCATCTGGAACGCCCAGCTCGCAGAGGGCGGGCCGATCACCGTCACCGATTCGCGCATGACCCGCTATTTCATGACGATCCCCGAGGCCGCGATGCTCGTGCTCCAGGCCTCGGCCCTCTCCTGCGAGGGCCCCGCGCCGGTCTATGTCCTGGACATGGGCGAGCCCGTCCGCATCCTCGAGCTCGCCAAGCGCTTCATCGACGCCCACGGCTTCGCGCCCTGGATCTCGCCCCCCGGCTCCACCATCCAGGCCCTCAGCGCCGAAGCCCCCGACGGATCGATCCCGATCGTCACCACCGGCATTCGCCCCGGCGAGAAGCTCCACGAGGCCCTCGCCTACGACAGCGAGCACCTGAGCCCCACCGCCCACTCGGCGATCAACGCCTGGGCCGGGGAGTGTCCGAGAATCGACGCCGACACCATGATCGCGGACCTGCGGGCCGCGTCCGGCCTGGGGAATCGCTCGATCATCCTCAGCGCCATCCGCCGCCATGTGCCCCTGGCGACGCCCCAGCCGGTCCTCAAGGCTGGCTGAGAGGCTTCTTCCCAAGGGCCTGGGAGCACAACCAACAAGGAGCATCCGAATGTCGGAGGTTGAGCTGAAGTTGGCGCTTCCTGTCGATTGCTCCCCGCCACTGGATCAATCGGGATGGAGCGTCGATACTGACGCCCCTATGGGCGATCGAGAACGCATCCTGAAGCAGACCGCCGACGTCCGCGACCGGGCCGAGGAGTTGCTCCACGGATTGCTCGAGGCCAAGAGCCGCATCCGCTCGGCCCCGCCGCTGGTCGGCAGCGCGGATCCTTACGCGCAGGTCACCGGCCAGAGCGCGATCGACCGGGCGATCAGCTCGACGCGCAAGATGGTCGAGACCCTCCGGCGCGCATTCGACGACGCCAGCGCCGAGCTGACCGAGGACGACGCCCGCCTGCTCGTCGAGGCCGAGGACGCGGCGTAGAGATCCTGGCTCGCGAGCCATTTGCGTCGTTTGTCACAAGTGCTTCGCGGCGGGATGCTTGCGCGCGTGTCCAGCGTCGTGCCACCAACCGCTGCTTTGGAGCGGTTGGTGTTTCATGGCGCGATCCCAGAAACACCAGCCGTGCAAAGCCACGGCTGGTGGCACGTCACGCGGTCATCCGCATCTGTTCGAGTTCTCCGCCAGTTGACGCAAAGCGCTCGCAAGTCTGGGCTCCCGAGATATCCACCTCACTCCACCCCCGCCTTCCACAGAGCTCCCCCCGCAGAATCCGGAACCACCGAGCGCAAGCTCGCGATTGAGCGTCCGTGATAAGGTCTGCGTCCGACCCGACGACGTTTCGATGAAATAGGGCGGCTCCAATGATCGTATGCGCTCCCTCATGCGTATTCGTCAACGCGACGCGCGTGCAACCATGAGTGCCCCCTCTTATCGGCGCGAGAAAAAAATCCGCTCGATCAGGACGTCGGCGGCGCCTCCGCCAACCGGCACCACGCCAACCGCCCAACCGCTACCCTCGCCCCATGCACGACATCACCCTACCCGTCCAACGCCTGAACGACCGCGCGATCCTCCCCGAGGCCAAGACCGACGGCGCCGCCGGGCTCGACCTCGCCGCGTGTCTCGACGAACCCATCTCCCTCGCCCCAGGCCAGATCCGCCTGATCTCCACCGCCATCGCTATCGCCATCCCCACCGGCTTCGAGGGCCAGGTCCGCCCTCGCTCGGGCCTCGCCTGCAAGCACGGCGTTACCGTCGTCAACGCCCCCGGCACCATCGACAGCGACTACCGCGGCGAAGTCAAGGTCGGCCTCATCAACCTCGGCCAAGAGCCATTCGAGATTACCCACGCCATGCGGATTGCCCAGCTTGTCATTGCGCCGGTCGCCAGGTGTCACGTTGACGCCGTCGACGGCTTGGACATGACCACGAGAGCCGCAGCGGGATTCGGATCCACGGGACTCTAGGGAACCACCAACTCCCAAACAGCCGCCAGATAGGGCAGCATGGGAGGTTCCCATAAGAAAATTGGGCCTTTTTTTTGCTTTTTCGGCATACACGAATGCGCCGTTTCCACTACTCTTGCCACTGCGAGAAAGATCGCAGAGTCAGGCCGGTGCTGTGTCGGTCTGGAGGACAGGAACAGGCCACCCTCGGTGGTCAAGAATGCGGGCCTCTTTGTAGGTACCGGAAGAGGAGATGAAGACATGAGAAAGATTCTTGTTGGTGCGGCCGCTGTTGGTGCGTTGACCGTCGTTGCGAGCGCGCAGCAGATCAATGATCCGGATGCGATCACCCTGCAGCACGACTTTGAGGGCTTCCAGGCGCCGCCCCCCGGCCCGTTCACCCTCGGTAACGCGACCTTCAGTGAGCAGAGCAGCGGCTCCGGTGGTCCCGGCTGGCGTGTCCTCGGTGGGTTCTTCAATGGCACGGATACCCTGACCGACAACGCCGGTATCTCTGATATCACCATTGACTTCGACACGGCCATGGCCCAGGCCGGCCTGCTCGTCGGCATCGGCCCCGGCGACTACACGGTCGACTTCCTCCGCGACAACAACGTCGTCGGCACGGTCAACATCTCCGTCGTTGACGTGACCGAGTCCGCGTTCGCCGGTTGGGGCGATGCCGGCGGCATCGACGCCATCCGCGTCACCGAGCCCTCGGGCGACAACGGCCGCGTCGGCGGCATCGACGACGTCCGCTACGACGTTATCCCGGCGCCCGGCACCATGGCCCTCCTCGGCCTCGGTGGCCTCGTCGGCATGCGTCGCCGTCGCTAAGCCTTGTGTTGGCTAGCTGATTCGTTTGAATCACCAGACCGTGCCGTCGCTTTCCAGCGACGGCACGGTTTTTCGTTTTGCGCACCGGGTTCCTGATTCCACAAGCCAGATCGCACCATCGCGTCGCGATCGATGCGCGATGCAGGCGCAACCGCCCCCGCCGAGACCCTCGCCCTAGAGCGACTTGAGAGCATTCCGAGTTGAGCCGGCATCGCGGAAGCCCCCGGACGCCGGGCCTGAGGCCTTGCGAAGGTCCGGCTCAGCACTTGCCCAAGGGCGCATCCGCTGCGAATGCACCGGTGGCGCCCAAGCCCGCCACCAGGATCCGCCATCAAGAACAAGGCCCGCGAGGCGTCGGCCTGCTCGCGCGTTGGGCCGCGATGCCCCACGCCTGGCCGGCGATCGAGACGCGTTCTGAAGGCGTCAGGATATCCGCGGCACCATCCGCCATGCACGCCGCCGCACCAAACTCGACCGTTACGGGCAACCCATCGAGAACAGATCCAGATACCCGAAGAAATCGTCCGCGTCGTGATCGCCGTCGCCGTCGATATCCGCACGCTCGTCGCCCGCGACGAACAGATCGAGGTAGAGGAAGAAGTCCTCGGAGTCCGCATCGCCGTCGCCGTCCAGATCGCCCGGGCACCCGCCCGAGACGCCCTCAAACACCAGCCCGACGTATAGCCCGCCGAACGCGAAGCTCGCCTCCACGGCGTCGATGTCGATCGTGCGAACCTCCCGCGACTGGTTGTGCGCCCCCCATAGGACGCCGTCACCATCAAACGCCAGATCGTTGTACCACTCCCGATCGCCCGGCGTGATGAGATCGCCCAGATGCTCCGCGTCGCCCGTCGTCAGGTCGATGCGAAACAGGCTCGTCGCGTCGATATCCGTGCCATACGCGACGCCGTCGGGGCTGATCGCAAACGTTGTCAGCTGATCGAGATTCGGCCCGATGATATTGGCGACCATCGTCGCCAGGCCGGTCGTCCGATCGAGCGTGAAAAGAGCGTTGTCGCGCGAGCCGTAGAGGACGTCGGTGGTGGGGTCGACGGTCACGTTGCGGAAGTTCCAGTTGAACCGCGTCTCGCCGACCACCGTCCCGTCGCCGGTCGCCGGGTCGATCCGGAACAGCCGGTCCGAGTCGGCGTCGTTGAACCCGTCGATCGAGTACAGGTCGCCCGCGGCGTCCATCGCCAGCCCGCCGAACAAGGCCTCGTGCCCAGTCACAAACTCGGTCGTGAGGACATTTCCGGTGTCCGGATCGAGCGTGTGCAGGCGGGGCGAGGTCGGGCTGGCAAGCGCGAACAGTGCCTGGGCGTTCGCCGCGGCGACCGGCAGGCCGGCGGCGAGCATCATGGTGCTGATCTTCATTTCTTTCTCCTCGTGTGTGTGCTCTCAACCCGCGGGCCACATCGAGGGCTCGGGTCTGTGGCATCATACTGGCCGGCTCGCGTGCGCCCGCGAGAAATCGCTGATGCAGCCGCGATTGCAGGTTCCGCCTTCCGGAGGAGCCCCCATGTGCGTGGGCTGTTCTTGGGTTCTGGCGGGCAGACGCGGGCATCGCTCATCCGCGGCAAGCATGCAGACCATGGGACGCATGGCCGCGTGACGCGCGGGAGACTCGCAGGTGCCGACCTTACAGGCTGGAGACGACGAAGAACAGGTCGAGCGCGATGACGAGCGAGCCCGAGCCGATCATCCACGGCACGACCCGCGCGCGACCCAACGCCAGCCCCTCCGCGGTTGTCCACGCGCCGCCGCACTCGGGGCAGATCTCGCCGAGTTCCGGCGATTTGGCATAGTCGCAACCGGCGCAGACGAGTTCGTCGCCCACACGCCAGCGCAGGTCTCCCCAGATCAGCGCCATCGCGAAGTAAGCGCCAAACGTCAGGCGGTATAGGCCCCAGTCACCGCTCAGAAATGACAACGAGATCACCCAGATGGGAAAGGCCCAGGCCATGATGGCGAACGCCCGCGCGATCCGCCGCGGGTTGTCGAGCCACCCGCGCAGCGAGTCGCGCCCGTTCCTCCGCAACCGATTGCGCACGGACGATTCGGTCGTCCGCCGAACGAGCCGGATCAGAAAGATGTCGCCGACCGCAACGACAAGACCCATCAAGAACATGGACATCCGAATCTCGCCGTGCGCGAGCAAGCGGACGAACTCCTCCATCGCGATCGTGCCCGGAATGGATACGAGCATTGCGATATTCAATCGCAACGAGTTCTCGACGTACCGCCGAATCTTCAACTCGTGATTTAGCTCGTCGGATGGGCCTTGATCGGGCACGCCCTCAGCCTACCACGCCACAACCGAACGGCTCCGTGGCTCTGCCGATTCCTCTACAGCTTCAAGTTCCCCAGCCCCTCGCCCAGGAACCCCGCACTGTCCTTGAGCCCGCCGTCGGGTTTGTCCTTTTCCTTCTTCGCCTTCTCGCGAAGCCGCCGGAACTCGGGCGTTTCCTTGAGGATCTCGTTGGGGTCGCGATCGTCGCGTTCCTGCCTGCCGCGCCCCTTGCCGCGCCCGCCGCCCGGCCCGCCCCTGCCGCCCGCCGGCGCCTTGGGCGCCTCCTTGAGCTGCTTGATGCTCAGCGAGACCTTCTTGGACTCCGGATCGACGCCCAGCACCTTCACCTGCACGACCTCATCGGGCGTGAGCACGTCCGACGGATGGTTCACCCGCTTCCAGTCCAGCTCGGAGATATGCACGAGGCCTTCGACGCCCGGCGCAACCTCGACGAACGCCCCGAAGTCCGCGACGTTCTTGACGCGACCGGTCAGCGTCGCGCCCTCGACGACATCGCCCGCCGCCGCTTCGAACGGATCGGCCTCGAGCTGCTTGATCCCCAGCGCAATCCGGTTCTCGTCCCAGTCGAGCTTGAGGATCTGCACCTTGACGTGCTGGCCCTCCTTGACGTGCTGGGCGATCGCCTTCTCGCTCGCGTAGATGCGCTCGTGGCTGAGGTCGGAAACATGCACGAGCCCATCGATCCCGCCGAGATCGACGAACGCACCGAACGGCATGATCTTGCGAACGGTGCCCTTGATCGTCTGGCCGACCTCGAGGCTCTCGCGCAGCTTCTTGGCCCGCTCCTCGCGTTCTTCCTTGAGCAGGTTGCGCCGGCTGAGCACGATGTTGCCCTTGCCGCGACGGTCCACCCGATCGACCTGGCAGACCATCTTGTCGCCGACGAATACCGACAGATCGTTGATGCGATCGAGGCTCACCTGGCTGGCCGGCATGAACGCGCGATGCCCGGAGACCTCCAGCTCGATGCCGCCCTTGACGACCCCGGTCACGCGGGCCTCGATCGTCTGGCCCTTCTCCAGCATCTCCCAGTCGGCCTTCTGCACCGTCCCCGGCAGCACGCAGTGATACAAACTCTGCATCGGGTCGAACCGCTCGATGACGACCTCGATGGGCTCATCCTTCTTCGGCAGCTCCGATGCTTCCTTTTCCTTGAACTGCGTGCCCTCGATCAGGCCGAGTTCCTTGGGCCCGAACTCCACGAACACGTCGCGCGTCGTCGCGTTGATGCTCACGACCATGCCGGTGCGATGCTCGCGCCCGCCCTCGACCTTGCGCGGCCCGCGGATCGCCGGGCGCTTGGCGTGCTGCGCCGGCTGGGCGTCCATCGCCGCGTCCATCGCCGCGTCCATCGCCGCGTCCATCTGCGCCGAGTCGCTTGCGCTCAGCTTGGGCGCATCGCTCGCGCTCGGCACCGCGGGCGTGCCGCCAGCCGTCTCGTCGCCCCCCGATGGCGGACTTGCCGGCGGACTTGCCGGCGACACATTGACCGGCTGGACACTCGGGGGCGCAACACTGGGCGGCTTGACGCTGGGCGGTGTTGCGCCCGTGCCTTCGCCGCTGGCAGCGGGCTCTGGAACCTTCGGCTCATCGACTTTCGGCGCAGCGGGCGATCGCCGCGCCTCGCTCGCGCCGTTGTCGGGGGCGCTCTGGTCGCTGGTCTTCTGCTCCGCTGCCATCGATTCGGTCGGTTCGCTCATCGCATATTCTCGGACTTGTTGCGCTCACCCCACGCGGGCAAGCTCTGCAGTGTACAGGATCCTCGACCAAGCTCCTTGGTCAATCACATGAACTCTTTCACCGCCTCCACGATCCGCTCGGCGGTCCGCAGATTCACCAGCCCCGCGTCGGCATTGATCGGCGGGCCCGTGTCCGTCCGCACCGCATGCAAAAACGCGTTGATTTCCGCGACGATCGGCTCCTCGTTATCAATCTCCAAGGGCTCGATGTTGACCAACTCATCCCATTTCAGGCTCGTCAAATCCTCGCCCCGCCGAAGCTGCTCGGTCACCTCGCGCATCTGGATCTCGTTGGCGATCCGCCGGATGATCGTGCCTTTCTTCTGGGCGTAGTCGATTTTGATGTACGCGTTCTCGCCGGTGATCCTTGTCACCCGCTCGGTCTTGAGTGCCAGGCGGCTCGCGGTCACGTTCGCCGCCACCTTGCCGTGCGGCAGATTCCACAGCAATCTCGCGTTGCAGATATCCTCGTGCGGCGTCACCACCGCGACCCCCGCCGCCTGGATCTCGTCCGGCTCCCGACCGTCCAGCAGCCACAAGACCACGTCCAGGTCATGGATCATCATGTCCATGACCACGCCGATATCCACGCTGCGGAATGTCATCGGGCTCACCCGATGCACCTCGATAAACCGCGGCACCACCGGCTGGCCCGTCTCGGTCGCACGCTGCATCGCCCGCATCACCGGGTTGAACCGCTCGATGTGCCCGACCATCAGCACCGCGCCCGTCCTCTCGGCGAGGTTCTTCAACTCCTGCGCCTCCGCCGCGTCCAGCGCCAGCGGTTTCTCGATCAGGCACGCCACGCCCTTCTCGAGGAACTTCTTGGCGACGCGCATGTGCGAGCTCGTCGGCGTCGCGATGCTCACCGCCTCCACGCCCGCCTCGATCAGCGCCTCCTCGCTCTCGAACGCCCGGCACTTGTGCCGCTCGCCGATCTCGCCCGCCCGGTTCGGGTTCGCGTCCACCACGCCCACCATCTCGCACGTCGGGCTGTCGGCGTACACGCGCGCATGGTGCTGGCCCATCCGCCCCACGCCGACGGCACCGCAGCGGAGCACCCGATTCTCCCTCGATGCGGTCATGTTGCTAGTTTCCGATGCTGGAGGAGTGGTGAGTGGAGGAACTAGGCGGCGGCCTCGTCGATCGCCGCCGTGATCGCGTCCTTGTTCGTCAGGCCCACGAACTTCTTGGCGATCTCCCCGCCCTTGAACACGATCACCGTCGGGATCGCGCTCACATACTTTGCCGCGGCGTTCCGGTTCGCGTCGATGTCCATCTTGCCCACCCGCACGCGACCCTGATACTCCTCGGCGATCTCGTCGATCGTGGGGGCGATCATCCGGCAGGGCATGCACCATTCGGCCCAGAAATCCACCACCACCGGCGTGTCCGATCCCAAGACATCGCTCTCGAAGTTGTCGTCGGTGAACTCCAGGACATTCTCACTTGCCATGCCGCGATCCTCGCTTCATCGGTGGGGCCCTTGTCGGGGCGATTCCATCTCGGGTCAATCCTAGCCCTCTCTCAGTGTCCCGGATCATCCCCTCGCCGCCTCGCCCAGGCCCGTCGCCACCGCCGCCGCGATCGCCCTTGCGTGCTCGCCCACGTCGTGGACCCGCAGCAGGCGGGCTCCCGCCCGCGCGTGCATCAGGCTCATCGCCAGGGTCCCGCTGAGCCGCTCGCCCGTCTCGCTCTCCCCGCCCGCCGACTGAACCCGCCCCACGAAGCTCTTGCGGCTCAGCCCGCTCAGCAGCGGATACCCGAGTTCCAAGAGCTCGCTCGTCCGCCGGATCAGTTCCAGGTTCTGCTCCACGGTCTTGCCGAAGCCAAGCCCCGGATCCAGCACGATCGATTCGTGGGCGACCCCCGCGCGCACCGCCGCCGCGGCCCGCTCCTCCAGGAACCCGCGCACCTGCTCGACGACATCCCCCTCCATCGCCGGGCGCTCATACCGATCCGAGTACGAGTCCTCGCGAGGCCGGCGTGCCCGGTGCATCAGGATCAGCCCCGCCCGGCGCATCGCCACCAGCTCCAGCATCGCCTCATCGTCGCGCCCGGCGCTCACGTCGTTGACCACGTCCGCCCCGGCGTCCAGCGCCGCCTGCGCCACCTCGCTTCGCGCCGTGTCGATGCTGATCGGGATCGTGCCGAGTGCTCCGCCCGCCTCGCGGATCGCGCGCACGATCGGCACCGTCCGCTCGATCTGCTCGCTGACCGAAACCGCCTCGGCGCCCGGGCGCGTGCTCTCACCCCCGATATCCAGGATCGCCGCGCCCTCGCGGACGAACCACGCCGCCCGCTCGACAGCCCCTTGCACGCCCTCGACGCGCGAGCCCTCAAAGAAGCTGTCCGGCGTCGCGTTGAGAATCGCCATCAACCGAGGCTCGGCCAAGTCGATCGTTCTGTCCGCCCCGATCCGCCACATAGAGCAATGATTCGCACGCCGAGGCGAGCGCGGGCGTGCCGTGGTGTGAGGAGCCTCTGCGACGAACGCCACGCGATGCTTGCGCGCGTGTCTCGCGTCGTGCCACCAACCGCTGCTTTGAGCGGTTGGTGTTTTTTGGCGCTCTCCCGGAAGCACCAACCGTGCAGAGCCACGGCTGGTGGCACGTCAATCGGTCATCCGCAATCGTTCGAGTTCTCCGCCTGTTGACGCGAAACGCTCGTGAGCTCGCGGTTTCGCGCACAATGCAATACAGATTACCCGGCTTGCCGGCGACGATCGGCCACCGGCCTCGCCGTTTTACTGAGCGCTCAAGACAAGTCGAGCCGGTATGGTGACCGAACGGCCTCTCGCGAGCTTGCGCTCGCGGCTCCGTTTTGGGCTGTGAGCGACCAACGCCAGCGACCGCTCAGCGGTCGCTGGCACGAGGAGGCGCTTTGCAAACCCGCTCCGAAAGAACGACTCAGAACCGCGGCCCGCCGCCCTCACCGCCGCCCATCTCATCGGCCATCTGCCGGCTCATCGCCGAGATCATGTTCAGGATCCCCTGCGGCACATGTACCCGCCCGTGCAGCCCGCCCGAGCCCGTCGCCAGCGAAACCCCGATCGGCGCCAGATTCTCGGGAATCTCGAGCTGCGGCGCGCCCGGCCCCATCATCGCCGCCATCGACATGAGCTGCTTGCCCAGCACGCCGACGTCCAGGAACCCCTGCACGATCGCGCCCTCGGGCTGGCTCGCGATCGCCGTGCTCACCTTCTCGCCGCTGGCCAGACCATGGCCGGCATTTGCCGCCTTGATCGCCCTGGCAAGCAGATCGTCGTTGAGGGCCATCGTCGTGATCAGCCCACCCTCGACCGGGGCGTAGTACCCGTGCGGCCCCTGGTTTGGCCCGAAAATCATCGAGAACATCATCGCCATCCGCTGGGCCGCCGGATTCTCCGGATCGGGCGCCATCTTCATCGACCAGGTATCCACCATCGTGCCCGCGACCTGCTTCACCCCGGCGTCCAGCGTCGCGTTGAACGTGATCCCCTGCTGGCTCATCCCGTCCATCTTCGGCAGCATCTCGCGCGTCGCCGCGAGCAACTTCTGCGAGTCGCTGCTCGCCTTGAACTCCATCATGCTGTGGAAAATCCCGCCCATCAAAAGGCTCGGCGGGTTGCCCATCACGAACGCCGAGCCATCCACGAGCTCCATCAGCTCGCCCGTCTTCACAAACCCGAACGGATTGGCGTCCCCCGGCTGCATCGCCATCGCCGCCTCGCTCATCTCCGCCATCCACTCCTTCAACTGCGGCGAGGACATATCCACCGCGAACGCCGCGATGAACGGCATATCCGGCACACGATCCAGCAGCGAGCTGGCGTTGCCGCCCTTGGCGGCCATCGACGCGATCTGCGACCCCTCGCGGAACTGCGCGCTGGCGTCGAGGCTCACGCCGGAGCTGTTGACGTTGATCCCCAGCACCGCCGCCTGCCCGTCCTCGGTGAGCATCGTCGAGAGCCCGTCGACCATGTCGACCATCTGTCCCATGCCCGCGCCCTGCTCGCCCATCAGCGTCTGGACCATGGCCATGCTCTGACGCATCTCGCCCATCGCCTGCTCGATCGCCGGCGTGAAGGCCTTGATATCCAGCGCGACGAACAGGTCCGAGCTCTCTATCACCCGCTGCCCGCTCATGCCGACGTGCGTCGCGTGCGCCGGCGCCGCGCCGCGCACCTCGCCCACGCCCCGAAGATTCGCCGCCTCCGGCGCGATCGCGCAGAAGCCTCCGCCCAGGTTCGTCGCAAAGACGACATCGCCGTCCATCGACAACTCGGTCACCGCCGCCGCCGCGTCCCCGCCGAACGCCCCGACCATCTCGTCGTAGCTCGCAACCGGCAGGATCGCGAACATCGTCGGCTCAGGGCCGCTCACGTCCACGAACCCATCCTCCCCCGGCATGATCACCAGCGCCGCCGAGCCGCTGGCGTTCAGCCCCGGCGTCGAGAGCAGCATCTGCGCCATCTCCAGCGGCCCGCCCAGATCCTCAATCTGGAACAGATCCGCGATCCCCGAGATGTCGCTGTGGAAGCTCTCGAGGCTCTGAATGCCGATCACCGCCGCGGCATTCGTCGGCACCCGGTCCAGCGCCGCCGGAAGATCGCCCAACACGGGCATCGCAAACACGGCACACGGGATCATCAGGGTTGGCATTCGCATCGCTCGGCGTCCTTTCGCTCGCCCCCGCTCAGGGGAGTTGTCCTTGCTCAGTCGTACCACGCTCTGTCGTACCACGGGAAAACCCCCGTGACAGGGCCACGGGTTACTCGTTCCTTCGGAACCTCAACCGGAAGCTTTCAGCGAGAGTGGGGGGGATCCAAAAATAGGGGTTTCCCCAAGCCGCACGTCCGAGTCCGTCCTGAGCGGACCCGAGCTTGATGGGGATCCTCGACGCCGGACCTGAGGCCTTGCGAAGGTCCGGATCCGTGCTCACTAACTCGCAGTCACGGCTCGATCTTTCCGTCAGCGCCGAGAATCGATGGGCGTCTCATCCTCGACATCCTCGGCCCCGTTCTCATCCTCGTCGTCCCAGTCCTCCTCGTCCAACCCGTCCTCTTCCTCATATTCCTCGTCGTCGCCTTCTTCGTCCTCGCCCTCTTCGTCCTTGTCGTCCTCGTACTCGTCGTCTTCGGGTACCTCGTCTTCGGGCTCCTCGCCCTCTTCGACAGCGTCCTCCTCTTCCCACTCTTCATCGTCCGCGGCGTCCTCGTCGTCGTCCTCGTCAAGCTCGTCGTCCAACTCCTCGTCGGCCTCATCGACAAGTTCGTCGTCATCAACTTCTTCAGACTCTTCATCGAACTCGGCATCGAGTTCTTCATCGAGCTCATCCTCAGCCTCGTCCACGGGCTCTGTCAGCCCCAACCGCACATCAAACGGCGGCTCCTCCTCCCCCGTCCCACTGGTGGCTTGTCCACCAGTGTTCCCTCCATGTCCATCCAATGGTGCTTCGACCATACCCTTCGGCTCGACCATCGCCGCTCCGTCCGTCCGCTCATCCTCGTCCCTACTGTCGCCCCGGATCGCCTCCGCACCGCTCGCCTCCCCCGCGAACAGCGCCTGCTGCCCCGGCGCATCACCCTCCCCGCTCTGCTGACGAGCGAGTTCCTCCTCGCCCAGCCGCTTGATCTCCTCCCACTGCTCCGGCGTGATCATCACCTCGCGCGCCACACTCCCCTTGTGCTCGCCGATGATCTGCGCGATCCCCATCAGATCGATCAGCCGGCTCGCCCGCGTGTACCCGATCGCCAGCCGGCGCTGCAACAGGCTCACGCTGCCCCGCTTGGTCTCCAGCACGATCTCGACCGCCCGGTCGAACAGCGGATCCTCTTGCGCCGCCGCCAGGCTCGCGCTGGAGTTGTTTTCGCTCTCGGCAAGGCGTTCCTCGTCCGCGCTCATGCTCCGCATCTGCGTGAGTTGGCGCTCGAAGCTCGGCCCGGCGATCTCCTTCATGAACCGCACGACCCGCCGGATCTCCTTGTCGTCCACAAGCGTCGCCTGCGCCCGCATCAGCTTGTGGCTCGAAGGGCTCAGGTACAGCATGTCCCCCTGCCCCAGCAGCAACTCCCCGCCCTTCTGATCCAGCACGATCCGCGAGTCCATGCCCGACGCGACCTTGAACGCGATCCGGCACGGCATGTTGCTCTTGATCAATCCCGTGACCACGTTCGCCTGCGGCCGCTGCGTCGCCAGGATCAAGTGAATCCCCACCGCACGCGCCTTCTGCGCGATCCGGATGATCGATCCCTCGACCTCTTTATTGGTCATCATCAGATCCGCAAGCTCATCGATGATGAACACCATGTACGGCAGCTTGCGCGGGATCCGTGCTTCTTCCTGCTCGGTCTGCGGCTGGAACGCCTCCTTCAACTCCTCCCACGTCATCTCGTTGTACCCGGCGATATCCCGGCAGCCCGCCTCCGCCAGCAACTCGTACCGCTCATCCATCTTCCCGACGGCCCACTCCAGAATCGCCGCGGCCTTGGCCATCTCCGTCACCACCGGACACATCAGGTGCGGGATGCTCTTGAACTGGCTCATCTCAACCATCTTGGGGTCGACCAGAACGAGCTTCAGCTCGTTCGGTTTCTTCGTGAACAGGAACCCCATGATGATCGTGTTCATGCACACGCTCTTGCCCGAGCCCGTCGTCCCCGCGATCAGCATGTGCGGCATCTTCGTCAGATCCGCGATCAACGGCTCGCCCGACGCGTCCTTGCCCAGGAACAACGGCAGCTTCATCTTGCTGAACGCCTCGGAGCTGCTCATCAGCTCCTTCAGCCGCACCTTCTCCTTCGTCGGGTTCGGCACCTCAATCCCGACCGTATCGCGCCCGACCTGATTCGCCACGATCCGCAGGTTGATCGCCTTCAGCGCCCGCGCGATGTCCTTGCTCACCGTCTCCAGCGCGCTCACCCGCGTCCCGGGCGCAAGCCGCACATGGTACAGCGTGATCACCGGCCCCGACTCGACCCCGACCACGTCGCCGTCGATCTTGTACTGCCGCAGCGCCGCCACCAGCGCCTCGGCCTGCTCGCGCACGATCCCCTCGAGCCGCTCCTCGAAGTTCTCCTCCGGATCCTCCAGCTGCTCCAGCGAAGGGAACTGATATCCCTTCAGCTCCACCACGTTCTGCAAGTCCCGCAGATCCGCCTCGGTCGCGACGCGCTTGTCCTTCTGCCCGAACCGGATCGGCAGCTTCGACATCTTCTCCCGCAGATCCTGCTCGCTGTACACCTGCGGCGCGCCCGGCAGTTCGTCGTCCTCTTCCTCTTCGGGCTCGATCGCCCGGCTCGCCACCTCGATCTTGACCTCCTCCGGCGCGGGCGCAACGACCCCAGGCTCCCGCTTTTTCCCGCGCGCCTTCTTCGGCTTCTTCTGCTTGGGCTCCTTCTTTGGTTTCTTGGATGCCACCGGCTCCATCGCCGCCGAGGTCTCTTCCAGCTCCTCGTCATCCTCCAGGTCGTCCAGGCGGACGCCCGACGATCGCTTCTCGTTCAGCGTGCGCACCAGCCCGCCGCCGGCGTTCAGCGCCGCCGCCCCGCCCTGGCGCGCCGCGGGCCCGGCCCGCCCCGCCAGCCATCGCGCCGGCACGAGCAAGTACCTGTCAAACGCCACCAGCAGCCCGACCAGCAGCATCACGCCCATCGCCAGCCCGCCGCCGACCCGCCCGAACCGCGCCACCAGCTCCGCCGACAGCACGTCGCCAGTCAATCCTCCGGTGATATTCATGGGCCCGCTCGCGGGCAGCAGCAGGGCGTTGAGCCCCGCCAGCGCTGCCGTTGCCATCAGCACGCCGACCAGCCGCAGGATCAGCAGATCCACCCGCCTGCGCATCGCGATCGCGATCAGCCCGATGCCGAGCCCCGCCACCAGCGCCCACGCCGCGTACCCGAACTGCTGCAGCGCGTGGTACGCGACGAACGCCCCCGCCGGCCCGCACCAGTTCTGCACCCGCGCGTTGGGTGGATACACGGTATGGGTAGGAGGATCGCCCGCGTCGTAGGCGACCAGACTCAGCACCACGAACACCCAGCTCGCCAGGAGGGCGACCCAGACGATCTGCTTGCCGACCGACATTTCCGAGCGCTGTGATCGCGCGGGCTTCCGTGCCATGGACTCAGGGTATCGGCTCGGGAAAGGGCGGCCAACGAGAAACAGAGTCGCGAGGGTCAAGTACCGGTAGCTGGGCGAGTTGGATGCCCCGGAGTCTGCCGGCTGCTGTACTCTGGATGTCAATCGCTAGAAGTCCCTGCCCCCAATGCCATCGGGTGTGTCGTGATACAGTTTCGGCGGCTGAATCCGTAGGGGATTGCGGACCGGCTCTTGCGCGTCCCGGTCGCTGCGAATGGCCGCAGACCCGTCAGCCATGAGCACCGGGCGGCGGGGAGAATCACCCTGCTCGTTGCTCAGATATGCCCGCTCGCCATCGAACATGAGCACCTTGCCAGATGGGAAAACCACATTGGCAAATCGCTGCAGGCGGATGAGCGACTCGTCGGCCTTGTTCCGCCCATCCCACAACGATCCCGACGCGATAAACGCATAGGAATAGCGATACGATGGCAAGTCGGTGGTGAATGTCGAGATGGGATCCGTCCAAGTCTTGGCGAACCGATTCGGATCAGCCGCGCCGGGGCTCACCCACGCTCGGGCGTGCTCGGGCCACGGCGCGACATCGTGCATGAGTACCGGCCAGGCCCTATCGATCGACCACATCAGGAATCCAAACGAATAGTTATTGTTCGTCTCAGGCGGGTTCGCCCACCCCCATCGTCCGAAGGGATATGCCTGTTGAGTATTTTCGTATATCGAAAGCGTCTGCCCGAGCGTGCGCAGATTCGTAAGTGACGCGGTGGCGCGGCTTATGGATCTTGCCGAAAAAAGAGCTGGCAACACCAAACTCATGAGCACTGCGACGACGCTTACCACCACGAGCAACTCGATCAGTGTGAAACCTGATCGATTCATCGGGTATCGGGTCGTCCTCGCTATCATGACTCAAAGCTCCTGACTCAGATGTTAGCAGTCAGTTGATTGGGAGTACGAGCCCTTTTCCAAATGCCTCTTTGTCAAAGTACAAGTATAAGTCGGTCGGCTTCCATTCGGTGGCATTATTATTTCGATAGAATCTGAACGACACAGTCACGGGCAGTGGGTCATGGCCCGGCATTTTGTATTGCATTGGAAGGAGTGTCTCAACCATTTCGATGCTTTGGCTGCCATTCTCAGGGTCTGGATAGGTGGGCGCATAGCTCCCCCCCGAGCGAAGAAATCTCGTTCCCGGAGCATCGTACTCCGGCGCAATCCGCGGACCGGCATCCGGCTCTATCCGACGAACAACCATCGAATCTAGATCAATCGGCGACTGCCGAAACAACCCCGATTTTTTGTGCCAGATACGCTGAAACTTGTCATGATCTGGGTGCTCAGGATTGGCTCCGGGTGGCGCCTTGTCACCGACTATCGCCTTCCAAGTCTCAAAGTCAGGTGATAGTTGCATTTCGACACGCTTGACCAGCGTATCCTCAAGGTGGTTCGCTGCATTTCCAATAATGCCAAGGTCTTCAACTCTGAGAGAGAACGCCCTCCGTAGCTCAGCAATCACCACATCGACCCCATCCCTCTTGGGTCGGAGCTCGAAGTTTGCCGCAGACGCCTGGTACTCGACAGAATATTCGGGAGTCTCGACTGTGCCATCCGCCGGGAATGTGCTTGACCTCGACCATCCTGGACGAAACGTAATAACAACAAGGATAATAATCGCAGCGGCCACGCATACACCGACGACCATCTTTCGACGTTTCTTCGCTCTGGGAACAGCAGCCATCTAAGACACCCTTATCTGGTCATTTGCCGTGATCTATACGGGTACGATACATTCTGCAAAATAATGTGCTTCGTCCTCAATGACTTCGATCCAACAATGAGCAATGAGCGGCTCGATACACCCAGCAGAAGCCTTGACCTGTCCGCATGTAACGATCGGGGAGTTGCCTGTAATGGTGCATCCAGAACACGACTGGCAGACTTGCGGTGAGATCCCGATGACACAATCAAACCCCGAGCTAGGAATGATCTGCGCTAGGGCAGCCGCAACTAGGCCAAGAACAGGGACAATCGCCCCGCCCAAGAGGCGTCCGTCAATCCGTGACAGTTTCGATGCCAAGCTCATGCCAAGCTCCTTGAAAAAAATACCAACAATGCTCCTGGCCTAGGCCAAGTGCTCAGATATGTGCCAAGTCCCACGAGTGCGACGGCGAACAGCCCTCCGCTACGCAGCAGCGCCCTCGCGTCAACGGGGTCGTTGCTGGCGCTCAATCCGCACCCACACCCAACCTCGGCGTCGGACATCAGCAGAAAAACGATAAAAACTGAGAACGCTCCGAACAGGACGGCCGCCGCAAAAAACCGCGATCCGCCCCCGCCGAAGATGAGCAACCCACCGAGAACGGTCTCAAGAACAATCAACCCACGAGCTCCCCAGCTCGCGAGGTTGGCCGTTCCGATACCTCCAGGCTTAGAGGGGAGCACGGAAAGAGCATCAGTGCTTGCGGGAGTATCTGTCGGCAAATCGGAGATGACAATCTGCAATGCGTATCGCAGGGTCTCTTGTACCCCGCTCCCATCCACGGCCTTCTGTCCGGCGCTCCATATCAGAAGCACTCCCAAAAAGCCACCAATGATCTGTCGGATTTGCGTACGCCACCGCTGCCCACGAGTTGGATGAGCGATCTGCCGGTTGGCTATCGTGCTCGCGCCAGGGGGGGAATTGGGCTCAGTGTATTCGCCCATTACTTTGCCTAGCTTACATGAGGTTATGGGGACTTGTCAACTCAAAACGAGCAGTTCCACATTATTTTTGACCTCGCATCCATGTCCGAATCCGGCCAATACCCACCCGCACGATCGCGTATCTTCCTCCAGTGCAGCTCACCGACGACATCCGCTACCGGGCACTGCTCGCCCGCGACCCCCGCTTCGACGGCATGTTCTTCGTCGGCGTTTCCACCACCGGTATCTACTGCCGCAGTGTCTGCCCCGCACGCAAGCCCGCCCAACGCAACTGCTCGTTCTATCCCAGCGCCGCCGCCGCCGAGCGAGAGGGTTTCCGCCCCTGCCTGCGCTGCCGCCCCGAGTTCGCCCCCCGTGAAGCGCCCGGCGCAAACGACAACGTCGCACCTGCCATCATCGCGCGGATCCAAGCCGGCGCACTGAACAACGGCGGTGGTGGGGGCAGTGGGGGTTCCGCCGGCGTCACCGCTCTGGCCCGCCAGTTCGACCTCAGCCCCCGCCAGGTCCAGCGGATCGTCCGCGAGCACGCCGGCGTCTCGCCCATCGAGCTCGCCCAGACCGCCCGCCTCCTGCTCGCCAAGCAGCTCCTGACCGAGACCACCCTGCCGATTACCCGCATCGCGTTCGCCAGCGGCTTCGCGAGCGTCCGCCGATTCAACGACTGCTTCCGCGAGCACTACCACCTCCAGCCGCGCGAGCTGCGCGCCGAATCCGCCAATCGCCCCGCTCGCGCCGGCGCGACGATGCGGCTGCGTCTCTCCTATCGCCCGCCGTTTGATTTTTCCGCATTGCTCGCCTTCCTCGCCCCGCGCGCCATCCCGGCCGTCGAGCATGTGACCGCCAACTCCTACGCGCGCACCGTCGCGCTCAACGATCTCACCGGCTGGCTTCGCGTCGAGCACCACCGCACCCGCCCCATGCTCGAAGCCGAGCTCTCCGCCGAGCTTGCCCCCGCCGTCCAGCCCATCCTCGCGCGCCTGCGCAACCTCTTCGACCTCGACGCCCGCCCCGACATCATCGACGACCACCTCGCGCAGTCCGAACGCCTCGCGCCCCTCGTGCGCGCCCGCCCGGGCACCCGCGTCCCCGGCGCATTCGACACCTTCGAACTCGCCTGGCGCGCGATCCTCGGCCAGCAGGTCTCCGTCCGCGGCGCGACCACCCTCAGCGGCCGCCTCGCCCACCGCCTGGGCGAACCCATCGAAACCCCCATCACCGAGCTGACACGCCTGAGCCCGACAAACGCCCGCGTCGCCTCGGCAACTCCGTCCCGCCTGGCCTCGATCGGCCTCCCCATCGCCCGCGCCAAGACCCTGCGCGAGATCGCCCGCCTCCACGCCGCCGACTCAGCGCAGTTTGAACCCGGCGCGCCGATCGAGCCCATTACCGAACGCCTCCTCGCAATCCGCGGCGTCGGCCCCTGGACCACCTCCTACATCGCCATGCGGGCCCTCCGCTGGCCCGACGCCTTCCCCGAAAGCGACCTCGGCCTCAAGCACGCCCTTGGCGAACGATCGCCCGCACGCATCCGCGCGATCGCCGAGCCCTGGCGACCCTGGCGGGCCTACGCCGCCAGACACCTCTGGCAATCCCTTGACACGTCGCCAACCCCATGACGGAGCCCGACCGATGTTTAGATCGAATTCCAACCTCCGACACACCTTTGTCCCCACGCCCCTCAGCGAACTCTGCGTTCTCGCAGACGACATCGGCATCCGTCGGATCGACCTCACCTCGCGAACCCAAACGCCGCCAGAGTCTCGCCGAGACGACCATGCTCTCGCCGACGCTCATGAGCAACTGCGTGCCTACTTCGCCGGCGACCTCCGTACCTTCACCCTCCCGCTCAATCCCCTCGGCACGCCATTCCAACGCAAGGTCTGGTCCGCCCTCCAAGAGATCCCCTACGGCGAGACCTCCACCTACGCGCGAATCGCAACCCAACTCAAAAAGCCCACCGCCACCCGCGCCGTCGGCGCGGCAAACGGCGCAAACCCCATCCCCTTCATCATCCCCTGCCACCGCGTCATAGGCTCTAACGGCGCCCTCACCGGCTACGCCCTCGGCGTCGATCTGAAGCGCACATTGCTCGCACTCGAACGCGCAATCCCGCAAAGAGACGCCAAACTCTTCTCCGACATGCCTGCGAGCCCGACGCGCAAGCGAGGTCTGGAATCGCCCGAGTCCTCCGAGCAACCAAGCAACCTCCCTCGCGCTTCGGGCTCGTAAGATGGCGTGAAACTGGAGTGGCGCGATCGACTCACTCTGCTACTGCCGCCGATCCAACAACCGATACCCCACCGCCTCGCTCACATGGTCATCCTGAATCGCCCCGCCCCCAGCCAGATCCGCGATCGTCCGCGCGATCCGCCGGATCTTGTCGTACGCCCGAGCGCTCAACCCGAGCTCGCTCATCGCCCCGGCCAAAAGCGTCCGCGCCGTCTCGCCCAGCTCCGCCAGCGAATCAAGCTGCTTGCCGCTCAGCGCCGCGTTGGGCGTCCCCTGGCGATCGAGCTGGATCTGGCGCGCCTGCTGGGCCCGCTCTCGCATCTCCGCCGTCCCCGTCCCATCCGCCGCCCCCTGCAACTGCTTCACCGGCACCGCCGGCGCCTCGATATGAATATCGATCCGATCCAGCAGCGGTCCGCTGATCCGCGACAGATACCGATCCATCTCCCGCCTGCCCACCTCCCCCGGCGCGACATCGCCCCTTGGCGTCGGGTTCATCGCCGCCACCAGCATGAACCGCGCCGGAAACCGCACCGTCCCGTGCGCCCGCGCGATCGTCACCACATGGTCCTCCATCGGCTGGCGCAGCGTCTCCAGCACGAATCGCGGAAACTCCGCCAACTCATCCAGAAACAGCACCCCGCGATGCGCGAGACTGATCTCCCCGGGCCGCGGCACAATCCCCCCGCCCACGATCGCCGGGCTGCTCGCCGTATGGTGCGGCGTGCGCACAGGCCGCCGCACCACCAGCCCCTGCCCCGCCTCCAACGCCCCCGCCGCCGAATAGATCCGCGTGATTTCAATTGCTTCTTCGGGCGTCAGCGCCGGCAACACCCCCGGCAGCGCCTTGGCCATCATCGTCTTGCCGCTCCCGGCAGGCCCGATCATCACCAGATTGTGCGCCCCCGCCGCTCCGATCAAAATCGCCCGCTTCACCGCCTCTTGCCCGCGAATCTGCGCAAAGTCAATCTCCGGCGGCGCGTGCTCCAGCAGCCCGGCGATATCCGGGCTCGCCGTCGGCTCGCACGCCAACTCGCCATTCAGCAGCCCGACGACCTCGCTCAATGTCCCCGCGCCGAGGACCTCGATCCCCTCAACGACCGCCGCCTCTTGGGCATTGGCCGCAGGCAGAATCACCCCCGTCGCCCCCTTCTCCTTCGCCAGACTCGCCAGCGCGATCGCCCCCTTGATCGACCGCAGCCTCCCATCGAGTGCCAGCTCCCCCGAGAACAGAAACCGCCGATGGTCGACGCCCTCCTCGCGCGAGTCCCGCACCACGCCCATCGCCAGCAGCAACCCCACCGCGATCGGCAGGTCGTACACCGGTCCCTCCTTGCGCACGTCGGCCGGCGCGAGATTCACCAGCAGCCGCCCCCCCGGGTTCGGATACCCCGCGTTCACGATCGCGCTGCGCACCCGCTCGAGCGACTCCTTCACCGCCGCGTCCGGCAGCCCCACGACGATCTGGCTCCCGTGATCGCGCGGGTCCAGATCGATCTCGACCTCGCACGCCAGCGCGTCGATCCCCTGCAACAGATGGCTCTGCACCCTGGTCAGCATCGCCCCAGCATACCCAAACAGAACGCTTCCGGGGGGCGCTCCCATCATTCAGATCGCACGCTCGCCCCGCCGTGCCAGATTTCCTCCTCCCCACGCCCGGTTTGGCTTTGATGCGAGCGGAGGTCGGGTATCCTGACGCCCAGAGAGACAAGGCCGCGGCCCAAACCCGTCCGGCCGTTGCCGGCCCGACGGTCCATCAGGAGGAGAAACCAGCGATGAAATATGTGTGTGCGCTCACCGGCGTCGCCCTCGTCGCCCCTGCCCTCGCCCAAATCGACGGCGCAAACTTCGACACCGACTACGGCCCCGCCCTCTCCGGTCAGACCGTCGGCACCCAGTTCGGCAACAACAGCGACCCCGCGCGCGACTTCGCAAACGGCTCGGAACTCGACGCCATCTTCGCCAGGATCGATGGCACCACCCTTCTGCTCGGCGTCGCCGGAAACCTCGAAACAAACTTCAACAAGCTCGACATCTTCATCGACTTCCGCAAGGGCGGCCAGAACCGCCTCCGAGGCGACAACGCCGACGTCGACTTCGACGGACTCAACCGCATGGGCGACGACGGCTCGGGCAACGGCCTCACCTTTGACGACCTCTTCTCCCCAGACCTCTTCCTCACCTACACCAACGGCAACGATCCCGCCGAGCACTTCATGAACGCCGCGGAACTCCTCACCGACGGCGGCGGCGACGGCAACTTCGTCGGCGGCGGACTCAAATCCAACGGACCCATCGTCGGCAACGGCCCCGGGGGCATGGCTCTCTCCGCCGACGGCGACAACTCGAACACCCTCGGCGTCGCAAACCTCGGCGACCCCTTCGACTCCGATCCCGCAACCGTCACCACCGGCTTCGAGTTCTCCATCGACCTCGCCACACTCGGCGACGTCGGCATCGCGGCCTTCGTCAACGGCGGCGGGCACGACTTCCTCTCCAACCAGATCGCCGGCGGCCTCCCCGACGGCTTCGGCAACCTCGGCGAGCCCCGCAACATCGACTTCTCCACCATCGACGGCGACCAGTTCGTCATCATCCCCGCCCCCGCCGGCGCGCTCGTCCTCCTCGCCGGCCTTGCCGGCATTTCTCAGCGCCGCCGCGACTGACGCCCGTCGGAGCAACCCAACGCAACCGCAACCCGAGACGCCGCGCACAGCGCGGCGTCCTTTCATTCCGCCCCACACCCCCGCAAGCAGAGCGCCGCGCAGCGCCAGCTATACTCACTCCCACCTGATCAGGAGACCGCTCGCCGTGTTCCGCCGCTGGTTCTTCGCCGTCATCCTCGCCATCGCCGTGATCGAGCTGGCCCTCGCGCTCCTCTGGCCCCCTGGCCTCTGGTCGCTGCTGGTCATCACGCCCGTCGCCGCACTCGGCCTCTACGACGCCTTCCAGCGCAAGCACACCATCCTCCGCAACTTCCCCCTGCTCGGGCACGGGCGCTACCTCTTCGAGATGGTCCGCCCCGAGATCCAGCAGTACTTCATCGAGTCCAGCATCGACCCCCACCCCATCGAGCGCGAGATGCGCGCGGTCGTCTACCAGCGCGCCAAGGGCCAGCTCGAGACCAAGCCCTTCGGCACCGAACGCAACGTCTACCGCGTCGGCTACGAGTGGGCCGCGCACGCACTCCGCAACGCTCCGGACCCCCAGAAGGACCCCCGCGTCCAGATCGGCGGCGACGCCTGCGAACATCCCTACAGCGCGTCCCTGCTCAATATCTCTGCCATGAGTTTCGGCGCTCTCTCGCCCACCGCCGTTCGCGCCCTCAGCGTCGGCGCGCGCGAGGGTGGCTTCGCCCACAACACCGGCGAGGGCGGCATCTCTTCCTACCACCTCCAGGGCGGCGCGGACCTCATCTGGCAGGTCGGCACCGGCTATTTCGGCTGCCGAACCAAGGACGGCGAGTTCGACCCCGACCTCTTCCAAAAGAACGCCCGCAAAGACCAGGTCAGGATGATCGAGCTCAAGCTCTCCCAGGGCGCAAAGCCAGGCCACGGCGGCGTCCTGCCCGGATGCAAGGTCACCCCCGAGATCGCAGAGTTCAGAGGCGTCCCCGAGTACTCTACCGTCGTCTCCCCGCCCCGCCACAGCGCCTTCGACTCGCCCGTCACCATGCTCCGGTTCATCGCGCGTCTCCGCGAACTCGCCGACGGCAAACCCGTCGGCTTCAAGATCTGCCTGGGCGATCAGATCGAGTTCCTCGCCATCTGCAAGGCCATGCTCGAGACCGACATCTATCCCGACTTCATCACCATCGACGGCGGCGAGGGCGGCACCGGCGCCGCGCCCCTGGAGTTCTCCAACTCCGTCGGCATGCCCGCACGCGACGCCTGGGCCTTCGCACACGGCGCACTGCTCGGCGCGGGCGTCCGAGACAAGCTCCGCCTGATCGCCAGCGGCAAGATCCTCACCGGCTTCCACATGGTCCGCGCATTCGCCCTCGGCGCAGACGCCTGCAACTCCGCCCGCGGCTTCATGCTCGCCCTCGGTTGCATCCAGGCCCTCCGATGCAACACCGACAAATGCCCCACAGGCATCGCCACCCAAAGCCCGGCGCTCTACAAGGGCCTCGTCGTCGAGGATAAGTCCGAGCGCGTCCGCAGATTCCACTCAGGCACCATCCAGAGCCTCGTCGAACTCCTCTCGGCGATGGGCATCGAATCTCCCGACCAGATCACCCCCGATCTCATCCACCGCCGGGTCAGCGACATGCGCGTCCGATCCTTCGCCGACCTCTACGACTTCCTCGAGCCCGCCTCCCTCCCAGACGGCTCGGCCCCCGAGCCCTGGCAGCGCCTCTGGAACCGAGCCCGCCCCGACACCTTCGCCCCCGCCTGAACCGACGCGCGTCGATCGGAGCGGCAGTATCACAGGTCCGACCGTCGTGGAGGGCGTCGGGTGCCATGGCCGCTGCTCTGAGCGGCTATGCCGATTCGCCCGCGACAACCGCCCCCCGAGCGCACCACGCATCGCGAGGAAACAAAAAAAGGGCGTGTCTGACTCACGAGCACGCCCTCTCGTTCAAAGCCTCGGTCGCTCAACACCCCTGCGCAAACAGATCCAGATACCCGAAGAAGTCGTCCGCGTCGCAGTCGCCGTCCTCGTCGATATCGCACACCGCGAGGTTCCCGCCCGCGAACGCGTCGAGATACGCGAAGAAGTCGTCGGCGTCCGTGTCGTCGTCGCCGTCCAGATCGCCCGGGCACCCGCCGTCGCAGCTCCCCTCGGGAATCGCCATATACTGCGTCCCCGCGATCTGCGAGAAATCCACCGCTCGCGTGTTGCCGAGATTGTCCGCCCCCGCCAGCCCGCCGATCACCTGGTTCGACAGAAAGTCATGCCCGCCGTTGGCCACGAACCCCGCGACCCGGATCTCGCTCACCCCGTCCCAGCCCAGCTCGTCCAGATCGATACAGATCTCCACGCCCGTCACCACGTTGGGCGCATCCGTGGCGTCCGTGTCCGTCACGCCCGCGATATTCGAGTTGTCGATGCTTACGAACGTCAGATCCCCCGCCGGCGGCGCCGGGTTCGTCGGATCCCCATCATCGATCGCGTCCAGCAGCGCCTGATGGCTCGCCCTCGGCGGGTACTCACTGAACAGGTTCTGCGCCGTCCCATCCTGCCCATCCAGCCGCGGCCCGCTGAAATCCAGCGGGTCGCTGTCGGCCTTCAGCCCCCCCCGAGAACGACCCATAATCGATGATCGCGTTGCCCAGGAACGCCGCCCCGTTCGTCCGCAGCACCGCCGCGTTCGAGAACAAGTCCGGCCCGCTGTTCCCGTTCCCGACATTGAAGAAGTAATCCGCGGCAAAGTCCGCCTCGAACGTCAGCCCCGGGTCGACTCCGTCGCTCGCCATCTTCCCCAGCGCGTCGAAGTCGATGTCCACGTTGTCGGTCCGGATCGTGTTCTGTCCCTCGCCGGGACCGTCCACATCCATGAACAGCACCATCTTGTTGAAGTTCGTCTCCAGGTTGC
>JAJDDM010000073.1 GCA_029260315.1 Phycisphaerales bacterium | reverse complement strand
TGCTCCCTGGCGGTGGTGAAGCGATAGTCGGTGACGATCCCCGAGAGGTCGCAGGCGATGTGCCCCTTGTAGCCGTGGTAACTGCGCCCGTGCTTGGACGTGTAGCTCGCGTCGGCGTCGCGTGTGCTCGTGCCGTCGCCGCGCGGGCGGCCGCGGGACTGCTCGATGATCGCCAAAGTCGACCATCGTGCCCTCGCGCACCAGCAGGCCGCGCTCTGCGATATGCTCGACCGTCGCGTCGAAGATCGCATCGTGGATCTGCGCCTCGCCAAGCCGCTTGCGGAAGTTCACGAACGTGGTCTCGTCCGGCGTGGCGTCGTCGAAGCTGAGCCCGACGAAGCGCCGGAAGCTGACGCGGTCCGGCAGCGCCTCCTCGAGCCCGGGATCGGAGAGGTTGAACCACTTGGCCAGCATCATGCACTTGAGCATGACGACCGGGCTCCACGCCGGCCGGCCCGGGCCGGTATTGGTGTACTCCGGCAACGCCGCGATCGGCGCCGCCAGCCTCTCCCAAGGCGTCGCGTCGTCCAGCCGCCCCAGCAGCGCCGCGGTCCTCGTCCCGCCGCCGACCATCATGTCCGCGAAGCCCATCTCCCGGTTCTTCCTGATCGCCATCACGCCTCCTGGCGGCGGGCAACGCCCCGCACGATCAAGATACCGTCGTAAGAGCGTGTGGTGGCGCTATTGATCAGAGATTCCCATGGTCAAAGTGGGATTGGATGCCCCTGACAACGTTGGGATCGTCCAATCGAACACCATACTCGACATTTCGATAGAATGCCCCGGCGGTGAGATTTCCAGAAGTGACGATAGCGCGGGTGTCGTCTGCAATATACACCTTCGCGTGAAAGCGAGGCACATGCCAGAGCGACGCCGAGGTTGCGAGGCGATAGAGTTGCACGACTGCTTCGGGGTCAAGCGATCCGTCGGACACATGCACCGGCGAGAGATCCGTCAGAATCTCGATTCGTCCGGATTCACGGAGGATCGGTTGCGTGACTCCTGCGACGAGCCGTACACCCTCCGAGCTGATATACGGCGCTGCAATGACGAGACGACGCTCCGCAGACTCAACAAGTGCTTCCAGTTCGTGATACCAAGTGCGATCGAGCGTAGCAATCATGTGGACCACCCGACCTTTCGTGCGTTGCCGATACGGCTACAAGTACATCGGTGATGTCCAGCCTTTCGATCCTACCTGCTTGCGGCGGGGATGATAAAGTCTGCGGTGGCGGACCGGCGCAGTGCATTACTGAATCATTCCCGCAGGTCGATCCGGCAAAGGTTGCGGTCCGCGCCGCGACCGGAAAGATATCCGATCTCTGGTTCTCAACTCGCCAGATAGAACGGGCGCTCAGCCTCGGTGTCGGCGGGATCGACATGGACCTTGCGGCCCTTGTAGACGACCTTGCCGGTCGCGACGCTGAAGAGCGAGTCGTCGTTGGCCCGCCGGACGTTGAAGCCGGGCTGGAACTTGGTGCCGCACTGGCGGACGATGATGGCGCCGGGCTTGGCGAACTCGCCGCCGTAGAGCTTGATCCCGCGGTACTGCGGGTTGCTGTCGCGGCCGTTCTTGGTCGAGCCCTGTCCCTTTTTGTGTGCCATCGCGTCGCTCCAGTTCAGCCGTCGAGCCCGACCGCGGGCTCCTGGTTGCCAGGAGCTGTCGAGGCCGCCCGATCTCGGGCCGTGACGATAGCCTCGGGCTTCCGCAGGATCCAGCGCTCGCGGGCCCGGGCAAGGGTTCTGCCGCCCTGGGTGTAGGCCTCGTCGTTGAGCAGGTCGCCCGGGGCCTCGTGGCGGAGCATGAGCGTCTTCCAGAGGGTGACCTCCTTGCGGTCGCCGGTGTTGGCGTCGCGGGTCTGGACGGCCTTGGTCTCGCCGCTGAAGCCCATGAAGTAGAGCTGGACGCGGTCGACGTTGGACTCCCCGACGGGCCAGATGGCGATCCCGTCCTTGGCGTTCTCCTCGCCCTGCTGGAGGCGTCCGAGGATCCGGATCGGATCCTCGAGCAGAATGTTCCGCTGGCGGTCCATGATGTTGTAGGTGACGTTGATCGGGACATCGCGGCCCGCGAGCATGACCTCGCCGCGATCGGTCGCCAACTCGATCAGCGGGGCGAAGAACAGATCCTGGCCGGTCTCGTTGATGACCCGGTAGGTGACATAGTAGAACGCCCGAGCGCTGTCGCCCTCGACCGGCAGGTGGACAACCCGCAGCGGCCCGACCTCGACATCGAACTGCCAGTCGGTCGGGAAGGCCTTGGGCTCGGGGGCGGTCGCGGCCCCGGATGCGCCGGTGGCGAGCACGCCGCCCAGGGCGAGAACGAGGCTGAGCGAGATCGCGAGGGGCGTGCGTCGGGTCATGGAAGTCTCCGGGGCGACGTGAATCGTGGCAGGAAGTCTACGAATGCCAGGGGGCGGGTCAACAATCGGGCGGTGCCAGGCTCCATCGAAACTCGGCGGGTGCCCCCGCCCCTGATCCCCGAGGCGATCGCCCGCATCGTGGCGCGGGCTCCCGATCCGCCGCAGGAGGCCGCCAAGCGGTTCCTCGCCAACGCCCAGGCCCACGGCATCGACCCCGCCCTCTGCTGGGCGACCATCGACACCGCCCCACCCAGGATTCGTCAGGTGTGCCTGGCAGTTCCCGGTTCGGGGCGAACGGCGAACCTGTTCCTCGCTCCGCCGCTGGAGGGCGTGGATGAGCGGGCCCAACGCGAGGAGCGCGTTGCGATCCTGCATCGGATCGCTGAAGAGCTGGCAAGCGTGTCGCAGGGGCGGGTGCGGGTGGTACAGTCGCTGCCGGATCCGGAGGAGCCTTGGGCGAGCGAGGCGTTTTTATTGGGTGGTTTTACGCATTGCGGCACGCTCGCGTACATGCGCACACGCCTGCGCAAGGGCGAGGAGCGGGTGGATCCGTCCCCGCCGACGGGCGTGACGATCCAGGGCGTCGCGGAGCTCGGCGATATCTCGGGCTGGCGCCCCCGCCTGGAGCGGGCGTTGGACGCGAGCTACGTCGGCTCGCTGGATTGCCCCGAGCTGTGGGGCCTGCGTGAGACCAGCGACGTGCTGGACTCGCACCTGGCGACGGGCGAATGGGATCCTTCGCTGTGGTGGCTGATCGAGCGTGAGGGCGAACCGGCGGGCGTGGCGTTCTATAACGCGCTGGGCGACGGCGTCGGGTGCGAGCTTGTGTACATCGGGCTTGCGCCGGAGTTGCGGGGCAAGGGACTCGGCGCGCGCCTGCTCTCGCTGGGCATGCACGCGTGCGCGAGGCTCGGGCTGCGGGAGATGACCTGCGCCGTCGATCGGCGCAACGCGCCGGCGCTGCGGCTGTATGCACGCAGGGGATTCCGCGAGTTCGCGCAGCGCGAGGCGTTCGTGCGCCGGGTCAGCGACGCGTGAAGACAGGTTGTGCGCAGGTTATCCCGCGCAGCCGACGGACCGCACGCGAATCGGCGTACCTTGGCGCTTTGTGAATGAGATAAATTTTCGAGCCGCAAGTGCTTGATTTTCAAGCGTCTCTAGCGTCTTCGGCATGTGGATTGGCAAGAGTACGAGAGTTGAGCGTTGCGAACGCTCGCGAAGGGCTCTAGATTGTTCCGATCTGGTCAAGGCCGACCGGATTGAGGCAGGGACTCAACAGCACTTGTTCGATTCTCATGGCGACTCCCCTGGACGGGCGGGTCGATATCGGTGCCGTGTCTCGAGCGGGGAAGGGACTCCAGAACCAGTGAGGGCGTCGGGCGTCTGGCTCGGCGGGTGACATGGTCATGATGACCAGGGGTGGTCGGGTTGTGCGCGGGTTCGCCGCGCGCTCCCGCCCAGCCACAGCTTTGGATGGAGACCCGATGACGAACCAGTCCACCCAGACACGCGCCGGGGCCCCCGGTCGCGATGATGCCCCTCGGGCCAAGGCCAAGAGGATCGAGAAGCGCGGGCCGACGCAGGCCGCGGATCGGCGGGTCCTGGCCCGCCTGCGCGACACGATGGGGCGCGAGCTGTGCGATCGCTACTTCGAGCGAGTCGCCAAGGTGAGCCAGAGCGACGAGGGGATCCGCGTGCAGGTGCCGTCGGAGTTCGTCGCCGGCGTGATCGACCGGCGGTTCGGCGAGGCGCTCCGCGAGGCGACACGCACGGAGCTCGGCAGCGAGAAACTGGGGTACGACGTCTGCCCGGTCGGCGAGAACGCGAGCGAGGAGCCGGCGCGGGTGGCGTTGGTCGGCGATGCGCCGAAGAAAAGCCCCCCTAAGGCGACGCGGGCCGCCCAGCGCAGGTCCCAGCAGGCTTGGAAGTCCTTGGACGATTTTCTCGTCGGCCCGTCCAACGAGTTGGCCTACAACGCGGCGCAGTCCGTCGCCCGCGGCGAGCGGAATTTCTGTCCATTGTTCGTCCACGGGTCGTGCGGGCTCGGCAAGACCCACCTGCTCCAGGGGATCGCCAGCGCCTACGCCAAGGTAAACCCGGGCGTCGGGGTGCGATACGTCACCAGTGAGGCGTTCACCAACGCCTTTCTGACGGCGATGCGGGCCGGCTCGCTCGACGCGTTCCGAGAGACCTACCGAAACGTCGGGCTGCTTTGTCTGGACGATGTTCACTTCCTGAGCGCCAAGCGGGCGACCCAGACCGAGCTGCTGCACACGTTCGACACGATCGGCATGAACAAGCGCCTGGTCGTCCTGGCCTCCGACGAGCACCCGCGCGAGATCGGCAAGCTCAACGCGGCGCTGGCCAGCAGGTTCATGTCCGGGGCAGTCGTCTGCATCGAGTGCCCCGACGCCGCGATGCGCCTGGCTCTGGTGCGGTCGCTCGGCGAGCGCCGGGGGCTGGTGCTCGAGGACGCCGCGGTGCAGCTCGTGGGCGAGCACGCGGCCCAGACCGCGGCGCTGACCGGCCAGGAGCCGAGCGTCCGCGAGCTCGAGGGGCTGGTGATCCAGATCGAGGCGACGCATCGCCTGCTGCCGGAGCTGAGTGGCGGCGGCGGGAGGATCGGGGCGGCGCTGGTGAGCAAGGCCCTGGGGCTGGACGCGGCATCGCGCGGGGCGTCGCCGGTCGGGATCCGCAAGCCGGCGCGGGCCGAGCGGATCATCGAGGTGGTGTGCGACGCCCTGGGCGTGACCCACGAGGAGTTCAGCGGGTCCAACCGCCATCGGCGGATCGTGCTGGCCCGCTCGATCTGCGTGCTGCTTGCCCGCGAGCTGACGAACCTGAGCTATCCGGAGATCGCGCGGGCGATGGGTAGGCCCAACCACTCGACGGTGATCACGGCCCACCAGCGGATCGAGAAGCAGATCGAACAGGGCGAAAGGGTCGGCACGGGCGCGGACCTCGACGGCGTGACGATCGCGACCCTCGCGGAACGAATCCGCAGGGAGTTGAACCGGGAGGCCTTGGCTCGCTGACGGACCGGCGATTTGGCTTCCTATGCTCCGCGGCGGACGCGAGCGCGCATCGGACGCGCGCCCGCGCCCGCTGCATTGGACGCGACGCATGCCCGAAGGCGAGATCTCACTGTCACGCCCGGATATTACGGCGCAGGACGAGCGCCTCGTCCTGGAGGCGTTGCGCTCGGGGCGGCTGAGCATCGGGCCCATGCAGGAGGAGTTCGAGCGCCTCGTCGCCAGCGCCGCGGGGTGTAGCCACGGGATCGCGGTCTCCAGCGGCACCGCCGGGCTGCACCTGGCGATGCTGGCCCTGGGCGTCGGCGAGGGCGACGAGGTCATCACCACCCCCTTCAGCTTCATCGCCAGCGCCAACTGCATTCTCTATGTCGGGGCACGCCCGGTCTTCTGCGACATCTGCCCGCAGACGCTGAACATGGACCCGGCGAAGGTCGAGGCGGCGATCACGCCGAGGACCAAGGCGATCATCGCGGTCGAGGCGTTCGGGAACCCGGCGTACATGGACGCGTACGCGAACATCGCCGCCAAGCACGAGATCCCGCTGATCGAAGATAGCTGCGAGGCGCTGGGCACGGTCTGCAACGGCAGGCGGTGCGGGTCGTACGGGCGGGCCGGCGTGTTCGGGTTCTATCCGAACAAACAGATCACCACCGGCGAGGGCGGCATGATCGTCACCGACGACGACCACCTCGCGGACATGTGCCGGTCACTGCGCAACCAGGGACGCCCGGCGAGGATGAGCGGGAGCCTGGGCAACTGGCTGCGTCACGAGCGGCTCGGCTTCAACTACCGCCTGAGTGAGCTGAACTGCGCCCTGGGCGTCTCGCAGATGAGGCGGCTGGATGAGCTGATCGAGCGCCGGCGCGAGATCGCCCGGGCCTACATCGACCGCCTGCGCAGCAGCAGCGAGATCATGCTTCCCACGATCGAAGAGGGCTGCGAGCTGAGCTGGTTCGTCTTCGTCGTGCGGCTGTCGACCGAGTACTCGCAGCGCGAGCGCGACAGGATTCTCTTGGGGCTGCGCAACCACGACGTGGGGTGCGCGGACTATTTCCCGTGCATCCACCTCCAGCCACCGTACGAGGCGTTGGGCTTCGAGGCGGGCTCGTTCCCGATCGCCGAGTCGGTGAGCCACCGGACGATCGCGCTGCCGTTCCACACGCGATTGAGCGAGCGCGACATCGATCTCGTCTGTCAGACACTCGAACTGATGAACAGCCGCGAGCAGCTCAGCAGGGACTGATCTCTGGTTTCGGATCACGGATCAGGGGCGGCGGCGAGGGCCGCGCCGATGTCGATGATGGTGTTCAAACGCGATCCGGACTTGGAATCCAGGACGCTGACGAAGACCCGCTCGCCGGCGAGCGTGCGATCGAACACCAATCGGCGGCTCGCGAACCCGCCCGGCTCGAGGTCGCTGACGACGCTGCGCTGGCGGACGGAGTCGGCCCCGGCGAACGCGAGGATCTCGAGGTCGCGATCCTCGTCGGCGCCGCTGGCGAGGCTGATATCCACGAAGAGATGGTCGCCTCGGACCTCGTGCGAGACGCGATACGCGAGATCGTCAATGTCGATGGAGAGCGGTCGCCTCAGGCGGACCACGCCGTAATCTCGCCCGGCTTGCAACTCGACGTCGACCACAGCGATGAGCGTGCCGGCGGGCTGATACGGGCTCATCGCGATCCGCACTGTGACTTCGCTCACCTCTCCCGGCAGCCAGTCGAGGACGCCCGTGCGTGGGGAGATGTCCCAGGCGCGATCGCGCGTGCCGTCGTCGCGCACGCCGCCGGGCTCGACGAGGAAGAACTGCCCGGCGATGGGCGCTGTCCAGGGGTTCGTGAACACGAGCTGGTGCTCGTGATGGGAGTTGTCGGTCGCGAGACGGTCCGGCGTGATCGTGAACTCGCTCTGGAATCGCACGAGGGGCGTGTCGATCCCCTCGATGAAGATCGGCATCGCCGAGATCTCGACGCGGTGCGTGCGAATCCCCCGCTCGTCGGCGGCGGAGAGCGCCACATCGCGCCGATTGCCGAACAGATCGACCACGGTGACATCATCCAGCGCGAGCATCGCGTCGAGCACGGGCGGCGTCGGCAAAGAGCCGTCGTGCCAGGCGACGAGCGCACCGGGCTCGTCGGGAGAGTCGCCTTCCAGGATGAAGCAGCGCACGCCTGCACCGACGGGAAACTCCCCCACGACGCGCCTTCCCGCTATACGGTCTGCGACCGCCGCCATCGCCGCCAGCGCCGGCGGCGGGCCTGCAACCGTCTCGGATTCCACGTCGAGCAAGACGACGCCGGTCTGATCACCCAGGTGGGCGTGGGCCGCGATCAACTGGCGGGCGAGCCCCCGGATCGAGGCGCGCACGCCGAACTGCTGCGGGTCCAGCGGACGCATCAGCAGCCAAAGGTCTGCACGGCCTTCGAGGTCTTCCAGCGAGCCGGCAACGTCGTTGAAAACCTGCTCTGCCAGCGAGCCGTCGATCCGCGCCAGCAGGACGCTCCGATCCAGACCGAGCCCGTCGCGAGCGAGCAGCATGTCGCGGGCCGGGGCCGCCGAGACGACCCGCGGACCCGGCACCAGACGTGCCAGCGCCCGCTCGCCCTCGGCGATCTCGTCGCGAATCGTCGGATCCCAGGGCTCGGCCGTGTCCCCGATCGCCCATCGCGTGACCGCCTGGCCCAATCGCTCGAGGATCGGATCGAGCAGCGCCGAGAGCGCCGGGGACTGCGACGCGAGGAACGCGGCAACCTGGTTGCGGTCGAGCAGATCCTGCCGGGCCGCCCACGCCGGCACGCGATCGAGCATCAGCACGACGCCCACGCGCTGTCGCCGGAGGCGATCGACCATCGCCGCGAGCTGTTCGACGTGCGACTCGATGCCCGATGGGTCAGCGCTGTCGCGCCACGCGGGCATCATGACCTCGCCGAGACCCATGGCCTCTGCGAGTTGCAGGCGGGCGGCGGGGTCGTTCGGATCGAACTCGCCCAAGAGCATCCCGATGCGCGAGCGCGAGGGATCCTCGCCGGGCAGGTGCAGGAGATCGTGCGTCGCACGACCGACCAGCGCGTCGCCCGCTCGGATCTGAGCGACCGCCCGATACCAGCCGAACTCGCTTAGCGCCGGCGACCAGCGCGTCGCCCGCCCGCTCGGGTCGACGAGGAATCGCCGGGCATCGACGATGCGCCCGTCGATGTCGTAGACGCTGATGGTCGCGTCAAGCCGATCGCCGGCGAGATCGCGGGCGGAGAAAACGAGTTCCGGGTCCATCCGGTCGTTCGAGACGCCGGCGGGCGGGCCGCTGGCGAGCGAGACGCGCGGGCGCATCATGACGACGACGACGTCGAACCACGCCGCGCCGTCGATGTCCTCGAAGAACCCAGTCTCGGCGTCGTTGCCGATCGCCGACGGTTGCAGGAGCTCGAGATCGATCTGAAGGAACGCGGCCCTGGGCGGGGCCTCATCGAGCAGCACCTCGATCGCCCGCCATCGCTCATCACCCAAACTGAGCAGCTCGCGTCGGCGGGTGCTTTCGATCGGCTCGCCGCGCTCGTCGACGAGCACGACGTTGATCGCGGGGTGCGCGTATCGCAGGTTCTCGGCCCGGACCATGGCCTGGATTGTGTAGTCGGCCCCCGGCAGGACGGGAATGACGCCGGTCCTGAGCCGCAGCGACGTGGAGCCGCCCTTGGTGGGCAGGCGGACGCAGCCGCTGCCCGACATGGCACTCTCATACTCGATCGTCGCGCGGTTCCAGATGGGAAAGCCCGGGCGGTGGCGGTCCGGCGGGTTGTGCTGGGCGCGGTACCAGTTCAACGGCACCGGCGCATCGTGCAGCTCCCGCTCCTCGAACTCGAAGGCCTGGACGACGCGCTGGGCGTGGACGGGGCGATCGGGCTGGGACGCCCGGGCAGCGCCGAGAGCGCCCAGCAGCGATGCGAAGAGACAGAAACAGCCTGGGATGATGCGCGTCACACTCGCTGGTATCGGCTGGACGCACGAGCCCGCTGGACCGACAGTCGCGAGCCCATTCACCGACGCCGGGTCCGAGAACTCAGAGCTCGCCCGCGAGAATGCGATCCAGGCGCTCGGCGGTGAGCGGACCCAGACGCACCACCTGCACACGGACGCCGGCGGAACCCTCCTCGCCCGGGAACGCCGTCTCCGCGAACGGATCGAAGTCTCGCAGCGAGGCGACCGAGAGCGGGCGAGCCTCGGCGTCGATTCGCACGAACTCGTGAACCCCTCGATCGATCACCGGCTCGGCGCGATGGGCCGTCAGCGCGACGCCGACGAGGATCGCCGAGGCGATCAGCAGGCTGGCGAATATCGACGCCGAGGCGACCGTGCGTCGGCGTTCCGCGCCGACGGCGGCTTGAAGCTCCGGCGGTAGCGGCGACGCGGGCGGCGCATCCGCCAGCGCGTCCAGTTGTTGCTCGAGTCGATTCTCAGGCATGGCGGGCCTCCCCAATCGTGGCGCGGGCACTGGGCGCACAACACATCTCGCCACTCGTGCAAGGTGGGCTGTCGGCGATCGTTGCTTCGCTGAGTTGTTCCCGAAGGCTCTGGATCGCCGCACGGTAGCGGCTGGCGATCGTGGAGCGGTTTTCCGCCGTGGCGATCGCCATCTGGTCGAAGGTCAGGCCCGCGAGGTGCCGCAGGACAACCGCCTCGCGATGCTCGAGGCTGAGGCGGAGCATCGCGCTGACAAGCGACGGATCGGTGGGGCCCTCAGAATGAACGGCCGCGCCCGCGCGCCATGCGCCGTGCCTGCGTGTGCGCTCGCGATGTTCGCCGCGCAGGGCGTTCAGCGCGACCGAACGGACGACCGACGCGAGCCAGGCGCGCACGTCGCGGACCTCGCGGATCCTGCGTGTCGGCAGCTCGAAAACGCGGCAGAACGCCTGCTGCACCGCGTCCTCAGCGTCGATCGGCCCGCGTGCGAGCATGGACCGCGCGTAGAGAAGCAGCCCCGGCGCGTGTCGCGTCCAGAGCTGCGTCGCGGCGCTCTGTGAGCCCCGTCGCATCCGCCGCAGGAGCGTGCGATCGTCGGTCATTCAGCCGTCGTCCTTTGTGTCGTCCTCGCTCCTCACAACCCGTGCGCTCTCAAGAAGCCGACGCGTCTCGGTGAGCGATTGGCTGAACTTCTGCGAACTCTCCCAGACCCTGCTCATCGCCGGGAGCATGAATCGCCCCGTGATGCCGTAGTGCCCATTCTCGATGAGCCCGCTCATCTGCTCTATCCGATCGCCCGCGTCGGCAAGGTCCCAGATCGAGAGGATGTCCTCGTAGTACCTGTTCGCCTTGTCGAGGTCGGCCTGCAGCGCGGCCTCGTCGAACTGCGCGATGCGGGCCTTGATCTCTTCATACGCGTCCGGCGAGACGCCCATCATCGGGAACATCTCTCGCACAAAGTCCGCGCCCGCCGTCGGGCCGGTATACCGCTGGCGGAGATTGCCTATGAAGAGGTCGCGCTCGCCCAGAACGGCGTCGCGGACGCCGGCGGGATTGTCCAGATCGATCGCCTCGATCGCCTCGAGCATGATCTCGCGGGCCTCCTCGGTGAGCTCTTCGGTCGCGATGATCTCCTCGACCTGGAGGTTGGCCAGCGACGAGATCGCGATGCCGACCAGCGTCGAGATCAGCACGCGGTCGCTGGCAGTCTGCTCGCCCATCCGGTACAGCGCCGCGATGCGCTCGGCGGCCTGCTCCACCTCGCCCAGTTCCATGAGCCGGCGCGCGTCGGCGGTGAGGATGCGGGCCGTGTGCCGCAGCTTGGCGAGGTGCGGCAGCAGCGCCATGACGCCCTCGTCGTACTCCACGGCCCAGTTGGCGAACGGAATCCGCGACGCCTTCAGGTAGCCCTTGATCGTGTCTTGCGCGTTCTCCAGCTCCTTGGCGAACTCCTCGCTGGGACGCCAGCCGGGCTCGGCACCGTTGTAATGCTCCATCACGCCCACCGGGAACTGGCTCTCTCCGATCATCCAGTAGCGGTAATACAGCAGGGCCGCGTTGTCGATCCGATACGCCTCGGGAATCTCTATTTGGATCTCGGCACGCTTGTCCGACGAGGCCTGCGGGCCCTGGGCCAGTGTCGTGCCGGCGGCGAGCGCCAGGGCCAGCGTGATTCTCCGGATCATCATGGCATCAGTCCTCTTCGTCTGGGCCCGCTGTGAGGGTGCGGCGGGCAATGATCTTCTCGACAAGCCACTCGGCCCGTCAAGAAACAGACACCGCCGAGCGGCGTTCGTGTGGCAATTCTCGCAGAATCACCGACTCGCAAGAGCCCCGCAGGAGCATCTGATGATCCCCCCCAGCGTGCCGCATGTGCCCTACGAGCCGTTCGACCCCGGCGTGGACGCTGAAGAAGGGGCCCGCCGGTTCTACGAGACCATGGATCGTCGGCGTTCGTGCCGGTTTTTCTCGGACCAGCCGGTGAGCCGGGAGACGATCGCGTGGTGCGTGCGAGCCGCGAGCACGGCCCCAAGCGGGGCCCACAAGCAGCCGTGGCGGTTCGTGTGCGTGCAGGACTCGCAAGTGAAATCGAAAATCCGCCAAGCCGCCGAGGCGGAGGAGCGGGAGTTCTATGAGCGCCGGGCGAACGAGCAATGGCTCAAAGATCTGGCGCCCCTGCAGACCGGGCCGGAGAAGCCGTTCCTGGAGATCGCGCCGTGGCTGATCGTGGTCTTCAAACTCGCCAGGACCGACGACGGCGGGCAGGTGTATTACCTCAACGAGTCCGTCGGCATCGCCTGCGGCATGCTCATCAGCGCGATCCACCACGCCGGGCTGGTGACGCTGACACACACGCCGAGCCCGATGGGGTTTCTGGGCGAGGTCTTGGAGCGTCCGGCGCACGAGCGGGCGTTCCTGCTGCTGCCGGTGGGGTATCCGGCGGTTGACGCGACGGTGCCGGAGCTGACGCGCAAGGGGCTCGATGAGGTGATGGTGGTCGTTTAGATTCACCGCGGAGGACGCGGAGGAAGAGTTGAAACACGGAGGGCCACGGGAGGGCCACGGAGGGAAGAGCGGACTGAATCAAGAGAGACCTGGGCGAAGCCGGGGCTCAGAGCCGCGTTCTTGACTCCGCGATCTTCGCGATCTTCGCGATCTCCGCGATCTCCGCGGTAGAGATTGCCATCTCCGTGGCCCTCCGTGTTGAAATCCTCACGCAAACAGCAGATCGGCGCCGACGCGATCCGCCGACCACGGATAGCCGCTCGGCACGACGACGTACAGGTACTCCTTGTTGCGCAGGTGGCTGACCTTGCCGACCTTGTCGCCGCTGGGGTTGTAGATGCCGATCTGTGCGCCGACGTAGCGCTTGAAATCGCGTTGGATGGTGTGGACGTCGCCGCGCCGGGCGAGGATCGACTCCATCTGCTCGCGCGCGATGTATCCCTCGTTGCTGAACGAGACGATGAGGAAGCGGCAGCGCACGGCGTCGATGAAGCGGGTCAGCGCGTCGGCTGCCCTCTTCTTGCTGTTGAAATCGCTCTTGCGGGTCTTGCAGTCGATGCGCTTGCAGGCGACGCCGTAGACCTCGGGCTTGTCCCAGAGCACGAGCGACTCCCAGATGTGGTAGTTGCCGATGTAGGTGTGCTGGTTGTACGGCGGGTCGATGTAGGCGAGGTCGGCCTCGAGCGTTCTCGCCGCGTCCTGGGCTTCGAGTTGGTGGGCCTTGCAGGAGGCACCCACGGCGGGAAGGACGTTTGGCATGCGCAGTTCGAGGGGATTGAACGCGCGCTTCGCCCAGGATTTGAGATAGGCCATCTGGACGCCGGTGGTCGAGTCCACGCGGTCGGCGGCTTCCATGAGCGACGTGAGCAGGACGGCACGGAGATCCGCATTGAGGTCGAGTTGCTCGATGCGCTCGCGGATAGCGTCAACGCGGGCCCCGTTTTCGGGGCGAAAGAAGCGGCTGCGTTCACAGAATGTCTCAGTGAAGTAGCCAGGGTTGCCCTCAAGAGAATTAAGTTCGCCGAGCAACTCTATGGCGTCGCTCTCGATACGTTCGCGATCAGCCTGGACGTAACAGGTAGCGAGGACATTGGCATAGGTAAGCAAATCGTTGGCGAAGACGCAACAGCCAGCTCGCTTAAGTGCGTGCCCTATGCGAGATGTCCCGGAGAAGAAATCTGCAACCGCCTCGACTTCTGGAATCGATTTAATAATATCGACAATGAATGGCACGAGGGTGCGCTTTGAACCAATATATTTGACCAATGCTATTCTCTCCCATCTAGCCAACTGCAAACCCGATTCACAAGCGACGAGTACTCGCTTACGGTACAAGAGTGGGTCAAACTGAACCACTTGAAGGCTGCAAGCCGATCGGCCTGCACATGAAAACTAACGTGGTATTTATTGCGGTACTTGGAAAACGCACCATTCGCCAAAACAGTCATCGAGCAACTTGGGTATCGCGTGGCAACTTCAAGATAGTGCATTACCTGGAATGACAGCCGGAATCTCTGATCTAACTCACCACCAGCCGATTGCTGTTTGAGGGTTTGGTTCTCTCGGGTCTCTGGTTGCGTTTGCGTGCCCCGCGGTCGGGCGGTGATCGGACACTTCCGGTCATTGCCGGTCACGGCAGGCTGAGGCT